>NZ_BDHE01000483.1:0-94675 GCF_054786175.1 Treponema sp. R8-4-B8
AAAAGACGACGTTTATATAGTAGCTGAAAATTGGTCGGGGACAACCGCGATACAGAATTATTATGAGGCGGTTAATTGTTTTGATTTTTCTTTTGCCGGCACGTCGGGATATATTTATTACGCGGCGACTGGCGTTGACAGCGTTTCAGAATACGCCGCTAATCTTGAATCGTATCAAAAACAAGTATTGAAAAAATCTTCACTGGCAATCCTTGCCCCGTTTGTTTCCAATCACGATATGGACAGGGCCGCCGGCTTTCTTGCTCCTGAAAATTACGCGATGCAGACGGCGGCTAACATTTACCTGTTATCAAGCGGCTGCCCTTTTATTTACTACGGAGAAGAAATTGGCATGAAGGGAAGCAAAGGCAACGAACCGACCGACGCGAACAGAAGACTCGCGATGTTATGGGGAGATAACGACAAAGTTAAAGACCCTGTGGGCAGTACCTACGATAAGGCGAATCAGAAAAACGGAACGGTAAAAAGCCAACTGCCTAAAAAAACCAGCCTGTTGAATCACTATAAAAAACTTATTATGCTCCGCAGGGCAAATCCCGAAATCGCCAGAGGCGCGGTTACAGCTTTGGATTTTTCCGACTATGCCGTTTTCGGCGGCTTTGTCTATGATTACGGCGGCAGTAAAGCCGCGGTATTTCACAATACCGGCGAAGATGAAGTTACGGTTGATTTGAGCGAATATACAAGTGAGAATTTTACCGTTGTCAGAGGTTACGCTGGTAAGGGTAGTGCGGCGTTGAAGGGGAGTGTTCTTACGTTGGGTGGGTTTACAAGCGTTGTTTTAAAGTAAGAATATAATAGTGTTTTTTTTTAATAAAAATGATATAATAGCGTATATAATATTAAGGAGTTTTTATATGAAAAACGCGTTTAAATTTTTTATAATTATTGCCATTACGGTTATAATAGGGTTTTCTTTTGTTGGTTGTTTTTTTAATAGCGGAACAAACAATGATAATGATGATAACGGCGAAGACGGCAGCGGCAGCGGCGGCAGTGGCGGCAGCGGTGTAAATCCGACTATTACCATTAAGAATAACACAGGCTATTCAGTAAACGGCATTAACATTAAAAAATCAACATCAACAAGTTGGGGAGATAATTTATGCGGTTGGTATTCTTTGGATGACGGTACAACGCGGCAATTTACTCTTTCGCAGTCTTTATCCGCTAACAAAGAATATGATTTCATATTACAATCGTCATCAGGCGGATATTCTTTTAGAAAATATAAAGTCACCGTTTCAAACGGAATGACAATAGCCTTTACTGTCAGTGATATAAACGACGGAAGCGACTTGCCAAGAATCACCATTCAAAATAGGACAGGCGTAGCCTTTAATGGATGTTACATAAAACCGTCATCTTCATCAGATTGGGGAGGAAGCTTTGGAGAAATTTCAAATAATAGCGATAGGTCTGTAACAATACCTATTCCGCCGTCAAGTTATAAAAAGTTTGATATTCAAACGAGGTCATCAAACCCAACCAATACATACACCATGAGCGATATAACTGTTTCAGACGGTATGGTTTTAACATATACTAATGTAAATTCAGACACTTCGCTTATTGGTTCGCCGGTAATTGTTATTGAAAATAAAACAAGCTATTCTGTAAGCGGCATTTATATAAAAAAAACAACATCAACAAACTGGGGAGATAATTTATGCGGTTGGTATAATTTAGATGATGGTACATCACGAACATTCACTCTTTCGCAGGCTTTATCCGCTAACAGTGAATATGATTTCGTGTTACAATCGTCATCAGGCGGATATTCTTTTAGAAAATATAAAGTCACCGTTTCAAACGGAATGATTATCCCGTTTACCACTAATGATTTAAACGACGGAAGCGATCTGCCAGGTATTACTATTCAAAATAGAACCGGCGTAGCTTTTAATGGATGTTATATAAAACCGTCATCTTCATCAGATTGGGGAGAGAGCTTTGGAACAATTTCAAACAATGACGGAAGGTCTGTAACCATACCTATTCCGCCGTCCAGTTATACGGTGTTTGATCTTCAAATGAGATCATCAAATCCGACCAATACGTTCACAATGAGTAATATAACTGTTTCAGCCGGCATGGTCTTAACATACACAAGAGCTAATTCAGATACCCCGCTTATTGGTTCGCCTGTAATTGTTATTGAAAATAAAACAACTTATTCCATAAGCGGCATTTATATAAAACTGTCATCATCAGAAAGCTGGGGAGATAATTTATGCGGTTGGTATAATTTAGATGATGGTACATCACGGACATTCACTCTTTCGCAGTCTTTATCCGCAAATAGCATATATGATTTTAAATTGCAATCGTCATCAGGCGGATATGTATTTACGAAAATCAATGTCTCGGTATCAGATGGTATGATTGTGAGTTTTAGCGGCAGTGATTTGCAATAAGTTCGTGTGGTTCGCGGTAAAAATTATTTTTTACCGCTTCTTCCCAGCATAAAACAAAGAATTCTCCGCAAAGAGATTCCCCCCATGCGCGTCAATGCTGACAATCAGCGGACCAAACGCTTTAGTCTTCATTACCCAAAGACATTCCGCCATGCCAAATTCTTCCCAGTAGGGATTTTCAATGCTATCTATTTGAGTTGCACCTAACACAGCGCAGCCGCCTGGGTAAACGCAATGAATTGCGCGTAACTCTCGGCAGGCGGACGCTGTTTTCTCTCCCATGCCGCCCTTGCCGATCATCACTTTTATGCCTGTTTTTTTTATAAAATCAGCCGCCCATTTTTCCATACGCATGGAAGTAGTCGGCCCTATCGAAACAAGCTCATGATTTTGTTCGGTTTTTTTTACAATTGGTCCGGCGTGATAAATTGCCATTCCGTTTAAGTCCACAGGCGGCATAATATTTTCTTCTACAACTCTATGGTAAACCTCATCCCTTCCCGTTACGATTGTTCCGGCAAGATAAATTACATCTCCGATATGAAATTTGAGAATATCATCGTTATTCAAAGGCAAATTAATCGTATTCAAAAAAACCTCTTTTCTCTCATTAAAGTTTCGCTCCCTTAAAACCTGTCAGCTCATAAGAGAGATCGCTGTTAAGGCGGATTATTCCGCACCTTAATGTGTAACACGAAACATTTACAGCGCATGCCCTTGTCGCCGTGTGCCTTGCAGACGATTCAATATGCACTCCCATTACCGCCTGATTGCCTCTTAATCCTTGAGCGCCCATGCCAAGACTGTTAAGGCCGTCCGTTAGCTGTTTTTCAAGCTCCGCTCCTTTTGGGTGGGGGTGTTTTGTCCCTAACGGCCTTAAAATTGCCTTTTTTGAAAGTACCGATGCGTTTTCTATGTTATGCCCAAGTCCGACTCCCACAAGCAGGGGAGGGCAGGCGTTAATTCCCGGTCCTGAGACAATGTCGTACACAAAGGGAATAATCGCCTCTAGTCCGTCCGATGGCTTAAAAACTTTCGCTTGCGCGGGAAGACTGCATCCCGCTCCTGAAAAGTACAGCGTCATTTCCATTTCTTTAGATGCGGGAATAATTTCCCAGTCAATCCACGGAGTTCGCTCTCCCGTGTTGTCGCCTGTATTGTTTTCGTCAAAGTAGTTGACTGCGTTTGGTCTTAATGGGACGCTTATGGTCGCTCTGCGTACCGCCTCGATTATCGCTTCCGCCGTAATGTCCAAATGAGGAAAAGCAGTTCCGGCTTTTATAAAAAATTGAAGCATACCAGTATCCTGACAACATGGGCGGTTAAGTTTTTCAGCTAACGCCAAATTTTCAAAATAACTGTCGTAGATTGATTTTTGAAGGGGAGAGTCCTCGGCTTTACGCATTTCTTCCAGACGTGCCATAACATCATCGCTTAACCTGACCGCCGCAAGAGCAATAAATTTTTCTATAAGCGTTATAAATTTTTCTTTTTCGCTCATATAAAAAACCCACGCTCTTAATTTATTTTTTTGCGTAACAGCTTTATCTGCCTACGAACTTCTTTGGGTGATGGTCCCCCCGGTATCTCGCGCGCTTTTACGCAGGCTGACGGCGTTATCAGTTTGTAAATATCTTCCTCAAAAAGTTTGGAGCGTTTTTTTAATTGCGCGAGCGTTAAAGCGGAAATATGTTTATGTCCCGCCTCGATACAATCGCGCACCAAAGAAGCGGCGACTTCATGAGCGGCTCGGAAAGGAAGCCCCTTGCGGACAAGATATTCCGCCGCGTCTGTCGCTTCCAAAAAGCCGCCGGTACACGCCGCCTTCATTCGTTTAATGTTAAATTGAGTGGTTTTAATCATTCCCGTGAACATTCTAAGGCAGGCAATCAACGTGTCGATGCTGTCAAAAAGGGTTTCCTTATCTTCCTGTAAATCTTTGTTATACGCATAGGGCAGTCCCTTTAGCAGAGTAAAAAGAGCGACAAGGTTGCCGGTTGTTCTTCCTGTTTTTCCACGGATAAGTTCCGCAAAGTCGGGATTTTTTTTCTGAGGCATGATCGAAGAACCCGTGCTCCATGACTCGGCAAGCTCGATAAATTTAAATTCTTCGCTTGCCCACAAAACCACGTCTTCACAAAAACGTGATAAATGAACCATAGTGATGGCGCATGCGCTTGAAAGCTCCAAAGCAAAGTCCCTGTCCGCAACAGCGTCCATAGAATTGATACATGGCCTGCTAAAACCCAACTCCTGCGCGACAGCCTTGCGATCCAAGGGCAGGGTAGTGGCGGCTAACGCTCCGCTTCCCAAAGGACACTCGTCAAATCTTTTAAGGGCGTCGCTAAAGCGTGAATAATCCCTCTCCAGAGCGGCGCAACATGCCGTTAGATGATGTCCAAGCGTTACGGGCTGCGCTCTTTGAAGGTGCGTGTAACCGGGCATTATGCTGTTTACATGAGACTGCGCCGTATCCAGAAGCGTGTTAAGAAGCGTAGCCAATTCATTTTGTAATAGCGGCACCTCGCGTTTTAAATAAAGGCGGAAAGCGACCGCCACCTGATCGTTTCTGCTGCGTCCTGCGTGAACCATTTTGCCGGTATCACCAAGACGCTCCGTTAAAATCGCTTCTAAAAAAGAATGAATATCCTCATACGCCGTATCTATCTTCAATTTGCCCGCTTTAATTTCGCCTGCGATAGCGTTAAGTTCTTTTACAATTTTACTCGCGCTGTCCTTTGAGATAATTCCCTGTCTGCCGAGCATTTCTGCGTGGGCCTTGCTTGCGGCAATGTCGTCAAAGACAAGGCGGCTGTCAACATTGATTGACGACTGAAAAGCAAAAGCCTCCGCCTGCGGAACTTCCGCAAGCCGCCCCGCCCAAAGAGGTTTAGCCTTCGGCTTAGCCTTAGGCTTGGCTGTTTTTTTTACCGGATTGCGCTTAGTTTTCAAAATTTCTCCTAACATAGGTTACATGAAATAACCTGATATTTTTATTAGGTCGCCGCAGATGCAATAATCTTTTCTCGAACCATATCGCCAATAATTTGAGCAGGTAATTTTTGCATTTGAATAGCGCGGTTTACAATATAATCGGCGGCCTCTCTATCCAATACGTCCAGTAATTTTCGTTGATTGGTAAAATAGCCGCCTTTTCTGTTGGGATCGGCTTTTGGTGGATTTTTAGTAAAAAGATCATCCCAATAATCGGCTTCTTCGTCAGTCATTTCAGACATAAGTTCCTCCTACCCCTTAAGCAAGGGTAAATAAATAGCGCGGCACGGCTGGGCATGAAACACATTTAAAACGCCGTCTTCCATTTAATTATACATGATTTCAAGTAAATTTCCAACACGGTCTGTTCCAAGAACAATGTACTTGTTTTCATAACCTTCAAGCACCCCTTCATACCACGGCTAATCAAGGGCATGGCGGATATTATCCAATGTAATTTTATGCTTGAAAGCAGACGACTTGCAGATAATATTCCGCTTCATAAATAGATCATAGCGCATACTCCGTTAAGAAGCAACGCTTTTAAACTCCTCATGCACAATCTACTTTTTCCTAGCCGCCGCGCTTTTACTCGAGATTGATTTTGCCTTTCCCGAAGCCGCTCCCGCCGCCTTCGTCCCCGCCGCTTTAGTTCCCTCTTTTTTACCCTGCTCCATGAGCGAGCGTACAAGCACGGGAAGGCCGTAGAGTTTTATAAAGCCCTTTGCGTCGGCGTGATTGAAAAGCTCGCCCGTTGTAAAACTTGCGAGGCTTGTGTTGTATAGCGAGTAGGCTGACGTTACGCCGGCGGCGTTTATCGAGCCTTTGTAAAGTTTAAGCCTTACTTTGCCGGTTACGGTTTGCTGGGTGCTGTCAACAAAAGCGCATAACGCTTCGCGTAACGGAGTGAACCAGAGGCCGCCGTAGATAATCTCGCTTAGTTTTAGCGATACTTGCTGTTTAAACGAATAAGTCTGCCTGTCAAGACAGAGGTGCTCAAGTTCTTGATGGGCGTAGTAGAGGATAGTTCCGCCTGGGGTTTCGTATACGCCTCGGCTTTTCATTCCGACGACGCGGTTTTCTACAAGGTCTACAACGCCGATGCCGTTTGCGCCGCCTATTTTGTTGAGCGCGTTAATTAACGGTACGCCTTCCATTTTTTTTCCGTTAAGGGAGATGGGGACGCCTTTTTCAAATTCGATTTCCACATATTCAGGCTTATTAGGCGCTTTTTCAGGCGGTACGATCATGGCAAGCATTTTCTTTAACTGCGGTTCAGTCGCCGGGTCTTCAAGCTCAAGCCCCTCGTGGGAAATATGCCACAGGTTATCGTCCATGCTGTAGGATTTTTTCTTTGCCACAGGAACAGGAATTTTTCTCCTTGACAGATACCTCATCTCATCCTGCCTGCTTTTCAGCTTCCACGTTCTCCACGGGGCAATTATTTCGATATCGGGTGCAAGCGCCATGATTCCAAGATCGAACCTTACTTGATCGTTTCCCTTGCCTGTCGCGCCGTGGGCGATAGCGTCGGCTTTTTCTTTTCGCGCGTACTCAACAAGAACTTTCGCGATTAGCGGCCTTGCGGTTGACGTGCCCAGAAGATACTTATCTTCATAAACAGCGCCGGCTTTAAGCGCGGGCCAAATGTATTCCTCAACATATTCTTTTTTAACGTCGGCGATGTAACACGCGTTCGCGCCGGTAGCCATCGCGCGTTTTGTTATCGCCTTCCAGTCGGCTGCCTGCCCCACATCAACGCAGACGGCGATTACGTCGCAATCATGATTTTCTTTTAACCACGGAATGATAACTGTAGTGTCCAAACCGCCTGAATAAGCAAGAATAATTTTCTTTTTCATTAGAGCTCCTTTAAAAATATATAGTAGTATTTTTAATATTATCTATAAATAAAGACTTTTACACAAGATATTTTAACAATTATGCCGAAAATTATATGTATCAGTATGAAGAAATTGGCTAAAACGAAGAAAATAGTGAAAAAAACGTATAAAAGACGCAAAAAGAATGGATTTTCCGAACATATTCAGGCATTTTTGCTGGTTGGGGCTCTTGTCGCTGTTTCGGCTTTAATTTCCTGCGCCGTTATCGCCATTCATTCCAGTCTTAATAAAGAAAATGTTACTTTGCAGGAAAATGAATCTCGACAGCCGGAAGCTGTTGAAATGACCGAACAAACAATTCCCGAAAAACCGGAATCGCAGAGCGTTGAAGTTTCTCCTCCCGATACGGAAAAGAAAGAGATTGTTCTAACTTCAACTCCAACTAAAAAACAAGTTACGCCCAAGACACGCGCCGTAAAAAAAACGCCGGATGTGAAACATACGCCGGATGTGAGACAGACGCAGCCTGTTCAAAATAACGTTCCTGTCGCGACTACCGTTTCCGCCGTTATTAATCCAAAGGTTCCGGTTGAAAACAAGGGGACTTTGGTTTTTATTATTGACGACGCGGGAAATAATTTAAAGGAGCTTGAGCCTTTTTTGCGTATTCAATTTCCTTTTACAATCGCCGTATTGCCCGGCCTTCCGCATTCGGCTGAAGCGGCTAGGCGGATAAGGGAGAGCGGAAAAGAAGTGATTTTACACCAGCCAATGGAAGCGATAGGAGGGCAGAACCCCGGCCCAGGAGCGATTTATTCCGGCATGAGCGCGGAAGAAATAAGGTCGGTATTGTCACATAACATCGATGAAATCGGGCCGGTTGCCGGAATGAACAATCATCAGGGGTCAAAGATAACGATGGACAAAGAGGCGATGCGCGTGATATTGGCTTTTTGCGATGAAAGGGGAATTTGTTTTATTGATTCCAGAACGACCGCCGATACTGTTGTTCCCATAGTTGCGAACCAGATGGGGATAAGAATAGCTGAGAGAAATGTTTTTATTGATAATGAGCAAAATAGGGGCGCTATGCTCCGCTATATTTCAACCGGGCTTGCAAGGGCGCAAAAAAGCGGCAGCGCGGTGATGATCGGACACACATGGTCACCTGATTTGGCTCCCTTGCTCGCCGATCAATTTCCTGATTTTATTGAACAAGGTTACACTCTAAAGACTGCTTCTGATATAATAAAAAGATGAAAGTTCTTGGCATTGAAACTTCATGCGATGAGTGTTCCGCCGCGGTTGTGGAAGACGGCGAGAAAATTATTTCCAATGTTATCGCAACTCAGATACCTTTTCACGCGCCGTGGAACGGGGTTGTTCCCGAAATAGCGAGCAGAAAACACACCGAATGGATTTACGCCGTAACAAAAGAAGCTCTTGATAAAGCGCTCTTGAAAGTTGAGGACATCGATGCCGTCGCTGTGACAAACCGCCCCGGTCTTTTAGGCTCATTGTTAGTAGGGCTTTCATTCGCGAAGGCGTTCGCCTGGGCGCGTAAAATACCTTTTATAGCCGTTGATCACATGCTGGCGCACCTGTACGCGCCGCGTTTAGTTAGCGAAGCAAAATGCGATTACCCTTTTTTAGGGCTTCTTGTTTCAGGCGGCCACACGATCATCTGCCGAGCCGATGACTTTGACAATATTACAGTCCTCGGCACAACGATAGACGATGCCGTAGGAGAGGCTTTTGACAAAGTGGCTAAATATTACAACTTTGGCTATCCTGGGGGAGCCGTCATTGATAAAATGGCGCATAACGGTGACAGCTCTGCTTTTAATTTTCCGATGCCGTCTTTGCACAAGGGCGATCATCGCTATGACGTGTCATATTCCGGTTTAAAAAACGCCGCAATAAACCAGCTTGACATTTTTAAAAAGAAATCCGGCGCCCACACAAACGAAGACATAGCAGCCTCTTTTCAAAAAACCGCCGTTCAAATCCTGTTACGCGCCATGTTAAACGCCGCCGAAGACACCGGCATTACCACAATAGTTGCGGGCGGCGGCGTCGCGGCTAACAGTTGCCTTCGCTCCTGCCTTGCGCGACAATCTCATCTTAACTGCATTTTCCCCCCTGGGGACTTATGCGGCGATAACGCCGCTATGGTGGCTGGAATTGGGTATCAGTACCTTGCAAGAGGTGAACGCTCCCCGCTGAATATTACCGCAAGCGCTAGAGTTTCCGGTTTTAAGAAGAAATATCCTTAAGAATTTCACACAAAGGGCACAAAGGAAGAGAAGATCACAAAGAAGAGGAAGAAAGTGATTTTTGTCCGTCATCTTATCGTGAAATTAGAAAGCAAAGATGGATTACAAGGTGCTGGACAATTGGGTTGTTTTGTATTATAGTGAAAAAATGGTTGATGTTAGAGGAATATATCAGGGTGAAGATACGGTTAAGACGGACATTTTGTCAGACGAACACGATCAAAATCTTATGCTTGTATATGCTGTTGAAGGGTATTCCCAACGGCACAATCTGCCCGAAGAAGATGTCATTGCCCTATTCCAAAAATACGGAATTAATCATTTAATCCGTAAAAACTATAATACCCTCCATACACAGGATTTTGATGAAAGTATATCATTTGCCGAGGATGTTTTGTCATGGAAACAAAACTGATTCTGTATCATGGATCAAATTGCGATTTTGACGAGGTAGACATCTCAAAATCAAAAGACAAACGAAATAATCAGGTATCGCTGCATACGTCCGCTGCTCTTTCTCACCTTAAAATTATTAGGAAATATACTAAATGAAAGACAAATACATCTTTAAAGATCAGGATATTACTACAGACGTGTTATTTAAAATTGAACAGATCGTAAGCATTCTGGCGGAAAAAGAACATATTCATTTTGATGACGCTTATGCGATATTCATATCATCACAGACATACAAAACACTCAAGAGAACCAAAAATCTTTATTGGGCAGAAAGCGCCGAATTTATCGCGGATGAATACTACCGGGAAAAGAGCAATATTTTATGAAAAGACTTCAAATAAAGAATACGAAGATCACAAAGAGGAGAAAGTAATTTTTGCCTCTTTACAATAGTATCAGTTTATAGTACTATAAAAACCACGGATAAAGGAGCGGTAAATTCGGTTCGAAGATTTCTTGAAAATGCGGGGGTAAATTATGATGAATTATAAAGGTTATTTGGGTACTGTAGAATATGACGATCAGGCAAAAATTTTTCATGGGGATATTATCAACACAAGAGACGTTATTACTTTTCAGGGTACGACGGTAAAAGAAATAGAACGTGCTTTTAGGGAGTCTATTGACGATTATATCGCATGGTGCGAGAAAGACGGCGTTGAACCTGAAAAACCTTATTCCGGCAGATTCAACGTCCGGCTGTCTCCTGATCTTCACCGTCAAATAGCCGTTCTTGCTAAAAAAAAGCGGGTGTCGCTTAACAGTTTTGTGGAAAAAGCCATCACCGATGAAATTGTGCTTCTAAGTAATGGGGGCTAATACATATCTTGTCGTTTTTAGTGCGCTTTATGGTAGAAATTTTTCTAAAAATTTTCACACGAAGATCACAAAGATCACAAAGGAAGATCAGATGTTTTTGTCCGAGAGCTTAGCGTAAGGCTTCATGATAAGATAACGAACAACAACTTTTCCCAAATTTTCTCTCGCAAAGACGCAAAGGACGCAAAGTTGTTGTTCGTAGGATCATCGTTTTCCTTCAATATTTGTAGTCAAAATTATATATCTTGATCAACAATGAGCTATCGAACAACAACTTTGCAGGTCTTGTAGGTGTCACCTTCGAGAAGTAGTATCGCCTTTTTCTAAACCGCTATTTTTGGAAACGCGCGCAATGAAGCAAATTTGTTTTGACGCGCTTTCCAGAGATCGAGTTTTATCTGCATGGCAAGCCAGCTTTCTGCGCTGGTATTGGTAACCTGCGCTATTCTCAGCGCCATTCGCGGACTGCATGATGACTTTTCATTTACCAATTCTGAAAGCGTCTTTCGCGTTATGTTCATCATACGAGCCGCGTCGGTAACTGTTAATCCCAACGGAACTAAAACATCTTCAAAAAAAACCTTTCCGGGATGTACCGGTTTTCTTAATCGTTCCATAAAATTCTCCTTAGTGATAATCCTTATAATCTACTAAAATAGCATCCTGACCTTCAAATTCAAATGTTATGCGCCAGTTTGCGTTCACTGTAACAGACCATGTACCGACTTCTTTTCCTTTAAGCTCATGTAATTTATACCCAGGCAGATTCATATCATTTGGAGAAATACTGGCATCCAAACGATCAAGAATACGCCCAATCTTCGGCGCATGTTCTGGCAATATGCCCTTTTTTGAACCAGTAACAAAAAAAATCTCCAAACCTTTATGCTTAAAAGAACGAATCATAGTTTATTATTGTGTGTAACCTGATAGGTGTCAAGTAGTCTCTAAGACTTCACACGAAGATCACAAAGATACAAAGATCACAAAGGAAGATCAGAGGTCTTTGTCCGAGAGCTTAGCGTAAGGCTTCATGATAAGATAACGAACAACAACTTTTCCCAAATTTTCTCTCGCAGAGGCGCAAAGACGCAAAGGACGCAAAGTTGTTGTTTGCAGGATCGTCGTTTTTCCTTCAATATTTGTAGTCAAAATTATATATCTTGATCAACAATGAGCTATCGAACAACAACTTTGCGCCTCTGCGCCTTCGCGCCTTTGCGAGAGTTCTTTTTGTAGAAATTTCAAAATTTTATGTAACCTTATCGCCTACAATGTGGTTTATTACTATAAATACTTCCCAAAACGCGCTTAAACGCGTAAAATGGGATTTAACTAAAGAGGGTTACGGTGTATGAAAAAGTTTGTTTGCGTTATTGCGGTTTTGACGGCTTTACTGGCGATTTTTGCCTGCGTGAGCGGGGGCAGTTCTCAAAAGAAGCGTGAGCCTGATGTTAAGGTGGCGGTATTTCCGCAGGTGGGGCATACGGATGAAATAAATTCTGTCGCATTTAGCCCTGACGGGAAAACTATTGTCTCTTGTTCCAGTGATACAAGTCTTAAACTTTGGGATACTGAAACAGGTCGGGAAATTAAAACTTTTAACGGACATACATGGCAGGTTTTGGTTGCGGTATTCAGCCCTAGTGGAAAATATATTCTCTCAGGTTCTAATGATAAAACACTTAAACTCTGGGATGTGGAATCGGGACGAGATATTAAAACATTTTCAGGGCATTCACGACCTGTCACTTCTCTGGCAATTAGCCCTGATGAAAAATTTGTCCTCTCAAGCTCAGATGATGATACCATTAAGTTATGGGATGTAAAAACAGGAAAAGAGATAAAAACATTTTCTGGATATAAAGGTAAATCCTTAACATTCAGCCCGGATAGTCGGCATATACTCTTATGTTTAAATGATGGATATATTGAAATTTTGGATGCGGCGACAGGAAAGGAAAGAAAAACATTTAAAGTAACTGACAAAATAGCCAATTTCGCGGTATTCAGCCCTGATGGGAAATATATACTTTATGGTTCCTATATATTAGTTGAAAAGGGCAATGTACAAAATTTTCAAAGAAATGAAGGGAAACAGAATACAATGATGTATAATGTTGATTTAAAAGTACTATCTATAGAACAACCTATGTTAAAGCTTTTAGATACGGCAACAGGTCAGGAAGTTAAAACTTTCTTGGGACATACCGGCACCATTACATCAGCGGCATTTAGTTTTGATGGACAGTTTATCATTTCAGGCTCAGTAGATAAGACCGTCAAGCTTTGGAATGTTGAAACAGGAGAAGAAATTAAAACTTTTTCCGGGTATAACGCTTCAGTTACTTCAGTGGCGTTCAGCCCTGATGAAAAGACAATCTTTTCCAGTTCTGGAAGTAATACCATTAAATTTTGGAATGCGGTAACAGGAAATGAAATTAAAACTTCTACAGGATTTACAGGCTTTGCAGGTCCAACCTTTGCCATAGCGTACAGTCCTGATAACAGCATGATACTCTCTAATACAAATGATTTTACGCTCAGGCTATGGGACGCGAAAACAGGAATACCTATCAGAACTTTTTCGGGACATACGGCATTTATTCGATCTGCGGCCTTCAGCCCCGATGAGAAGACCATTGTCTCTTTGTCTAATGATGAAACTTTAAGGCTTTGGGATGTTGAAACAGGACAGGAGATTAAATGTATTTCAACCGGTAGGAGCGGAAATGTGAGATTCAGTCCTGATGGCAAACGTATTCTGGTACGTTCCATTGAAAATGATTTCTTACTTTTGGACACTGAAACGGGAAAAGTTATTAGAAAGTTTTTATTACTTAATTCCGGTTATATCTTTTCAACAGTGTTTAGCCCTGATGGTAAGTATATTCTTTCAGGATCTAGCAACAAAACAATCAAGCTATGGGAAGCCGAAACAGGGGAGGAAATTAGAAATTATTTAGGACATACGGGACAGGTCATGTCTGCGGTATTCAGTCCTGACGGGAAGCAGATACTATCCGGTTCTGATGACGGAACTGTGCGCCTTTGGAATACGGAAACGGGACAGGAAATTAACAGGTTTTCAGAGAATCTGGAGTATGTCCTTTCTGTAGCGTTTAGTCCCGATGGAAAATATATACTCTCAGATTCCGCGAGTAATACCCTTTACCTCCGTGACGTAAAAACAGGAAAAACGGTTAAAAGTTTTTCTGGGCATACCAGCATGGTTTTTTCAATTGTTTTTAGTTCCGACGGCAAACAAATTCTCTCCGGTTCCTATGACGGAACTGTCCGCCTCTGGGACGTTGCCACCGGTAAAGAAATAGCCCAATTTATCTCATTTATCGGCGGCGAGTGGATCGTCATCACCCCAGAAGGCTACTACAACGCTTCACCTAACGGCGACAATTACCTCAATGTCCGTATCAATAACAATGTCTACGGTATTGACCAGTTTCGGAAAATCTTCTACCGTCCTGAGATTGTAGCAACGGCGCTCTCAAGTAACGCCGCCGCTTATCAGGCAATGGTCAAGAAAGCGGGCGCTAACATTAAAAACGCAATGCCTCCGCCTAAGGTTACAATTGAACCTGTTAAGAGTACGGAGGCGATTAAAACAGAACAAACTAAAATTACAGTAACAATAAATGACGATAACCTTGAAATTAAAAACGTGTGGATCAATGTGAATGGAAGGCAAGTCGCGGGGAAAAGCGTTTCAAGGGCTATAGTCATGCCTGCGTCCGGTTTGAACGTAACAGGAAAAGATAAAAAAATGTATTTCACCATCCCGCTTGACGTGGAAGACGGAAACAATGTTGTGGAAGTATTCGCGTCTAACGGGTATGCCGAGGGCAGGGATACTATTTCATTTAACGCGGAAATACGCCAGGCGCTGCCTGATCTGTGGATGATCGCGATAGGGGTAAATGATTACAGTTCGCCTTTGGTATCGGATTTGGCTTACGCGGTCAACGACGCGAAAGAGCTTGCGGATGTTTTTAAGAGGCAGGAAGTCAAGCGTTACGCGAAAGTAAATACGCTGGTTATCGCTGACGGGGAGAGGCAAAAGCCAACGGCGGCTGTTATACGCGAAAGTTTTACGTGGTTTAAACAGGCTAAGGAGCGCGACTTGTGCATCCTCTTTATCGCGGGGCACGCGGTTAATGATTCGGGAGGCAATTATTTCTTTCTTCCGGCGGACGCGGCGTTTGACGAGTCGGGCAATATTGACACAAAGACGGCGATTTCACATATAGAAATTAATTCCGTGCTGGATATGCCGGGGCGCAAATTGTTCATCCTTGACACTTGCCATTCGGCTGGGGCGGGGAAGTCAGGCATCGCGGACACAAACAGTTTTATCAGGCAGGCGATGGAATATTATCCTGTAATTTTCAGCTCCAGCCGGGGGAGCGAACTGTCGCAGGAGAGGCCTGAGTATAAACACGGGATTTTTACCTACGGCATCATAAAGGGAATTGAAGGGGCGGCAGTCTCGGCCTCAAGCGGGACCGTCACCATGAAGTCCCTAGACAGCTATGTTTCGGAAGTAGTCAGCGAAATGTCTGGAGGCCGGCAGAATCCGACTACGATTACACCTAACGGGTATGTCAATTTTGTTCTTGCGGGGGCGCAGAAAAAATAATTAACTAGGAGTTAATAAATGAAAAGAATGTCGTTGTTGCTTTTTATCGCCTTTACTCTCGCGAACGCGGTTTTGCCGGCGCAGGAGACTTACGATGATTATCTTGAGCAGGGCAGGGAACATTACGATGAATACCGATTCGACGCGGCAATTTCAAGTTTTGAAGCTGCGAAAAGGCTTAAGCCGGAAAGGCCGACGGTTTGGAAAGAACTCGCGGACGCGTATTTCATGCAGGGCAATTATGACGAGGCTATTAAAAATTACAATAGGGCAATACAAATTTATATCGAAATAAAAATGGAAAACCCGGAAGTGTACAATCACCGCGGCGAAACATACCGCAGTAAGGGAAATTATGAATTGGCTATAAATGATTTTAAAAAAGCAATTTCTCTTGATAACGACGACGCTGACGCTTGGAATTATCTTGGTTACGCGTATTACGGAATGGGCGATTATGACGCGGCTATTGAAAATTTTAATAAAGCTATCATGATTGACGGGCAGCACGCGCAGGCGTGGAATAACCGCGCCGCCTCGTGGCTTGAGAAGGGCGATTATGATAAGGCTATAGACGGTTATACCCAGCTAATTAAATTTGAGGCAAATTATAATTACGCCATCGTTTACAGCAACCGAAGCCGCGCGTATAGGATGAAAAAAGAATATCAAAAAGCTTTGGATGACTGCGACGCGGCGTTGAGGATAGATCGCGATTACGCGCCAGCGTTGAATAACCGCGCGCTCGCTTACTTTGGAATGGGGCAATACAAAAAAGCGCTCGCCGCTTACAGGGAATGTCTTATCGCGGCGGAAAAATCCATCAATATAAATGACGTTCCTGTTTACGCGTGGTTTCTGGCTGGTCAGGTTTATCAAAAATATCCCTACTTAAAAGGCGGCATAAAAAAACACGCGTTTTGGTCTAAATACGCGGTAAATGTCGTTTTAGACGGCATCGGCAGAGGCATTAAAAAAGCCGAGGCTATCCGTCAGAACATGGGCGCTCAAGGCGCGGAGTTGATGGCGCAGATGATCTACCTTTACTACGCTGGAGTTGATTTTGAAGCGGTTTTTGGTTCCGCCCAAAAAGTTTTTTTCTACTCCGAGTCCCTTCGCAGCCGAGGTTTTTTGGAACAGGTAGGCACCGAAGCGGCGATACGGCTGCCAGGAGTAAGCAAAGAAGATTTTAATAAATTTTTAAAGTTACGCGCTACAATTGACGAACAGCAGGCTATTATCAACACCTATGACGGCGCGAAACTGGAAGACGAAGCCAGCAACAGATACGCTATGGCGATACGGGAACGCAAAAAGGCCGAAGAAGAACTCGCGGAATTGGATATAAAACTTGGCAAAAGCGTTCCCAAATATAACGAACTTAGAAACCCAAAACCTGTAACGCTCAGTCAGGCAAAAGCTTATTGCGGGAAGGATCGGGCGGTATTGGAGTATGTGCTGTGGGATAATTCCGCGTATAAACCTATAAAAGGCCCCGAATCATGGAGCATTAAAGATGAATCCATAGCCGTCAACTCTTATTGCCTTGTCATTACTAAAAACGGCCTAACGGCTGTTCCGTTAAATCCTGATTTTAATTATGCTGACGCGATACAAAAATTGCGGGATGGTTTTGAAAGTCCTAACGCTAGAAATACTTCGCAATCCTTTTATGAAGAACCGCGTAACGCTTTGTACAATCAGCTTATAAAGCCGGTTTTACCTTATCTTAAAAATATAAAAAATATTACTATAGTGCCGGATGGCGATCTTGCCCTGATTCCCTTTGATATTTTAAGAGCCGATTCCGGTTCCAAAAACTTTGGCGATAATTATGTCATAAGCCTTTCACCTTCAATCTCTGTAAGCGTATTGGCGCGGAAAGATGAAAAAATGCCCAATTCGCCCATACTTTTTTTTGCGAATAGCGTATACGCCGGCAGGAAAACGCCTAGAGGAACCCCATGGAAGGATCTTGGCGGGGTAGAAAATGAGGTCAATATATTACAGAAAGTCGCCGGCGCGAAAAAAAAAGATTTCCTTACTTATTTTGATGAAAAGGCGACAAAAAAAAATATACAATCGCTTTCCGCCGGTGAAGTGTTAAAAAAATACCCGATTATTCATTTTGCCTGTCACGGGTACTTTAATAGGGAAAAACCTTCCGAATCGGGATTGGTATTGTATCAAGTATCGGGCGACCCTGTGGCGGAGAACGGATATTTAACAATACCGGATGTGGCCGCGCTTGATTTAAACGCCCGGATGGTCGTATTATCGGCCTGTGAGACCGGGCTGGGAAAGGCAAAAATAGGCGAAGGGATGGTTGGACTGGTTCGCGCGTTCATGGTGGCTGGCGCTGGAAATGTCGGAGTCAGTTTATGGGAAATTGACGATGTGGCTACGCCCTCTTTTATGGAAAGGCTGTACGGGAAAACTCTGGGAGAGGGAAAACGCTTTAGCGAAGCGTATAAAGAGGTTAAAAAACTGTTCCAAGCGGGTGAAGAATTTGGGTCAACATATACAAAACCGTACTACTGGGCGGCCTTTACAATGTATGAATAAGTGATATAATATATATTAAATGGAGGCTTTTTATGTGCAGGAAATTATTTATTGTAGTTTTAATTAGCGTAATTTTCGCGTCGGGTAGCCTTTTCGCCCAGGAAGCGTTTACATGGCATCTTGCGGTGGTAAAAGACAATCAAGGGGTTCCGTTTGACAAGCCGGTAAACATGAATAATGGCGAACAATTCAGCATACAGCTTTATTCTGACAGGGATTTTTACGCGTATATTGTGGTAGAACAGGCAGACGGCTCTATGATGACGCTTATGAACAGCAAAATATACGCTGATGAAATTGGAAGCACTAAAACTTTATCTTTCGCGGCTAATACTCACGGGCAGGAAAAGATTTATGTGGTGGCAAGCGTCAGCGAGCAAAAATCCCTGCAAAGAGCCATTGACGCTTATAATAATGACGGCGGTTACAGAAATACCATTATGCTTCAAACGGCGTTATCTGAAAATAAAGGAAACAGGCCAGGAAAAAAGACAAACTTTGGCGGCTCTGTAAGAGGCGATTTACCGGGACAAGAGCCAATACAGGGAACAGAATTTTCAGGCTCCTCAACGTATAATAAGACAATTATTATTAGCCATTAATAGCCCAAGATTTCTCACAAAGAATATATTAGGGAGTGGGGAGTAGACGAAGCGAAATTTTAATTACTACCTACCTATTGACAATTAATAGTATCAATTATATGCTTTAAATAATATATGGATAATGTCGTTCAAAATTTGGACAATATAAATCGGACACTTGAAAAACAAAACGAGATTATTCAAAAAATTCTGGATGTTATACCAAGACCGGAGAATAAATTTACAAAGGTACTTGAAACACTTGTTTTAATTGCAGGCGTGTTGGGTATTCTCAATGCCGCTGATATTGTTAGAAATTGGATTATACGGGGAGGAAATTAATGATTTTTCAATTTGTTGTTTCAATTATTATCGCTGTACTTTGTTTTACGGTATTTTTTCTTTTAAGGTATATGAGAAAACACCAGACACAATAAAGTAGAGCCTGTTTTTCAGTATTCTTGAAATGCCAAATTTACCAGACACTGTCTGTCATATTTGCTATGAATTTACTCATATTGGACAAAAACCCTAATCCTCCTTCGTGATCTTTTCTTCCTTTGTGTTCTTAGTGTGAACTCTTATCCATATAACCACTTGCCAAAAGCCCCATAAATTGTTACAATCCCCATATAAATTGATTAGGGGGACAAATGGCAAAAACAGAAGGGGATATTACTTTTCCCCAGGAATTATTATCATTTATAGAAGAATGGAAGGTTAAACCGGGGAGTCTGATTATGATTCTCCATAAAACCCAGGAAACCTACGGGTATATTTCCCGCCCAGCCGCTGAACAATTAGCCCGTCTTACCGGGATTTCCCTTGCCAGAATATACGGGGTTATCACTTTTTATCACTTTTTTAAGACCACTATGCCGGGGAAACACAAGATTTCCGTATGTTTGGGAACAGCCTGCTACTTGAAGGGCAGCCAGGACATAATGGACGAGACTAGAAACCTGCTCGGGCTAGAGCCTGACGGGGTAACTCAGGACGGCAAGTTTTCGGTAGACCCTGTGCGCTGTGTCGGCTGTTGCGGCCTCGCGCCCGTGCTTACGGTCGGCAACGATACCTATGGCAAACTTACCAAAGATATGATTCCCGGAATCATAGCCAAATATCAAAATAAATAGGGTTAAAATTAGTAACCATAAGGTTGGCAATACTAACCGTAAAGAGGAGTAAAAATTTATGGCAAAATTGAGTCTTGAGGATTTAAGAAAATTAAGAGAAGAAAAAAAAGCCGAGTTTAACAAGCGCGACAAAGACGGCGTTGAAACGCGGGTTATTATCGGCATGGGAACCTGCGGGATAGCCGCCGGAGCGAAACAAACATGGGACGCTTTCACGGCGGGAATTAAAGATAATAAACTTAAAAATTGCAGCGTAAAGCAAACCGGCTGCATGGGGCTGTGCCATTCCGAGCCTACCGTAGAGGTAATTGTCCCCGGAATGCCGCCCGTTATTTACGGCATGGTAGATCCTGAATTGACAAAATCGATCATCGCGAAGCATATTATCGGCAGGGAATTGTTAGATGAAAGTATCCTTGAGCGTCCTGCCGCTGATATTTTAACAATTATAAGAGGGGAATAATAAATATGGCGAATAACATCAATACTGTAGAAAATATGCCCGCGGGGCAAAAACAATTCCGTGTCGTGCTTCGCAACTGCGGCGTAATTGATCCCGAAAAAATCGACGAATACATAGCGCGAGACGGGTATCTCGGTCTTGAAAAAGTTCTTTTTGAATGGACTCAGGAACAAATAATTGAGGAAATGAAAAAATCAGGCCTTCGCGGAAGAGGCGGCGCGGGCTTCCCGACATGGCTAAAGTGGGATTTAGCGCGCAAAGCGGTAGGGGACCAAAAGTTCGTTATCTGCAACGCCGACGAAGGCGACCCCGGCGCGTACATGGACCGCTCCACGATAGAAGGCGACCCTCATTCGGTAATTGAGGGCATGATAACGGCGGGTAAGGCAATCGGTTCCAGCCAGGGATTTGTTTACATCCGCGCCGAGTATCCGCTCGCGATTGAACGCCTAAAAATCGCGCTTGATCAGGCGCGCGATTACGGGCTGGTAGGGAAAAACATCCTCGGCTCCGGTTTTGATTTTGACATTGAAATCCGCCTGGGCGCGGGCGCGTTTGTCTGCGGAGAAGAAACCGCGCTTATTAAATCCGTAGAAGGCAATCGCGGAATGCCGGTCCCAAAACCGCCGTTCCCGGCTAACAAGGGCTTGTGGCAAAAACCCACTATTATTAACAACGTAGAATCATTTGCGAATGTTCCCGTCATCACCGCTAGGGGCGGCGACTGGCTTGCTAAAATCGGTACTGAAAAATCAAAGGGAACAAAAGTATTCGCGCTTACGGGAAAAGTCAAATTTTCAGGACTTGTCGAAGTTCCTATGGGGACTACGTTACGCGAAATTGTCTACGATGTCGGCGGCGGAATTAAAGACGATAAAAAATTTAAGGGAGTGCAGTCCGGCGGGCCGTCGGGCGGCATTCTTACCGAAAAATCGCTAGACGTCCCAATCGACTTTGAATCATTAATGGCTAACGGCTCCATGATGGGCTCGGGCGGCATGATAGTAATGGACGAGGACGACTGCGTAGTTGACGTGTCGCGCTTCTACATGGACTTCTGCGTTGATGAAAGCTGCGGCAAATGTTCTCCGTGCCGGATTGGAACTACGCAAATACTTAAAATCTTAGAAAAAATCGCGAGGGGCAACGGGGAAGACGAAGACCTTGTAAAATTAGAAGCTATCGGAAACGCGATGACAAAAGCGTCGCTTTGCATGCTCGGCTGTACCGCCGCGAATCCTACAATGTCCACCCTTAAAAATTTCCGCGAAGAATACATCGAACATATACACGATAAAAAGTGCCGCGCCGGAAAATGCAGAAGGCTTATCAGATTTACAATTGACGCTTCTAAGTGTATCGGCTGCGGAGCCTGCGCTAAAAAATGCCCGGGTAACTGCATTGTCGTGGAAGACGCGGAAAAGTACAAGGATAAAAAACGCCCGCCGTATATCATCAATCAGGATGAATGTGTTAAGTGCGGCGAGTGCGTGGTTTCATGTAAATTTAACGCGGTGATAAAGGCTTAAGGGGGAAAACATGATTAACTTGACAATAAACGGAAAAACGCTTGAAGTGGAACCGGGGACGACGATCCTTCAGGCTGCCGAAATGGTGAATATAAAAATTCCACGGCTGTGTTATAACCCCGATCTTTCGCCGTGGTCGTCATGCGGCATTTGCATTGTGCGTCTCGCGGGTTCCGCCAAAATGGTTCGCGCCTGCTGTACGGCGTGCGAGCCTAACATGAACATTGTTACCCACGACCCTGAAATTATCTCGGTCAGGCGCACTGTTTTGGAGCTTATCCTCTCCAATCACCCCAATGACTGCCTGCAATGCCCTCGCAACCAGTCCTGCGAGCTTCAAAATCTCGCCTCCGAATTCGGGCTTAGGGAAGCGCCTTTCTTAAAAATAAAGAACGATATTCCCGTGGACGATTCCAACCCCGCGATCGTGCTTTGCCCCGAAAAGTGCATCCGTTGCGGCAGATGCGTAAAGGTGTGCCAGGACGTGCAGAACGTATGGGCGCTGGAATTCCTAGGCCGGGGCATACACGGAAAAATCGCCAGCGCGGCGGACGCTCCGTTAGGTGAAAGCCCGTGCATCAAGTGCGGACAGTGCGCCGCGCATTGCCCCGTTGGCGCGATTTATGAAAGAGACGACACGGTAAAGGTGTGGAACGCCCTTCAAGACAAGGAAAAGCACCCGGTCGTGCAAATTGCCCCCGCCGTGCGCGTCGCGTTAGCTGAAGAATTCGGCCTTGAACCGGGTACGGTTTTTACAAAAAAGATATACGCCGCCCTGCGCCGCTTAGGGTTTAAAACGGTCTTTGACACAAACTTTTCAGCCGACCTTACCATCATGGAAGAAGGCTCCGAACTTGTAAAACGCCTGAGCGAAAAAAACAGCGTCATTCCTCTTATAACTTCCTGCTGCCCGGCTTGGGTAGATTATATGGAAAAGTATTACAACGACATGATTCCAAATTTTTCAACCGCGAAATCCCCCCAGCAGATGATGGGCGCGATGATTAAAGCTTACTGGGCGGAAAAAGCCGGAGTTGATCCCGATAAGGTGTATTCGGTATCGGTCATGCCGTGTACTGCGAAGAAGTGGGAAACAAAACGCAATGACGACATGAAGAGCGCAGGCCACGGTTACGATGTTGACATTGTAATTACGACAAGGGAACTCTCGCGGATGATCAAACAGGCGGGAATTGAAATACTGAAGCTTGACGAAGAAGAGGCTGACAATCCGTTAGGGCCGTACACCGGAGCCGGAACAATTTTTGGCGTAACGGGCGGAGTAATGGAAGCGGCGGTCCGCAGCGCTTACTACCTTGTTACAAAAAAGGAACTCCCCGACGTGGACTTTAAACCCGTCCGCGGGCTTGAGGGCGTGAAGGAAGGGGAAGTTGATTTTGGCAACGGGACAAAGATACGAATCGCGGTAGCCCATCAGATGGGAAATATCGCTGCTGTTTTGGACAAGCTCCGCGAGGCGAAAAAAGCCGGTAAAGAGCCGCCATACCACTTTATAGAAGTAATGGCGTGCAGAGGAGGATGTATCGCGGGCGGAGGGCAGCCTTATGGCTGTACGGATGATATTCGCAAACAGCGCACGGGCGGCCTTTACGCCGACGATCAAAAGTCCCAGTACCGCTGTTCGCATCAAAATCCATATATAGGCCAGGTTTACAAGGAATTCCTTGGAGAGCCCGGCGGTCACAAAGCGCATAAGCTGCTCCACACTAAATATGTGGAACGGCCATTGTATGTAAAATGAATGTATCTGCCATTAAAACGGCAGATACATTCACGCTAAACGACATTAAAACGTCGTTTAGCGTAGCGGTTTACGGGCGGCGTAGCCGCCCTACATTCTGCCTTCGGCAGAACGTCGTAAACCGCCATTAACACTATTGAGGAGGAGGAAAAGATGGAGAAACTTTTCAAGTTAAAGGAAAATGGTACAACGTACCAGCGGGAGATCGTAGCGGGTCTTACAACATTTTTAACTATGGCTTACATTCTTGCGGTTAATCCGGGGATATTAAGCGGAAGGTTCGCCGACGCTGAACTGTTTGTGGGCATGCCGTGGGGAGGCATCTTTACAGCGACGGCGCTTGCGGCGGCAATTGCCACTATAGTGATGGCGTTTACGGCTAACTTGCCTATCGCTCTTGCTCCGGGCATGGGGCTTAACGCTTTCTTTGTCTATACGGTAATATTGCACATGGGTTACACTTGGCAAATCGCGCTTACCGCGGTTTTCCTTGAAGGTATCCTGTTTATGGTTCTTTCCTTGTTTAACGTCCGCGAGGCTATTATAAAAGCTATTCCCTCGAATATGAAAAAAGCGGTCGCCGTGGGCATAGGTTTATTTATCGCGCTGATTGGATTCGCGAACGCTAATATTGTCGTCGGCAACTCCGGTACAATTGTAGGGTTAGGCAACATAACTTCAGGAGACGCGCTGTTGGCGCTTATCGGTCTCGCGATTATTATCGTACTGTATGTTTTAAAAGTTCCCGGCGCCATTCTTATCGGTATTCTCGCTACCACGATTATTGGAATACCAATGGGAATTACCCAGCCTTTCGGCGGTTGGTCAGGCTGGAAGCCGTTTGCCGCGCCCGACGCTCCGTTGCTTTTTAAATTTGATTTTACAAAAGTTTTAAGTTTTAATTTCTTTATAGTATTCTTTACATTCCTGTTTGTTGACATTTTTGATACTGTGGGAACATTGGTAGGAGTTACCACTCAGGCCGGCCTTATTGATAAAGACGGCAACATTCCCCGCGTAAAGCAGGCTCTTTTTTCTGACGCGCTTGGCACGTCAGTTGGCGCAGCGCTTGGCACTTCAACGGTTACAAGTTACATTGAAAGCAGCGCGGGTGTCGCCGCTGGAGGACGCACGGGACTTACAAGCCTTGTTACGGCGATTATGTTCCTGTTGGCATTGTTCCTATCGCCCCTGTTCCTCCTGATTCCAAACGCGGCTACGGCTCCGGCTTTGATTTTTGTCGGCTTCCTCATGGTACAGCCAGTAACAACAATTGATTTTAAGGATCCAACCGAAGGCATTCCCGCGTTCATCGCGATTGTGATGATGCCTTTCGCGTACAGCATCGCTGAAGGTATCGTATACGGAGTTCTCTCCTATGTGATTCTTAAAGTTGTGACCGGAAAATTAAAGGACATTACCGTAGTGACATGGGTACTTTTTGTAGTATTCATTTTAAGGTACTTCCTGCGTTAGAGAGTGTAATTGATGTTTGCCTGACCACTCTGGAGTGGTCAGGTCAAAACAAATAGGAGAAGTAAAATGACTAATGAAGAGATTTTATCTAAGATAGATCATACGCTCCTAAAGATGACTTCTTCATGGGAAGAAATAAAAGTACTGTGCGATGAGGCGGTTAAATTTAAAACCGCTTCCGTATGCGTTCCGCCTTCTTATGTAAACCCAATTCATAATGAATTTAAAAACTTGAATATCTGCACCGTCATCGGCTTTCCTCTTGGCTATTCAATAACCGCAGCGAAAGTTCTGGAAGCCGAACGCGCTATTCTAAGCGGCGCGAATGAAATCGACATGGTGATAAATGTCGGCGATGTAAAAAATAAGCGCTTTGATTTTACTCTTGAAGAAATCAAGCTTATTAAAAAAGCTTGCGGCGAAAAAATATTAAAAGTGATAATAGAAACCTGCTATTTAACGGAAGACGAAAAAATCCGCCTATGCGAAATTGTTACCGAAGCCGGCGCTGACTTTATCAAGACTTCTACCGGTTTTGGGACCGCAGGCGCGACTCTGGCGGACGTGCGGCTTTTTAAAAATCACATCGGCGCGAGAGTAAAAATAAAAGCCGCTGGCGGCGTAAAAACGCGCGAAGACTTGGAAGCCTTCATAAACGCTGGAGCCGCGCGGATAGGCACAAGCTCCGCCGTAAAACTTTTAGCGGGCGGAACCGCCGCTGGTTATTAGTACTACTCTGTAACAACTAAAACATTATTCACAAATTTTGATTTTTTCGAGAAGATTTCACACAAAGATCACTAAGGAAGAGAAGGACACAAAGAGGAATCAGGGGTTTTTGTCCGAAGCATAAGCTTGAGCCTCACTATAAGATTACGGACAATAACCCTAATCCCCTTTGTGATCTTTGTACCTTTGTGTCCTTTGTGTGAACTCTTCTAGAAAAATCCAAAAAGTGGCGTCAGACAAAACGCGTTTACTTGGCGGCTTCCAGCATACCAATTTCAGAAAAGATTTGTTCTACGCCGGGATGGTTACGAAAAAGCCGTACCTTGCCGTCGTCCAGCGACCATTCGCCGTATCCGGCTTTACCGTCCGGCGTCATAACTATTTGATATTCAAACGCCAACCGCCTTTCCGCTGGCGGCAAACTTTGCAGCTTTTCCAAAATGTACCCATCGTCCGGCATCGCGTAGGTTCGGGTATTGCCTTCGTAGTTGACTATGCCCTCCAACGTAAATTCCGCGGTCGTATCCGTCGCGTCTTTTGCCAATTTGTATTGAATGTCAATACGCAAAGCATCCGGAAACGTGGTAAACATCAATTTGCCCGTCTCCTTGTTGAAAATGTCTTTGACTGCCTTTTTCTCTGTTTGGTTATTTTCATCCATGTTTCGTACCAAAACTCCGCGGTTATTTTCTTATTAACTTAACATATACGGTGGCCGCCTGTCAAACGACAATATGAGAAAGCGGTGTGTCAGACACGCGGCGCGTACCAAGAAGTACGAGGGAAGATTTAGATATTACAGAGATTTTTCTTGACATTACATGGATAATAATGTATTTTTGTAATATGAAGTGATTGTAGAACGCAATCACGTTAATCAAAAGAAAGTTCGATCGGTGAAGTGATTGTAGGGCGCAATCACGTTAATCAAAAAAAAGCCCTATTTTTTACGCCCTTGCGGGCGTTTTTTTTAAGGATAATCATGGAATTTCACCGTTTGAGCGCCACTTTTTATTCACAATTCGGTCAGTTTGAAGAAATTCTAAAAAAAGAAGAACGACCATATTATGTGTTACTTCTTGAAATAGACGGGCTTACCTATGCTATCCCGCTTCGTTCCCATATTACGCACCCATATTGTTTCATTGCGGACAATTCTTCCGGTCAAAACAACGGTCTTGACTACTCTAAAGCCGTGGTAATTATCGATTCATCTAAATATATTGATCCTGCCCCTGTTACAATCCGTCAGCATGAATATAATATTTACAAACAGCGGGAACACCTTATCAGAAAACAATTTTCATCTTATGTGGCAATGTATAAAAAAGAAATCCGCCGCCGCTTAAAAAACCCGACCCTTCCGGTTTCCGCATTCTGCCGTTATGCTTCATTAAAATATTTTCACAGAGAACTTGGTCTTGATAAATCATAGGATGTATGTTTGCGTGTCCCCCTGTAGGGCAGAGTATATACGAGAATTCGGCAGCAGGCACTATTGCGTGACTCTCTGTCGCGTTTACTGCTTTCTCCAAAGGTACCCACTTGCGTCTTTAATGGTATTTGAATCTATAGTTACAAATTTATAATTATCGCTAGTGCTGTTGACAGGCATATAAGTCGCGTATACCATTCTTTCTGAAATTGTATATGACCATTTAAAGCGGTCTTTGCCGCTGTTTGCGCTTCCGTCAAGCGCGCAAGTGCCATCGCTGTCAAAAGTCCAGTAGAAGCGAGCGCCGCCAACGGTCGCGCTATATGTGCCTGAAACAGGATAATAACTGCCGTCTTTAAGAAACGTAATAGGAAAATTATTCGAATTGCCGATAGACGCGAGCGTAAGAGTATTTGAATCGTAAATATTAAAAGTGAAATTCTTAATAGTTACTTTATTGTCTGATACCGCGTATGCGCCTGTTTCTGTACCCAGGGAATTAGTTAATGTATAAGAACCGTCGCTGTTAAATTGAATTTGATATTCATTATATTCAAACTCGCGATAGTACATACCCGATAAAGCGTTACCTCCTGGGTTATTATTAGCGCCGCCGCCAGTGCCGTCAATATTGGAACCGGTGTCGGTTTTGTCAGGATTGCCGCCGTCTGAGGAACTGTCGCAAGCTGCCGTCAATAACCCGATTGCCAATGTTAGAACGATAAGCCCGAATAATTTACAAGACTTCATTTTTTTACTTTTGCTATCTACAGAAAAACTTGTACTTGTCATAATTTTAATCTCCTTTTAAAAAATATTATACTCCTCAAGACTTTACACTCTACAAAAACGCAATGCCGCTCATCTGCGACATTGCGCTTCACTCTTTCCTACTGTTTCGTCCACGTTCCAAAGTAGCCGGTGTTTGACCTCGTGTACGTTCCTATGCCTCCGGCAAGATACTTATCTCGCAAGTCACCAATGTTAAAAGCATCAGTGATAAAATTCGCCGAAGTAATCGTCCCTTGAAACGTTACGCTCGTCAGGCCGGTGCAACCGTAGAACGCAGAATTGCCGATGCTAGTCACGCTGTCGGGTATCGTTACGCTCGTCAGGCCGGTGCAACCGGTGAACGCAGAATTGCCGATGCTCGTCACGTTGTCCGGTATAACGCTGGTTTTAATGCCCAGTATTAAAATATTGTTGCTTATTTGTATTAAGCAGTTTCCTTCACTTCGGTATACCGAATTGTCGCTTGCTACAGTGATACTCGTCAGGCCGCTGCATCTGGAGAACGCTTCCCTGCGGATGATCGTCACGCTGTCGGGTATCGTTACGCTCGTCAGGCCGCTGCAACCGTAGAACGCAGAATCGCCGATGATCGTCACGCCGTTAGGTATCGTTACGCTCGTCAGGCCGCTGCAACCGAAGAACGCCTCATTGTCGATGCTAGTCACGCTGTCGGGTATAATGCTGGTTTTGATTCCTTGTATTAGCTTATTGTCGCTTATTTGTATTAGGCAGTTCCCTTCGCTCCGATATACCGTATTGCCGCTTGCTACAGTGATGCTCGTCAGGCCGGTGCAACCGGTGAACGCAGGATTGCCGATGCTCGTCACGTTGTTGGGTATCGTTATGCTCGTCAGGCCGGTGCAATCGGTGAACGCAGAATTGCCGATGCTCGTCACGCTGTTAGGTATCGTTATGCTCGTCAAGTCGTTGCAATATGCGAACGCCAAACCGCCGATGCTCGTCACGCTGTCAGGTATCGTTATGCTCGTCAGGCCGGTGCAACCGGTGAACGCAGAATTGCCGATGCTCGTCACGTTGTTGGGTATAATGCTGGTTTTTATACCAAGTATTAACTTGTTGTCGTTTATTTGTATTACGCAGTTTCCTTCGCTTCGGTATACCGTATTGCCGCTTGCTACAGTGATGCTCGTAAGGTCGTTGCAACCGGAGAACACAGTATAGCCGATGCTCGTCACGCTGTCGGGTATTGTTATACCTGTAAGCGTGGGAGTTCCTCTATAATATAATGAAATATAATCTGATGAATATGAATATGAATATGATGAGAAAACAGAATTTGGAATGTTGTTTATTGTACTGCCCGAAAGGTCAAGGTAGACGTATTTTGACGCTCTGTCAAGAGTTGTTTTTAATGTTGAAATATCGTTCACATTCAACACAACGATGTAGGGATTGTCGGCAGTGTTGGCAGGCTTGCTTTGTAAATATGTTTCCAAATCGGCAATGGTTGTAAAGGTTGGAAAAATGATGCTCAAATTATTGGTATTACACGTCAGACTGCCGTATTTTATCTTAATCGGCTTATCATTGTTCGTTACATAATACAATATATCACCTTGCTCAGGTTCGGTGGTTATGCTTTTAATTGGAAAATTTTCAGCAATAACTTCTACTCTCGTACCATTATCGTATGTCAGCGTTATTACAAGTCCCGCTAAATCAAGAGTGTCTTCGTGCGTATAGGTTAGTTTATTCGGCTGTGTTTTAATTTCGATACTGTTAACAAGTCTTGAGTCTGTTGCCGGAAAAATCGCTGTAATAACGCCGGAATTAGCGGCGTTACTTACCGATGTCGCTCCCACAACCGTAAAGAAGTTAGCGGCTACTCCTTCCAGGGTAAAGCCGTCTTTTGCTGTAAGCGTAATGATTGCCGTATATGAAGTTAAAGCGCCAAAAGTGGAGGGATTGTCGTTCCATGTTACGGCTCCTCTGTACTGCTCATTTTCGGTAATGGACGTAATAGGAGTTAAGCCATAAGCCGGAACTATAACGCCTTTTATGGCGGCTATGTTAATGACAGTACCGCTAGGTGGCGGAGTCTCAGGAGTTATAAGAGACACTTTAGTCTCTTCACAACCTGCCAGCGCGAAAATCAACATCGCTGCGAAAGCAATAATCCCGAATAATGAAATTATTCTTTTAACTGTCATAAATAAACCTCCGTTTTTTTTGAGCGTTATTAGTAGTTTTTTAGCTTTTTTTTCAACAAATCTTGTATAGTATTGATAAAAATTAACGGTTTTTATTATAAAACATTATATTATTTTATAATTTTACTTGACAAAGAATGAAATATTGTGATATTATTTTAAAATATTAATGATTATTTTAAATATATATAATGCTCAAAAAAAACGGACGTTTTTTCTATACAATTGCCTGATACCTATCACCCATATCAAAAAAACTAATAATATCGTTGTACCCTGACTAATCGTAAAATCCACGCATAGCTCTCGGACAAGAACCCCCTCTTCCCTCTTTGTGTTCTTTGTACCTTTGTGTCCTTTGTGTGAACTCTTCTCGAAAAAATTTGACTTTTTATAATATCTAATGTAAATTCTAATACAGAGGGCTAAAGCCCAAAAGAATCGCCCGTATGGGGGTTCTAAATTCACCTTGAAGGCCGGGGAAAGGCGAGAGCGTTCCCGGCGAGGAGATTGTATGAAAGGTACAAGAAATTACACGGATCTTGGCAGTATTTTTGACGAGATTTTCGACGCGGCTCAGGAATTTAAGGATCAATTCCACAGGAATTTTAACAACTGTAACGGGGACAATAGGTTCACCAACGGGCCATTTAACTTCGGCAAACAGTTCTTCGACGAAAACACCGATTTTTACCCAAACTATTCCTACCCGCCTATGAATGTTTTCATGACGGAAGACAGGTCGCTGGTCTTTGAATTCGCTTTGGCGGGTTTTGATGAAAAAGACATCAGCCTCTCTTTTCAGGGCGACTACATGGTCTTTTCGGCGCGGATTGACAGTTCCGTAAGCGCTCAAGCCGACAACCCCGCGAGACTTCAAGCGGAGGAAAATGTCCGCTACTTTAAACGCCGCCTTAAAATGAAAGACATCGAAAGACAGAAGTACTTTGCGCCTCTGGACAAATACGCCCAGGAAAAAGTAAAAGCCGTATACAAAAACGGAATCCTTCGCGTAACAATTCCGCCTAAAGACGAACTGGAGCAAACCGACGGAATTAAAATTGAGATAGTGAAAGAAGGCTCATAATTTTTTAGATATGTTTTTCTCAAAGATCAGGTTAGAATAACTCTGTTTTAATTCTCAATTTATTGTATAATATCGGCATGAAAACAAATAGAAAATTTAATCAATTACCGTTAATTTTATGTTCGGTATTACTGACATTCGTTATTCTGACCTGTATATCAATTTCCGCGGCGGATTACGGGAATTTGGGCAAGGGCGAGGATATTATCCCGCTTACAAGCCGTGCTATAACTGGAAAACTTCCAAACGGATTGCGTTATTATATATTGGAGAATTCCCTGCCTGAAAACATGGCGAAGCTCGCGCTTGTCGTAAACGCCGGTTCGGTTTTGGAAAGGGAAGATCAAAGGGGATTGGCGCATTTTGTCGAGCATCTGGCGTTTGACGGAACTAAACGTTTTCCAAATAAAGATATTATTGAATATTTTAGATCATTGGGAATGCGTTTTGGGGCGGACGCCAACGCGTATACGTCTTATGATGAAACGGTTTATCACTTTGATATACCGGTAGAGAATGTCGGGGGAGTAAAAAGCATACCTGACAAGGCGTTAGCTGTTCTTGACGACTGGACATATACGGTAAGTTTTTTAAGCGAAGACGTAACAAACGAAGGCAGAGTCGTTCTTGAGGAATTGCGGACAAGATCGGACGCGATGGACAGGGTGCGTAAAAGACTCTTTCCAATTCTTTTTGCCGGAAGCGCTTACGCCGAGCGCCAGCCAATCGGGCTTGCGGAAATTATCGAGAACGCGACATCAGGGCAGGTAAGGGAATTTTACGAGCGCTGGTATACAAGCGACAATATGGCTCTTGTTTTTATCGGTGATTTTGACGGAAAGAAACTGGAAGCGCAGTTAGCGCAAAAGTTTACAATGCCCCCCGCGAGCAAGCCTGTAAACCGACCGCTAATTGAACTGCCGCCGCCAAGAAACGGCAATTTTAACGTTGAAATTATTACGGACCCCGAGCTTACGTCTACTAACTTTATGATTTATTACAAAATGAAAAAAGGAGCGCGAAAAGGAACTATCGGCTATTATAGGGAAACCTTAATTGATTATTTAATTGATTATATGCTCTCGCTGCGTTTTGAGGAAGCTCACTCCGATCCCAAATCGGCGGCTAACGAATCGTGGGGCGGCGTTTGGAGTTGGGCGCATAACGCGCGTTTTTATTCAATGGGGACGGAGCCTAAAACGGGCATGGCGCGGGACGCGCTTAGGGAACTTTTATTGGAGAAAGAATCCATTAGAAGATTTGGATTTACGGAGAGCGAGCTTGAACTCGCTAAAATGAATACTGTTTCACGCATGGAAAAATTGTTATCTGAAAAGGACAGAACGGAATCGCGAAGGTATTTTAGGGACTTTACCAGTCATTTTTTATATGGCGAGGAAATGCCTGATATCGAATGGGAAGTGAACGCCGTAAACGCCCTGCTTCCAGGCATTGGCTTAAAGGATATTTTGCAAACTGTAAAGGGGTATTATTCCGCGAATGACATAACCGTCTTTTTAATTTCTCCGCAGGCGGAAGCGGAAAATCTTCCCACGCCGAAAGAAATAAAATCAATCTTTAAGGAAACCCAATCCGCTAAAATTACGCGCAAACAGGATAACATGGTTTCAGGAGATTTAATGGACAAAGCGCCAACCGCGGGGGATATAGTATCAGAGAATATTGATTCGGCGACAGGAGCGCATATCATCATTTTGTCAAACGGGGCAAAGGTAATTTTTAAAGAGACCGCGAATAAAAACAACGAAATTGTGTTATACGCGATGGCAAAGGGAGGGACGGCAAACGCGACCGAGAAAACGATTGTTTCCGTAAATCTTCTTTCCGAAATGATAACGGCGTCCGGTCTTGGTCCGTATTCAAGAAATGAGCTTTTAGTAAAACTCGCGGGGAAGCAAGTGTCGGCGTCTTTCTGGAATCATAATTTTATCCGCGGCTTTCAGGGGTCGTCTACAACGGCGGATTTAAAAACGCTTTTTCAGATGATACATCTTTTCTTTACGCAGCCCCGGCTTGATGAAAGGGCTATTTCCGCCATGCTTGATCAGTACAGAACAACGCTTAAACATCAAAATGACGATCCTGAAAGCGTATTCTGGCATGAATTGACAAAAACGCTTTACAATAACCATCCTCTTTTTAAGCCACTTGAGTATGACGATATCGCAAAAGTTTCCATAAAAGACGCGGATGATTTTTTAAGGCAGTGTATTAACCCAGGCGATTATACTTTTGTATTTACAGGCAATGTTAATATTAACGTCATACGTGAACTGTCGTCAGTCTATATCGGTTCTATACCTGTTTCTCAGCCGATGAACAAGTGGAATAATCCGGGGTTAAAACGGCCCGCCGAAGGCAGAAGGACAATTTATAAGGGAAAAGATGATAAGAGCATGGTTTATTTAAGGTGGACTGTGAATGGGCCGGCTGATTTCAGCGAACAGAGAAATCAAACGGCGGCGCTTTTATCCGAATACCTTGAAATAATTTTAAACGATGAAATCCGCGAAAAATTGGGCGGAGTATATTCAATTTCCGCCGGCGTGTCGGTCGATGTGATTCCATACGGCGAATACAGAATAAACGTGTATTTTGTGTGTAATCCTTCCCGCGCCGAAGAATTAATTAACGCGGTACGCGATATTTTAACCGGCCTTACAAAACAGCCCCTTAATCAAGATACGTTTAACAAATCAAAAGAAGCCCTGTTAAAAGAACATGAAAGATCTCTTCAAAGAAATTTGCACATAGCGCAGAGTTATACAAATTCATCTGTTCTTTACAACACGCCTCTTTCAAGGCTTAACTCAAGGGCGGACGCGATAAAAGCGGTTACCGTTCAAAGCGTTCAAACTTTATGCAGGGAGATTCTAGTCTCAGGGCCGGTGCAGGTTGTTTTGTTTCCGGAAAAGCAGTGAGCAGTGAGCAGTGAGCAGTGAGCAGTGAGCAGTGAGCAGTGAGCAGTGAGCAGTGTGCAGTGTGCAGTGAGCAGTGAGCAATTAGCAGTGAGCAATTAGCAGTGAGCAGTGAGCAATGAGTAATGAGTAATTAGCAATGAATAATTAGTAATTAGTGAGGTTCGTAGGTTTAGCGTGGGGCTATTACGATTAATTTACGAACAACAAAATTGCTCACTGCTCACTGCTCACTGCTCACTGTTAAGGCTTGCCGTTATTTGTAAAAATTCGTATAATGCGATTAGGGAAAATTATGGGAAAAACGCTTACTCAAAAAATATTTGAGACTCATACTGTTGATCAGCCGTTTGAAGACGTATTTGTGCTTAGGCTTGACAGGGTATTCTGTCATGAGATTACGACTCCGGCGGCGATAAACGATCTGGTTTCAAAGAAACTCGACAAGGTTTTTGATCCGGCAAAGATTAAGGCGGTGATAGATCATGTGACGCCGGCTAAGGATTCGCAAACCGCGTTGCAGGGAAAAACTCTGCGGGATTGGGCGCGGCGGCATAACATTAAGGACTTTTTTGACATTGGACGTAACGGCGTGTGCCATGCGATTTTTCCCGAAAAGGGATTTGTCCGTCCGGGCTTTACTATTATTATGGGCGACAGCCATACTTGCACGCACGGCGCGTTCGGGGCTTTTGCAGCAGGTGTCGGAACTACTGATCTTGAGGTGGGGATACTGAAAGGCGTTTGCGCTTTCAGAAAGCCGGAAACATTGCGGATCAATCTGCTTGGGGAATTACCGCTGGGCGTTTTTCCTAAGGATGTAATACTCGCCGTCATTTCTAAAATCAGCGTTTCGGGAGCGTCGGGAAAAGTTATGGAATTGCGCGGTCCTGTAATTTCTTCCATGAGCATGGAAGGCAGACTGACAATCTGCAATATGGCGATAGAAGCGGGTGCGACAAGCGGCGTATGTATGCCCGACATGACTACAGTGAATTATCTGTGGCCGTTTATTGGGCCTGGCGGCGATAAAACTTATTCAAGTAAAGAAGAAGCGCTTGCTGATTTCTCAAAATGGACAAGCGATGACGACGCTGAGTATTCCGGCGTTGTCGATATTGACTGCTCAAAGCTGGAGCCGCTTGCTACAGTCGGCTACAAGCCCGATGAGGTAAAACCGATACGGGAACTTGCCGGTATTAAAATTGATCAAGTCTACATCGGCTCTTGCACAAACGGAAGAATTGAAGACCTTCGCGCCGCGGCGAATGTATTGCGCGGAAAAAAAATCGCCGACTCTGTACGCGCGATCATTTCTCCCGCTACCACTGACATTTACGCGCGGGCGCTCAAAGAAGGACTGATACAGATTTTTATTGAGAGCGGCTGCTGCGTGACAAACGCCACTTGCGGAGCGTGTCTTGGAATGTCCAACGGAGTGCTTGCCGAAGGGGAGGTTTGCGCTTCCACTACAAACCGCAATTTTTACGGGCGCATGGGCAAGGGGGGCGCGGTTCATCTCGTTAGTCCCGCTGTCGCGGCGGCTTCCGCAATTGCGGGCGCGATTGCCGCGCCAAGTGATATTGGGAGGCAGTCATGAAAATATTTGGCGGAGAAGTTTTATTTCTTGACCGCGGCGATATTAACACCGATGAAATTATCCCCGCGAAATATTTAACCGCTGATACAAAGGAAGCGTTAAAGCCCCATCTTTTGGAAGACTTAAAAATAAAAAATTTTGATCCAGCAAAAGACATTGCGGGAAAGGGAGCCGTGATGGCGCGGGCAAACTTCGGCTGCGGCTCTTCGCGCGAGCATGCTCCGTGGGCGTTTGAGGTAAACGGGATTAACATCGTTATCGCTGAAAGTTTCGCCCGTATCTTCAGGCAGAATATGTACAACTGCGGCATGATCGCCTGTGAAGTTCCCGCGGACGAGTTGGATAAACTGTTTAAGGAATTCGCCGATGTCAAAACAACGCTGGCTGTTGATACGGACAAGGGCAGTTTGTGTTTTAAAGCGGGCGGAAAAGAAAAAACAGTTTCTTTTACCCTTAAAAATTTTGAAAAAGCTTTGGTAGAAGCCGGCGGCTGGGTCGAGTACGCGGCAAAACACTACTAATAAAGGAGACAAAAATGGCAGACAAAGATAAACGGCGCGTAAAAATTTTTGACACTACGCTCAGGGACGGAGAGCAGGCTCCAGGATGCAGCATGAATCTGACTGAAAAAATTGAAGTCGCGAGGCGGCTTGAAAAACTTGGAGTGGATATAATTGAAGCGGGTTTTCCCATATCAAGCCCGGGCGATCTTGAGTCCGTAAAGACAATCGCCGGCATCATTACCAACTGTTCCGTGGCGGGACTTTGCCGCAGCCGTGAAAGCGATATTGACGCGGCTAAAGAAGCGCTGGCAAAAGCTGTCAGCCCGCGCGTTCATGTGTTCCTTGCCACTTCGCCCGTGCATATGGAGTTTAAGCTCAAGATGACTCCCGATCAGGTGCTGGAACAGGCGGTCTCCGCCGTAAAGTACGCGAAAAAATTCTGCAATGACGTTGAGTTTTCCGCCGAAGACGCTTTCCGAAGCGATCCTGATTTTGTCTGCAAGGTTTTTGGCGCGGCAATTGAAGCCGGAGCGTTGACGGTAAATTTCCCCGACACTGTAGGATACGCGATGCCGGCGGAATTTGGCGAGCGCGTCCGTTATATTAAAGAACATACTCCGCATATGGAAAAAGCGGCCCTGTCCGTGCATTGCCACAACGATTTGGGGCTGGCTGTAGCGAACAGTATCGCTGCTGTCGCCAACGGAGCGGATCAGGTTGAGTGTACGATTAACGGAATAGGGGAGCGGGCGGGAAACGCGTCTCTGGAAGAATTAGTCATGAGTCTGCGCGTCCGTCATGACCTTTTTTCCGCTGATACGGGAATCGACAGCAGCCAGATATACGCGGCAAGCCGTCTTGTGTCACAAGTGACGGGCGTGAAGGTTCAGCCGAACAAGGCCATCGTTGGCGATAACGCGTTCGCGCATGAAGCGGGAATTCACCAGCACGGAGTGTTGGCGAAGAGGGAAACTTACGAGATAATGACGCCGCAGTCAATCGGCATCCCGCAAAACCGAATGGTTCTGGGCAAACATTCAGGCCGCCACGCTTTTGAAGAGCGTCTTAAAGATTTGGGACTGAATGTGAACCAGCAGGCGTTTGAGAAAATTTTTGCCGACTTTAAGGACCTTGCCGATAAAAAGAAAGTTGTCAGCGACCGCGACATTGAAGCCCTTGTAATGGACAGGGCTGTCTCCGTTCCCGAAACGTGGAAGCTGGATCATTGGGCTGTGAACACAGGTTCGGCTTTAGGCGCGGCGGGAGTAATCCGCTTGCAGCATAAAGACGGCGATTTAAAAAAATTGGTATGCCTGGGCGACGGCCCCATAGACTCAATCTTCAAAGCGATCAATCAAATTACGGAAAAAGAACCGGAGTTGGAACTTTATGAAATCGGCGCCGTAACAGGCGGCTCATCTTCACAAGGCGAAGCAATGGTAAAAATAGCGATGGACGGCCGCCGCTGGAACGGCCGCGGCGTATCCACCGACGTAATTGAAGCCTCAATAATGGCCTACCTATCCGCGATTAACGCCATGGAGTGGGACTTAGCGCAGAGAGAGTAGGGACAATGAGCAGTGAGCAGTGAGCAGTGAGCAATTAACAATTTCGTTGTTCGAAAATTAATCGTAATATCCCACGCTTAGCTTATAAACCTCACTAATTGCTCATTGCTCATTGCTCATTATTCATTCATTGCTCACTGCTCACTGCTCATTGCTCATTATTCACTGCTCATTGCTCATTGCTCATTAAAGAATCTGCTCATCAATTGGCTTGCCCGAAGGAACCATCGGTAAGACGTTTTCGTCACGGTCTATGTCGGCTTCGATTAGGGCGGCTCTTTCGGCGGATAGTTCAGCTGTCGCGGCGTGGAGCGCTTTCTTAAAGGATTCCCTGTCTCCGGCGCGGAAACCTTTAATGCCATAAGCGTCGCAGAGTTTTAGGAAGTCGGGGTATGCGCCAAGAATCGTTTGCGAGTAGCGGCTTTCGTAAAAGAAACTCTGCCATTGCCTTACCATGCCAAGGACTCCGTTGTTAAAGACTATTATTAATAGCGGGATTTTATTATTGGAGAGCGTCGCCATCTCAGCGCAGTTCATTCTGAAACTGCCGTCGCCTGTAAAAAGCGCTACAGGTTTATTAGGGTTAGCGACTTTTGCGCCGCAGGCAGCTCCTAGACCGAAGCCCATCGTTCCAAGCCCGCCTGAGCTGATAAATGTTCTTGGCTTCTCAGCTGGAAAAAACTGCGCCGTCCACATCTGATGTTGGCCTACGTCCGTAACGGCGATTGTTTGCGGACCAAGCGCCTTCGCGGTTTCTTCTATAATAAAGCGCGGGTGTAGCGCGTTTTTAGCGAATGTGACTTCGTGGGTGTAGGTTTGAGGCAGATGGGTTTTCCATTTTTCAATTTCGCCGTTCCATTCGGTTTCAAGACGAGTTGGAAGATTTGACAATAGGCTTTTAAGAGTGTCTTTTAAATTTCCCACCACGCAGGCGTGGGTTTCAATGTTTTTGCCTATCTCGGCAGGATCAATGTCAAAGTGAATCACCTTCGCGGTCTTCGCGAAAATATCCGCCTTGCTTGTAACGCGATCTGAAAAACGCGCTCCAATCGCCATGAGCAAATCCGCTTTCTGCGTCGCTTTATTGCTAGCCACGGTTCCGTGCATTCCGATAAGTCCCGTGCAAAGACGGTGATCTTTTGTAACAGCGCCTATTCCCATGAGGCTCAACGCCACGGGAGCGTTAAGCTTCTCGGCAAGAGCGATAAGTTCCCCCTCCGCTCCAGAGCTGATGACGCCTCCGCCGGCGTAAAGCAAAGGACGTTTTGCTTCCTTAATCATTTCCGCGGCTGCTTTTATTTCTTCTTCTGAAAATCTGCTCCTTGATACGCGCTCGTCAAGGCGCTTCGCGCGATCTGAAAGAGAATTGTTTCTTAATTCGCCTTTCTTTAAAGGAGTCCATTCGGCGGTGCGCTCGGTAATATCTTTCGGTATGTCGATGAGTACTGGCCCTGGTCGGCCTGAGGCTGCAAGCAAAAACGCTTCGCGAATCACTTCCGCGAGGTCATCAACATTTTTTACAATCCAGTTGTGCTTCACTATGGGCATTGAGATGCCCGTGATGTCAACTTCCTGAAAACTGTCTTTGCCTAGAATGCCTGTGGGGACGTTGCCTGTAATCGCCACCAGCGGAGTTGAGTCCATGTACGCCGTCGCGATTCCCGTGATAAGGTTTGTCGCTCCCGGCCCTGAAGTGGCGATGCACACTCCGGTCTTCCCTGTAGAACGCGCATAACCGTCCGCGGCGTGGGCCGCGTGCTGTTCGTGGCTGACAAGGATGTGGCGAATTTTGTCGCTGTGTTTGTAGAGTTCGTCATAAATATTTAGGACAGCGCCGCCGGGATAGCCGAAAATAGTATCCACTCCCTGCTCAATTAGAGATTCAATTAATATACGAGCGCCTGAGTACTGCATTTTAATTTCCTTCACGCGGCCGCGGATTAAAAACCGCGCCTTGCGCGGCGGAACCGACTTGCGCGGCATAGCGGGCAAGGTAACCTGTATTTGTTTTTGATAGAGGCTTCCAGTCTTTACGCCGCCGCGCGATCTCTTCATCGCTTATCTTCACGTTTATAGAAAGCCCGTCAATGTCAATCGCGATTATGTCTCCTTCATTGATGATTCCGATGTTTCCGCCGGTTGCCGCCTCAGGCGATACGTGTCCGATAGACGCGCCCTTGGATGCGCCGGAGAAACGCCCGTCCGTAATCAGGGCGACTTTGTCGTCAAGACCCATGCCGGCAAGCGCAGCCGTGGGCGCGAGCATCTCTTTCATGCCGGGACCGCCTTTTGGCCCCTCGTAACGGATAACGACGACATCCCCCGCGTTAATTTTTTTCCCCATGATCGCGTCGAACGCCGTTTCCTCGGAATCGAAGACTCTTGCCGGGCCTTCGTGTTTTAACATGGAAACCGCTACCGCGCTTCGCTTTACAACGCAGCCGTCCTTAGCGATATTTCCCTTCAGCGCGGCAAGCCCTCCTGTCGCGGAGTAGGGATTTTCAATCGGCCTTATGACTTCGGGATTTTTATTTTCCGCCTTGATCAACGCGTCTCCAAGACAGCCGTATACTGTGGCGGCTTTAAGATCGACAAGGTTCTTTTTAGAGAGTTCTTTTAAGACTGCGGGAATTCCACCGGCTGAGTGCAAGTCTTCTATTACGTCTTTTCCCGCGGGGGCAAGGCGGCAAAGGTTAGGGGTTACCGCGCTTACCTTGTTAAGAAGCTCCAGATCGAGTTTAACGCCGGCCTCCCCCGCGACGGCGGGAAGATGGAGAGCGGTATTTGTAGAACAGCCAAGCGCCATGTCGAGGGCGAGGGCGTTCATAAATGTCGCTTGCGTAAGTATGGCTTTGGGACGCAGATCTTTTTTAAGAACGTCCATGATTAGCATACCGGTTTTTTTTGCGAGGCGGATACGCTCCGCCATTACTGCGGGAATAGTGCCGTTACCAGGCAGAGCCATACCAAGCGCTTCGGTTACGCAGTTCATCGAGTTTGCGGTGAACATTCCTGAGCACGAACCGCATCCCGGACAGGCGAGGTTTTCAAGTTCTTCAAGTTCCTGTTCGCTGATTTTTCCAGCGGCGACAGCGCCTACCGCTTCAAACATGGTGGTAAGCGTCAGTGGTTTTCCGTCCTTGCGCCCGGCAAGCATCGGTCCGCCTGAAACAAAAACGGAAGGAAGGTTAAGACGGGCAGATGCCATCAGCATACCGGGAATTATTTTGTCACAGTTTGGGATAAAGACAAGGGCGTCAAAAGCGTGGGCTATCGCCATACACTCAACCGAGTCGGCGATTAGCTCCCGTGTCGGCAGGGAGTACTTCATTCCCTCATGCCCCATCGCTATCCCGTCGCACACTCCGATTACAGGAAAAATGACTGGCGCTCCGCCTGCCATGCGAATTCCATCCGCAACTGCGCGAGAAATGTTGTCAAGGTGCAGATGACCGGGAACTATTTCGCTCTTAGCGCAGGCAACCCCGATGAGCGGCCTTTTAAATTCTTCGTCGATGAATCCCAACGCCTTAAATAACGCGCGATGTGGGGAACGGGCAATGCCCTTGTTTACAGAATCGCTTTTCATAATTTCTCCAATGCTTTGAGTACAGCCCCGCCCATTTCTTTAGTACCCACTATTTTTTCCACGTTTAAAGCCGCGGTACTGTTTGCTGTTCCGCTTCGACTAGCAATGTCCCCCGTCCGCAGTCCATGATCAAGCACATGATTAACCGCTGTTTCAATAGCCGCCGCTTCCTTCTCAAGACCGAATGAGTAGCGGAGCATCATCGCCGCAGAAAGAATAGTCGCAAGCGGATTGGCGATGTCTTTGCCGGCGATGTCGGGTGCGGAGCCGTGAATAGGCTCGTACATTCCCGGCCTTGTTCCGGTTAGCGTTTTTTCGCCGAGGCTTGCCGAGGCCAACATTCCGATTGAGCCTGTAAGCACTGATGCCTCGTCGGAAAGTATGTCTCCAAAAAGATTTGACGTTACGATTACGTCGAATTGCCCAGGAGCGCGTATCAACTGCATGGCGGCGTTGTCAACGTAGAGATAACTTGTCTCTATGTTAGGATAGTCCTTTGAAACAACAGCCGCGACTTCGCGCCAAAGACGGGATGACTCAAGCACGTTTGCCTTGTCCACTACGCAGAGTTTTTTCCGCCGCGCAGCCGCCGCTTCATAACCCGCTCGGAGTACCCGTTCAATCTCCATCCAAGAATATGTTTCAGTGTCAAAAGCCGCGCCGGGACTGTGGCCGTTTGAAGGCTCATCCAACCGACCGCGCTTGCCAAAGTAAAGCCCTCCCGTCAGTTCCCTAACAATCAATAAATCGAAAGCGGCCTTTCCTTCGCTATTACTCGCTATTAGCACTTCGTCTTTAATAGGGCAGGCTGATTTTAACTGGGGTAGTAAAGCCGCTGGACGAAGATTAGCGAAAACTCCAAGCCCTGCGCGAAGCCCTAACAACGCTCTTTCAGGACGCAAATGCCCTGGAAGCGAATCCCACTTAGGGCCGCCGACCGCTCCCAAAAGAAGCGCGTCACACTGCTTCGCAGCCTCAAGCGTTTCCTGTGGAAGCGGCTCCCCGCTGTGATCAATGGCAAGCCCGCCCGCCTCAAGTTCGACATAGTTGAATATATGGCCGTACTTGTCCCCCACCGCGTCAAGCGCTTCAAGAGTCGGCGCTATCACTTCCGGCCCTATCCCGTCTCCTGGAATAACCGCAACTGAAAATTTCATTTTCTCTCCTTTTCCTTCCTTATCTAAGGAAGTGGTTAGTATTTAGTGGATAGTAATTAGTGTTATTGTTAGTAAAATGAGCTTGTTGCCAATACTCTTAGCTTACTAACAACACAAACTATCTGCTAACCACTAACTACTATTCACTGGACCTCCCCCATGTCATAAACGCCTAAAGATACGCCTTGAAACGGCGTTCTATATCGTCAATTAATTTGTATTCAATAGAATCCACAAGCGCAGCGCGGCTCGCGTCAATGATGTCTTCCGAAACTCCTACCGTTGTCCAGCTTTGTTTGCCGTCTGAAGACGAAATAAGCACGCGTACCTTTGCAGCGGTCGCGGCGCTGCCGTCAATTACCCTGACCTTGTAATCGGTAAGGCGAACTTCTTTCAGTTCCGGGTAAAAATGTTTCAACGCCCTACGCAGAGCGCCGTCCATCGCGTTGACAGGCCCGTCTCCTTCGGCGGCGGCTATCTCTTCCTGACCGTCAACAAGCACTTTAACCCACGCGTGGGAACAGGCGATTGTTTCCCCCGTTGGATGTTCACTGACGACGCGGTAAGCTTCGATGTTAAACAGCGGCTTGTAACGGCCAAGTTCTCTGCGAACCAAAAGATCGAAACTGCCGTCCGCTCCTTCAAACTGCCAGCCCTCCGCCTCGAGAGTTTTTAGTTTTTGTGCAAGAGCGATTGTAACAGGATGATCCCTTGTAATGGAAGCGTCGATCTTTTTCGCCCTCTGCGCTATTGCGGAGCGTCCGCCGACTTCGCTCATCACAATATGACGGTCATTCCCGACAAGGGAAGGGTCGATATGTTCAAAGGACTTGCTCACCTTTAAAATTCCATCCGCGTGCATTCCCGCCTTATGCGTAAACGCATGGCTTCCCACATAGGGCATATTGCCGGGAACCGCGACATTGGCAGTCTCCGCGACAATCTGCGTTATCTCGGAAAGACGTTCCATCTTTCCCTCAGGCAGACAGCGGAAACCAAGTTTAAGTTCAAGGCTCGGCATAACCGCCGCAAGGCTTGTGTTGCCGCATCGCTCTCCGAAGCCGACTAATGTTCCCTGAACATGGCGGCATCCTGCAAGGACGGCGGTAATAGTGTTCGCGCTCGCCATGTCAGCGTCGTTATGCGCGTGAATGCCTAGAATACAAGAAGAACCGCCTGTGCTATCGAAAATTTTTAACGCTTCCTTAACAGCCTTCTCTATTGTGTCGGGAAACGCGCCACCGTTTGTATCGCACAGTATGACGCGTTCCGCTCCCGCTGTCATCGCTGTCTTTAGAGTAGTAAGGGCGTATTCGGGATTTGTTTTCCAGCCGTCAAAAAAATGTTCCGCGTCGAAAAAAACCTGCCGACCTTTTTCTTTAAGGAACGTAATTGTTTCCGCAATCATGGCAAGATTTTCTTCAGGACTGACGCGCAGCACTTCAGAAACATGAAAGTCCCAACTCTTGCCGAAGATCGTCACCGCCTGGGTCTGCGCGTCAAGCAGGCTAAGCAAGCCTGAATCTTCACTTGCCTTGGCTCCCTTTTTTCGGGTAGGGCCAAAGGCGCAGAGTTTTGCGTGTTTAAGGTTGAGACTCGCGGCAAGACGGAAAAATTCCATATCTTTTGGATTGCTTCCCGGATTCCCCGCCTCGATCCATGTGATTCCCAAATCGTCCAAAGCGCGAACCACGTCGAGTTTGTCCTGCGCTGAAAAAGTTATGCCTTCCCCCTGAGCGCCGTCCCTAAGGGTAGTGTCCAGAATTTCCAGCGGTATTAAATTTGACCGCTCCTCATTACTCATTTATTTATTTTTCCTCGTTTTTCTTTAACCAAGGCATCATGGCGCGAAGCTCGTTTCCTGTTTTCTCAATTGGGTGCTCAGCCTCAATCGCCCTCATGCGGTTAAAGAATGGGCGGTTCACCTGATTTTCAAGTATCCAGTCCCGCGCGAAACTTCCGTTCTGAATATTCTTTAACACCTGCCGCATCGTGTTCTTTGTATCCTCGGTAATGATCTTCGGCCCGATAACATAGTCGCCGTATTCCGCAGTGTCCGAGATTGAATAGCGCATAAAGGAAAGCCCACCCCTGTTTACAAGATCGATGATAAGCTTCATCTCGTGCATTACTTCAAAATAGGCGCTCTCAGGCTGATAGCCCGCTTCCACAAGCACCTCGTAACCCGCTTTCATCAGCGCGGAAACTCCGCCGCATAGGACGGCCTGCTCTCCAAAAAGGTCAGTCTCTGTTTCTTCCTTAAAAGTTGTTTCCAAAACTCCCGCTCTCGCGCCGCCAATTCCCGCCGCATAAGCCAATGCCAATTTCTTAGCGTTTCCGTCCGCGTCCTGATGAATCGCTATAAGGCAGGGAACGCCCGCGCCGTTCTTGTACTGCTCGCGCACGGTGTGGCCAGGCCCCTTAGGGGCAATCATCACAACGTTGACATCGGGCGGCGGTACAATCTGCCCGAAGTGAATGTTAAACCCGTGGGCGAAGGAAAGAGTTTTTCCCTTTTTAAGAGCGGGCGCGATTGATTCCCTGTAAAGAGCGGCCTGCTTTTCATCGTTAATCAAGATCATAATAAAATCCGCCGCCTGCGCCGCGTCTTTAGCGGTCATCACCTTAAAGCCAGCCTCTTCCGCCTTCTTCCATGATTTTGACCCCTCGTAAAGGCCGACAATCACATTTAGCCCGGACTCCTTCATGTTCAGGGCATGGGCGTGTCCCTGCGAACCGTAACCAATTACCGCGATGGTTTTGCTTTTAAGCGCTCCTAGATCGCAGTCCTTTTCGTAATACATACGTGCCATAAAAACCTCCTATATACCAATCCCGTAATGGGTCTTACCCACTCCAGAACTTGAGAAACCCGGTAAAGGCTGCGGATTTTCCTAAAAAGGAACCCCGTGCCCTTACCGGCTAATAATTACTACGAGAATTACTACAAATATGACGGGAATAGAGGAAAATACGCGCCCTAAAGCCGCGCTAAAATTTGAGTTATAAAGCCTGTTAAGCTGTCCCACCTTTTTCAACATTTATCCTCTGCTTAAATAGATATTACAATTCTAGCAAAAATGTAAAATTAATGCAATAGGGAAATTAAATTTTTTCGCAAGAAATTTATCAAGATTCTAGGGAGTGGGGAGTAGGGAGTAGGGAGTGGGGTTTTTGTCCGCTATCTTATCTAAAGCCCAAGCTAAGATTTCGAACAAAAACATTGCTCACTGCTCACTGCTCACTTCTTTTCACTCCTTCCTTTGTGTTCTTTGTGAGAGATCTTGGCGAATTAATCAAAAGGTTTTTGATAAAATCTCCCGTTAAGTTGATCTGTTTTTAGCACGTTGATAAAGGCTTTTTCGTCAATTTGCCTTATCGCTGGGATTAGGGATTTTACCTGGCTGGCGGTTACTACGGAATAAAGCAAAGTACGGCTTTTCTTTTCATAACTGCCAAAGCCTTCAAAACAAGTGGCGCCGTGATGGGTTTTTTCGTTGATAACGGAGAAAATTACATCCGGCTTGTTGGTAATAATAAGAAGAGTTCTTTGCTGATAATTACGGTAAAGGGTTTCCAGCGCGACTGTGGTCGTGAACTGAAAAATTATGGAGTACAAAGCCTTGTCCAGACCGAAAAGGGCGCCTGCCACCGCCAGAATAACGCAATTCGCTATAAAGATGTAATTCCACGCGTCCTTGCGGTATCTTTCGGAAATAAAAATCGCGATAAAATCGCTGCCGCCGGATGTGGCGTCGGCATAAAGGCACAGGGCGATGCCAAGCCCGTTTAAAGCCCCGCCAAATACCGCCGAAAGCAGGGTGTCATGCACTTTAATCGCTTCAATGAACATTGAAGGCATAGAGTCGGCAAGCACGCCCGTAATAATAATGGTAATCAAAGAATAAATGGTAAATTTTTTCCCGATGAATTTAAAACTAATAATCGCGGGTACGGAGTTTAAAATATAGTACGGCAGGCTAAAGGGCAGATTGAAGTTTCCAAATCGCAGGCATATTTTTTGAAGCAGAAGGGAAAGCCCGGTAAACCCGCCGGGAATAAGCTCTCCGGCATGGACGAATGTTTTAATATTAATCGACATTAATACGCCCGCGAGAGTTACCAAAAACAGGCGCCTAAAAACAGATAAAAATTTATTATTCATGGATATATTATAGTTGATTATTCAGATTCTGACTATTACGTAATTGTTTGCGCCTCCATATAAAAGCATTGCACAACACATATAAGGCGCTTAATCGTATAATTATCCATACTACGAAACTGCTTCCAGTGGAAGTTACGCTTGCGGGTATTCCTATTATATAATCAATCATTTCCAATGCAGTTAAAATAACGCCTGAAATTATCGCGAGCGTCGTCCATGTTTTATATTTTATTGTTAATATTAAAACATATATAAACGGAATAAAATATATCGAGCTTGATATTATTGAAACAATATGGTATTCATAATTTTTATAGGAAGAGTAATATGTCCAAGCGGACTTTATGATTAAAAAAAACAAAAGAATGTAAAGGCCTGATCTCCCGATATTAATATGAGTTTCAGGGTCGCTCACCGTATTTTGAACAGGACGCCCGTCAACTTCAATTCCAATGCCTTTTACTTTCCCTAAAAATGAGGCAAGCGATAACTTATTGTCTATCCACGCCGTAATTTTTACCGGTTTTGTTTCAGAATTTACCGTATATTCTGATTTTGCTTTTGGATTATCTATTGTTCCAAGCGAAGAGCCATTATGCGAAATTTCCAATGTGGATTTTTTTCCTGGAAAATAATAAGCCTTAAAAGCGTCATTATTAACTTCAAATGAGTAAATTATTTTTTTACTCGCCTTTTCTTTGCTGATTTCAGCTTTTATTGAATTCATTGTTACCATTACCTAAAAATATTATAAATCATTTTTGATAAAGAGTCAATCTAAAATGACGCGTTTATCCCAATATTAATGAAAAAAGGATATTCTTTTCCGGTAATAGTGTTGGAAAATTTCCACGCGCTAAAAATAAACGGTTCAATGGACAGGGGAATTTTTATTATCGGGAAAAAAGATATTTTCATGCCGACTTTAAATCCTAAAGACTGTATAAGACGCAGGTCGTTTATCTCAATTCCTTCCGCGTCAGGATGGCCGCCGCAGTCATAAATTTGGTTTCTTAACGAGAGACTGCCGGAAACTTTATTAAAGTAAAGATGGGAAAGATTTTTTTGAATATCAAAAGAAAATAAACCAACCGCTATCTCGGCGCCGCCAAGCCAGAAAAGCTCAAGACCTGAGTAGTTGAGGTATTCTTTTAAAACAACATCGTCAATTGCCGTCGCGCCAAAAACGCTTGACACGCCGTGCAGATCCATTCCGCTCGCGTCATAAGCGCCAAAAAAAGTAAAAGAAATGGGAAATCTGGTTTTTGTGTTTGCGCGAAAAATCATGTCAACGCGCGGATCAAAACTGTCTACGGGGGTTTCGCCGCTAAATTGCAAACTTAACGCGCGGTACGAAAATGTAAAGCCTGTTTGTATAAAGAAACCGCTTCCCGCTTCTTCCCACTCATAAGCGCTTTTTCCTTCTTCAAAACCCGCGGTACGGTAATAACCGCAGCCCAGCGTTACTTGATTGTCCCACTGATCTCTTATCCAGTTTATGCCGACAGACAGGCTTGCGTTGGTATAACGGTATATATTATCTTTTGACTCCTCCATTACTTGATCAAAAAGGTTTACCGTAAGAGGAAAACCCATGCTTGTATTTTGCCAGGAAAACTGCTCTATCATCGCCATTTGATAGTAAAGATCGGCATAAGCCATTAAAAAAACCATGTTTGTATCCATGGGATCCGCTATTACCGAAAAGATTCCGGCGCCGTCAAATCTTACATACCCTTCTTCATCCGCCCTGATCAAAGGCAAAGGCAACCATAACCTGAACGGATTCAAATAAGACAATCCTGAGTATGGTTTAGGCTGGCCCGTATACGGCGGATTAGAAGCAGTCTCGTAATTTTCATTGTCCAGTTTTGTCAGTTGCAAATTAATGATATCGCCGGAAAGGGAATCGGCAGGTTCAGGAAAGCGCATAAGGCTGTTACGTGAAACAAATTCCGCAAGATAGTAAACTGCGCCGTCTGCGGAAACAGGGTTAAAAATGCCGCCTGAAAAGTCCCTGCCGCTAAAAACCGCCCGCATTGTTTCAAGATCGATCATCCCAAGTTTATACATACGGTCATCAGAATTAAAAATAAAAAATATTTTCCCTTGTGAAACGTTTAAATCCCGCATATATGCCCAATTATCATTATTCTCCTGAGAGTTTTCAATTTTAAAAAGTTCCCGCGAAACATAATTGAAGAGCCATAATTCCCTTTTGCCATCACGCGAAGCGATAAAGACAATCCGCTCATCGTCAAGGGCTTGAGGGCCTGAAAACATAAGTTTTTCGTTACCCATAAAAAGAACTTCGCTTTTGCCGCCAAATTTTTCAAAAACGACGCAATTATTGTGCAATACGGAACGAATCCCTATAACTCCATCCCTGAAATAACGCGCCTTGTAAAGTCCTTTAACAGTCCTGCCGGTTATCAATCCGTTATTTGTTTTATGTTCCGTAACAACCGCTAAAGCCCTGTCCTCAATATAACGGTATCCTGACAACAGCATATTTTTTCCGTCTGCGGAAACGTCAATATCATAGACGCCAGAAGCCGCGTTAAAAGTTTTTGTCTTTCCGGTCAAAGCGTCATAAACGCCTATTTTCGCTTCTGAGCTTTCAATAAAGTAAAGGTTGTTTCCTCTTGCCGTTAAGCAGTTGATAAAATATTCTCTTTCAGAATAATAAGCGTACTTCTTTGAAGAAAGCTCGTCTTCGTTGATTTCCAGTCCGTCCAATTTAAGCGAAGCGCCAAATTTTTTCCATTCATCCGTAAAATCAATGCCGTACACCTTTTTAAAAATCCGATAAAAACCGGAGCGGTATACAATGAAAGAAAATCCAGAGCTGTTTCCCATTTCTTTCCATAGCTCGGAGTATTTTTCCATTCCATAATTTTGCTGAAGCCACGCGGAAAAAAGCCCGCCATATTCATACCAGTATCCGCTGGGACGGATTTGGCGATCATAAACGCCGGAAGCCTGAAAAGGAGTTAGGAATTTATCTTCATGTACCGCTTGCCTAAGATATTGTCTAGTGCGGGGATCGTTTGCCCTGCCTGAACCGTCAAGGCTTTCAAAACTGACGGTTACTCCTTCCACCATAAATAACGGCGCGTTTATGTAAGCGGGAATATCCCATCCAAAAATACGGTACATGGTTTCGTGAAACGGCGATTTTGTGTTCATAGAAACCGCGTGGGTCAATTCATGGAGAAAAAGGCTCTCAAGGTTATTTTTAAAATTGGTCCATTCAACGTCCATCGGCGTATCAAAAAGCATAATATGATTAAAGAAAATATTATAATAACCGTTGAACGAATCCGTATGGGGAGTAAGAGTTACTGGAATTCGCCTGTAAACTTCTATGCCAAGCAAAGAGCTTACATGCTCGTACACGCGGTCGGCGAAAGAGGCTAAAAGGCGGGCGGATGGCTCAGATTCTTTTGGAAAGATAATATCGAAATGCTCCGTTTGGATATGGCGAAAAAATGTAAATGGTTTGAAAAGAGAGCTTTGCGCGAAAGCGGAAGCCGAAATAAAAACAAGCAATATCGGTAATATATAGAAAAATTTGCGTTTCATATTATTTATTGTATTTTTGTCGTTATTATTGGGATTTGTCAAGTAAGAATGTGCCAAATAACAAATTTGAATTGTCATCTTATGCGCTAAAACAATTTATAATGTTGATTTTTTCCTTTCTTTGTGATATATTATCAACTAAGGAAGTCTATTTATGAAAAATATGTTCAAATTTTTTGGAATTGTCACCTTAACTGTGATAATCGGATTTTCTTTATCGGCTTGTTATATATCAAACAACGATCGGACGGACCTAAATAATTCGGAAAATACATTTAAAAAGTTTATTGCGGTTCCCGGCATACCATCCGCCTATAAAGGCAAGTATGCGTCATTATATTTAACATCATTAAGCGATAGAAATTATGCCGCGTATTGTTCTACGGCTATAACCGGCGCTTCAACTACATTCCCTTTGTCAGATTGGGAAACTGACACTCCGTGGAATGGAATCGGAAATTATATAATTGAGATTATTATATCTGAAGATGAATCAATGGCCTATTCATTGTATTATGGAACAACAGCTTTAACTGCCGTAACTGTGACAACTACCGTTATAGAATGGGATTCATTCAATAGCGCGGGAAATATTCCCGCTAAGTCAGTAACAATTAAAAATATACCTTCCGCCTACAATGGCAAGTACGCGTCGTTACTTTTAAAATCATCATTAAACGATAGAAATTATGCCGCACATTGTATTAAAACTATAAGCGGCGCTTCAACAACATTCTTTTTATTAGATTTTTCAACTGAAAATCCGTGGAATGGAAGCGGGAATTATATAATTAATATTCTTATATCTGAAAACGCGCTATCAATAAGCGATCCATTGTATATTGGAAATACGGCTTCAACCGTGTCCATACCCGCGGCTCAGATAAATGTTAATTTAACATGGCTTCAATTTAAAAGTAATGCGCCTGCGGACACAACGCCCATCCCTTTAACTGTAGGTGCATGGTCCGCTGAAGGCAATATTGCCGGCGCTTACAGCGAAACATGGTATACGTTCAAAGTAACTTCCGGAACAACATACTACGTTTGGGTAAAGGATAATGATTCTCCTTCGGTGGTGGGTGGCAGCGGATATGCGGATATAATGTTAGACGCAAGATATGGAAGCAAAACAGGAACGGTTATCTTTGAGGAAAGCGATGACGGCTCCGGTATATTTACCTCAGAATCGTTTATTGCCAGTCAAAGCGGCACAGTGTATCTTAGAGTATGTCCATATCTGGGGTTAGATTATTATGGCGCTTATAAAGTGGCAGTTACAACCGCTAATAAAAGACCGGATGGCGAATAATAGCTTGCCTGATATTCAACCGTAAAAACCGCGCGTCCTCAGTGGTTAATGAATTTACCCTTGTTTATCTTCCAATTTTAGGCTATCATCTTACAAATGACCGAATTCATACATCTCCACGTTCATTCTGACTATTCGCTGGCGGACGCGTCAGTCTCCGTAAAGTCGTTGGCGGACAAGGCGGAAAAACTGGGGATGACTCATCTAGCGCTTACTGATCACGGGAATATGTTTGGCGCGATGGATTTTATCGCCGCCTGCGGTAAAAAACGGGAAAGGCCCGTAAAACCGATAATCGGCTGCGAAGTCTATGTTTCTCCCGGCTCGCGCCATGAAAAAAAAGGTTCTGAAAACGAAAATAAATATTACCATCTTGTGCTTCTTGCCTATAACCGCGAAGGTTATTTTAACCTTGTAAAATTATGCTCTTACGCGTACACGGAAGGTTTTTATTACAGGCCGAGGATAGACGAGGAGCTTTTATCAAAATACCACGAAGGGCTTATCGCGCTCTCCGCCTGCGCTTCTGGTGAAATTCCGCGCCTCATTCAGGCGGGTAAAATTGATGAGGCTGAAAAAAAAGCCGTTTATTACAGAGATCTTTTTGGCAAAGATAAAGACGGAAACCCCAATTTTTATCTTGAGATACAGGATCACGGCATTCCGTCCGGCAGCTTAAGGGGCGGCAATCTGTCTCAAAAAGAAATTAACGAAATTGTTATTGATATTTCCAAAAAGACCGATATTCCCCTTGTCGCCACAAACGACGTTCATTATCTTGAAAAGGACGATTATATTTCGCATGACGTTCTTCTTTGCATTGGAACGGGAAAAGTACGCACTGAAGAAAAACGGAAAAAATATTACGGGGATCAGTTTTATTTTAAAACAGGCGATGAAATGGCGGAAATTTTTGCCGATTATCCTCAGGCTATTGAGAATACGGTAAAAATCGCGCGGAGATGCGACGCGGATGTGCCGAAAATAGAAACTAAAGATTTGCCGCAGTACCTTCCAGAATTTAAAATCCCAGAAGATTTTAAAGAACCGAGCGAGTTTTTAAGGCACCTAACGGAAGAAGGACTACAGAAGCGTTATGCGAAAGTAAAAGAAAGTGATTTAAATAAATGGGAAAAAATAAAAGAAAGGGCGGAGTATGAGCTTGATACGATAATTAAGATGGGGTATACGGGTTATTTCTTAATTGTCTGGGATTTTATAAAATACGCGAAAGAGCAGAATATTCCCGTAGGGCCTGGGCGCGGTTCGGGAGCGGGTTCGATTGTCGCTTATTCCCTGCGAATTACCGACATTGATCCTTTAAAATACGGGCTTTTATTTGAACGCTTTTTAAACCCCGAGCGTATTTCCATGCCCGATTTTGACATTGATTTCGCCAATGAAGGGCGCGAAGAAGTAATAAATTATGTTACGCGCAAATACGGAAAGGAAAGGGTGGCGCAGATAATCACATTCGGGACATTGGGCGCGAAAGCGGTAATCAAGGACGTGGCGAGAGTATTGGGAATATCAATATCAGAATCGGAAATGATTACAAAACTTATCTCTTCCGACCCAAAAATCACATTGGACAAAGCGAAAGAAAAAGAGCCGCGCCTTAGTGAGATGGAAAGCGATCCCCGCTTTACGGAACTATTTTCCATTGCCCGTAAATTGGAAGGCCTTAACCGCCATTCAAGCATACACGCCGCCGGTATCGTCATCGGAAAGAAACCGCTGATTGAATTGGTGCCTCTCTATCAGGAACGGGAAGAAAAGGGCGGCAATATCGCCACGCAGTACAGCATGAACTTTCTTGAAGGATGCGGCCTTGTAAAAATGGATTTTCTCGGCCTAAAAAACCTTGATATTCTTAAACACTCACAAGAGTTAATCAGGCGGCGCGGAGGCAAATATTCAAATTTTAACGTAGAAGATATTCCCGAAGATGACAAAAAAACTTTTAAAATGTTAGGTGAAGGAAAAAGCCACTCCGTTTTTCAGTTTGCCTCAGACGGTATGCAGAAAATGCTGAAGCAGGCAAACCCTACGTCAATAGAAGACCTAACGGCCTTAAACGCGATGTTCCGTCCGGGGCCTATGCAGTTTATGCAGCGCTTTGTGGATTGTAAAAACGGCAAAGCGCCAATTTCATATCCCGATCCGAGCCTTGAAGGAATTCTTAAAGATACTTACGGCGTTATTGTCTATCAGGAACAAGTTATGGCGGTGGCAAGGATAATAGCGGGTTACAGCATGGGAAAAGCGGATATTCTTCGCCGCGCCATGGGTAAAAAGAAAAAGGAAGTTATTGATAAAGAAAAAATTCCGTTTTTGGAAGGCGCGGCGAAACAAGGATACTCCGCTCAGAGGGCGGGGGCGATTTACGACATGCTTGTCCCGTTCGCCGATTACGGTTTTAATAAGAGCCACGCCGCCGCGTATTCGGTTTTAGCGTATCAAACCGCCTACCTTAAAGCAAATTTCCCGGCGGAATACATGGCGGCTACGTTAATAGTAGAAATAAAAAGCGCCGACAGTCTCTTAGACAGCATAGTCGAAACCCGTAAAATGGGAATAAGCGTCGATCCTCCAAATATAAATTATTCCGATAAATTTTTTACGGTAGTGGACGGAAGGATTGTATACGGTTTTTTGGGAATTAAAGGCGTAGGCGACGCTCCGGCGGATGAAATTATACGCGGAAGAAAAAACGGCCATTATAAAAATTTTATGGATTTCTTGGACAGGGTAGATATAAAAGCCGTAAGCAAAAAAGTTATAGAACTGTTAATACAAACAGGAGCGTTTGATGATTTTAAAATTTCGCGCGAGACTCTTGCAGGCAATATGGAAAAAGCGATTGAATACGCGCAAAAAAGAAAAGAGGACAAACAGCTTGGACAGTCTAACCTATTTGAAAATTCAAACGATGCCGATATGCCCGATTTTAAGTTTACGGAATTTCCTCCCGTAAGCCGCGCCGAAAGACTGAATCTTGAAAAACAACGGATTGGTTTTTATTTTTCTGGCCATCCGTTAGACGAATATAAAGAAATTTGGCAGGATGTTGTCAGCGTAAATCTTGGGCAAATTGAAACTTACAAAACAGGAAACTGCGTTCTTGTAGGAATAATTAAAAATATAAAACAAATAAATACCGCGAAAGGCGGCAAGATGGCTTTCGCTGTTCTTGAAGATTACAACGGCGAGATTGAAGTCACGTTTTTTTCGGGTCCGTGGGAAAGGTGTCAGAATATTGTAAAGGACGATTCTGTCGTCATATTAAAAGGAAAAATTGATTATCAAAAAGATAAAGACAAGTACAGTTTCTTGGCGGACAGCGTTATAAGCAAACAGGAAGTCGCGTCAGTCGTAAATGAAGCTAAAGAATTAGACGAAAAAAATAAATTGCATAAAATCACATGGCTTTATATGGCAGATTTAAAAAGTTCTTATATTACACAGTCAAAAAAAGGCAATTATACTGTTATCGGTTTATTAAAATCAATAAGGGATTATAAAGATAGAAAAGGAAACGACATGGCGTTCGGGACATTGCAGGATTTTGAAGGCGAAATTGACCTTGTGTTTTTTTCCAAAGTGTACGACGAGTGCCGCGATCTGCTTAAACTTGATGAGATGATCGCCTTAAAAGGAAGCATAGACCCGGAAAATGAACAAAAACCCGGAAAGGTAAGTTTTAAAGTTTCAAGTCTGGCAAATTTGGCTTTTTTAAGCCGTACCGCCGCGAAAAAAGCCGCTGCCAACGAAAAACCGCCCGAGCCCAATCTTGTAAAAATTACCGAAAAACATATTGACGAGGTGCATATAAGACTGAATAAAGGAGCGTCGGGAAACAGCGTCGAAATGTTGGAGTTACGCGATTATCTTGCGGAGAATTCAGGTTCAAATACCATTTTTATTCATATTCCAGTTGACAACGAAGAAAAAATTGTAAAGGCGGCGACAGGATTGGATATGTCAGGTAACGGATATGTAATGGAAGGCTTAAAACAGTGTAAGTGCGTCGCTGAAGCGTGGAGGAAATAATGCGTTTTATTTTTGGATTCTTGGCGGCAATAACCGGTATTTATTCAGTAATTATTTTTATACGAATAATATTTTCATGGTTTGGAAGCATGGTTGGCGGAAAACCTGTAGAAATTCTTAATAAAATTACAGACCCGTATCTTGACTGGTGGAGGCAAAAATTACGTTTAAACATTGGCGCTTTTGATTTTTCGGTAATTCCAGCGATAGTATTTCTTTCTTTTATTCAAAATATATTTCGTATTCTATCAATAGCGGAAAGAATAACTTTAGGATTTATACTTGCCCAATTACTATTGTCAATATGGAATATTTTTTCTATTATTATAGGATTTTTTATTGTCGTAATTATCATACGCCTTATAGGTTATTTTATTAACAGCAATATCTACAGCCCTTTCTGGAGCATTATTGATTCCATCACGCAGCCGCTCTTATATAGAATGAACAGAATCTTTTTTGGCAAAAAAATAGGAGGTTATTTAAAAGGAATAATATTATCGTTATTACTTTTAATTGTAATACTTGCCGGCGGAAAGTTTATAGTGTTTTTACTTTCCGGTATTCTTTATAAGCTGCCGATATAATGTTTCTTCGTTCTTTGTCAGTACCCGTAAGCGCGATAAACGGCGTAGGCTCTTCCTTCGCGCAAAAACTCGCGCGGCTTGGAATACGCGCCGTCAGGGATCTTCTTCTTCACTATCCACGCGACTGGGAAGATCGCGTGAAAATTGTCCCGTTAAAAGCGTATAAAAGCGGCAAAGTGTGTACCGTCGTTACAGTTTTCGCGCGCGAATGGATAGGTTTCGGCGGAATGAGAACGCTAAAAATTTATATAGAAGACGAAAATACTCAGGCGGTGCTTTTATGTTTTAAACGCCCAAAGCTTGACAAACTGTTTATTACAGGGCAAAAATATATGATTTGCGGCAGTTTTAAATATAAAGATAAATACGGCGAATTGCAGTCAAGCTCTTTTGAAGTAGAGCCTGCGTCTAAGGGCGCGAATTTTGGAAAAATACTGCCTGTTTATCCGCTGACGGCGGGCATTATTCAAAAGAAAATGCGAAGTTTTATTCTTTGCGCCATAAATAAATATGTTAAAGATTTGGAAAACGAACTTCCAAGAGCGATAATGGAGAAAGAAAATCTTTTATCAAAGTCGCAGGCGGTAAAAGAGATACATTTTCCATCTTCCGCCGATATGCTTGAAAGGGCGAAAAAGACGCTCATTTATGAAGAGCTTTTTTACATGGAAGTTATGGTTGTCCGCAGGGCGATAGACAGGAAGAGCAGAATTAAAATTGAGCGGGCGAACGATAAAAACAAAAATGAAAATATTTCGCTTTTACAACAGCGCCTTATAGAACGGCTTCCTTTTTCTTTAACGGCGGGGCAAAAAAACGCCGTTACGGAAATAAACGGTGATATGTCATCTAACATTCCAATGGCGCGTCTTTTACAGGGCGATGTCGGATGCGGCAAAACTTTAGTGTCTTTTTTAGCCGCGTTATGCGCCGTTGAAGACAATGGGCAGGCGGCGATTATGGCTCCTACGGAATTGCTTGCCCGCCAGCACGCTGAAAACGCGGCGCGTCTTTTGGAACCGCTTGGAATAAGAATAGCTTTTCTTACCGGAAATGTTAAGTCGAAGGGGCGCAAAGAATTGCTAAAAAACCTCGCCGCCGGAAACATTGATATTATAGCCGGGACTCACGCTCTTTTTTCCAAAGATGTCGAATACAAAAATTTAAAACTTGTCGTTATAGACGAACAGCATCGTTTTGGCGTAACGCAGCGTTCCCTTATCATGGCGAAGGGGGAGCAGCCCGGCCTATTGATGATGAGCGCGACTCCCATTCCGCGCACTTTGGCGTTAACGGTTTTTGGCGATATGGACGTTACTGTGATAAAAGACATGCCTGTTGGAAGAAAACCCGTTATTACACATCTTGCTAAAGAGTCAAACGAACAAAAGGTTTATGATTTTGTCCGCAAAGAGATAGAAAATGGCAGGCAGGCTTATTTTGTCTACCCGTTAATTGAGGGCGGAGAGGAAATAAAAGACGCAGTATCAATGGCGCGAAGGCTACAGGAGGAAGTTTTCCCAAAATATAAAACCTCCCTTATTCACTCCAAACTGCCCGAAGAAGAAAAAAAACAGATAATGGACGGTTTTAGAAAAGGAGAGATAAAAATACTTGCCGCGACCAGCGTTGTAGAAGTAGGTGTGGACGTGCCAAACGCCGCATGCATGGTTATTGAACACGCCGAGCGTTTTGGATTATCCGCCCTTCATCAATTGCGCGGTCGAGTCGGCAGGGGAGAGGAGCAGTCGTATTGTTTTCTTGTTTTTTCAGACGAGCTTACCGATGAGGGCAAGACCCGCTTAAAAGTGATGCTGGAAAATACCGACGGCTTTGTAATAGCGGAAGAAGATTTAAAATTAAGAGGCCCCGGACAAATCGCGGGTACTGAGCAATCGGGTTACCTTGTTCTTGGAATAGCTAACCCAATCCGCGACATGGAAATTTTAGAAAGAGCCAGAAACGACGTGTTTTCAATCATGGAAAACGATCCCGATCTGTTACTTGAAAACAACCGCGTAATCGCGAGAGTACTGGAACAAGCGCCGCCGTTTGACGAAGTCACGCTTTAGATAATATAATAGAATATATGTTTAATAAAAATAAAAGAAGGAACGGCATGAAAAACAAATTTAAAATTTTGAAAATTATCGCATTGTTAATAATAATCAGCGGCTGTACGAAAAAAATCGCCTCTCAATCAGAGACCGGCGAAACTGATATAGATAATTCGTTTGCAGATGAGACAGAAATTGTTATAGATGTTGCCGGGGTAGATGAGTCCGATTACGATCCTTCTTCAGTGCATTTATTCATTCCCAACAGTAATTACCCAAGACTCAAATTCACAACCAATGTTCCCGTTAGGGATTTTAGATGGATATCCATCAGCCCTGTCTGGGACGAAAACGACAACATAGGCTGGGAGGTTACAGACGTGTTGTATTTGATAGAGAAATTTCTACCGCAAAAGCCGCTCGTTGTATCATGGATGGAAGTGGGAATATTCCCGAATAGCGGCATTTCCTATCTTGATAAAAACGGGGAAAGAAAATATTTTATGCTGATGAGCAACGACTACGGAGGAGACCCTGAGGAAGAGGGATACGACGGGGGCGTTAGCCTTTCTGAATTTACTCCGGCCAATGAATTTTTTCTTTCCAAACCCGCGATTATCGGGCGAAATATTTGGCGGGCTTGACGAGAAATTTGTGAGATTGACGCCGATAGACGTACAAAGCCAAAGAAACTGGGCGACAAGATAATAATTAATAACGCCGAATTACCAACGGATTAGTCCACCTTGAAGCGCGAAACTTCACGTAACAAATCGTCAATGGCTTGGCGGTTCTTTTGGGTCATATCATTGACATTGTGTACCGCCGTGTTAATCTGTTCCGAGCCTAATGCCATTTCGTTCATGCCGCCGGTTATTTCCTGTGTTACTTTTTCAAGGTTCTGGCTCTCCTTCAATACTTCCTGGCTGCCCTCACGCATTTCTTCGGAACTGGCTTTTACCTGCTGGGTAATTCCATTTAAATTGGCGGTTCCCTGAAGGAGTTGATTGCTCCCCTCGCCCTGCTCCTCCATCGCATGACGGATTATCTCCTCCTGCTCCGACACCGTCTTTACGTCCGAGTCAATCGCCTCGAATCTCTTAAGCACGTTATCGGTTGAGACGGTTATTTTTTTAATTGATTCCGCTATTTTTTTCAGTACCGTAACAATTGTTTTTGACTGCTTGCCAGAACTTTCAGCCAGCTTGCGGATTTCATCGGCAACTACGGCAAAACCTTTTCCGGCTTCCCCCGCATGAGCGGCTTCAATCGCAGCATTCATTGAGAGCAAATTGGTCTGGCTGGCTATGTTATCCATAACGGCGTTAATCTCCAGCAAACCTTCGGACTCGCGGGATATTTCCTGAATGTCAGCGGCTACTTCCTGCAACCCATTGCGGCCTATTTCGGAGGCTTCTTTAAGTGTTTTTACATTTTCCAGATTTTTAAGCAATGTTTGATTTACCGAATTGATGTTATTTACCATTGCTTGAATGAAGGCGGACCGTTTAGATATTGTTTCAGCCTGATTTTCTACCAAACCGTTGAGTTTGTTGATGTTAGTAATAACCTGTTCCATAGTCGCGTTGGTTTCGGTAACGCTGGCGCTTTGGTTTATAACCCTGCCCTTGACGCTCTGGATATTGGCGGTGATTTCGTTGATTGCCGCGGCGGTTTCGGTCATGTTGCTGGCAAGGTCATTACCAATATCTGACAGTTTGTTAGCTTCTTTCCTGATGACGATAATCAGGTTTCTGATTTTTTCAAGAGTTTTATTAAAGTACAAGGCAAGGTCGCCGATTTCGTCTTTTGAACTGACGGCAATATTTCGCGTCAGGTCGCCCTCGCCTTCGGAGATGTCCCTTAGTTCTTCAGCCACCTTGACGATTGGATTTATAGTACCGTGGAGTGTAAAGTACACAATTACCGCCGCCAATATAAGAGCTATTGCCGTCAGGATGATTGTAAATCTGGTAATCGCGTTGACATCCTTCATTATATATTTATCCGTGACGAGCATCATTACCGACCAAGTTTTGTCCGAACTGCCTATTTGGAAGGGAAGCATAACTATTTCCACTTCTGTATTAAGCTCTGGAGAATAAGTGCTGCATGAAAATTCCTTTCCGGTTTTTACAGCCTGCTCCGCATCCTTTATGTAGGGGCCGTACATCGTCTCAACATCGATAAGCATTTTCCCTACCCTCTCTGGAAGCAGATGGCCAATTATCAGCCCGTTACCCGAATAAATAGCCATTCCGGCAATTTTTTCGTTGGCTTTAATGGTGTCTGCTACCACCGACTGTATCGCGTCAATAATATAAAGGCAGCCTACGCCTCCTACTACTTCGTTGGTACGGGGATTAATAACCGGAACCATAAGTCTGAGTAAATGCGTATCTTTTCCTTCTATCGTCCGGGGGATTGGGTGTTCTACCCGATCATTTTTAGCGTTGGGACTGTTAAAATAGGCCATTGAAGCGGCTATATCGACGGTAGTCCGGCTCGATATTTTGCCGCTTTCTCTTGTGTAGGTTATAGCGTACTGCCCCGTGGGACCGGAGCCGGTACGGCCTATATATTGAGCGTCCATTCCGTCAACGGCGTTTGGTTTCCAAACCGTATACAAATTTATTATGGCAGGTTCGTAAATAATCGTATCCCCCAATATACTGTCAAATTTATCCCGGCGTTCCGCTGGCGGTACCTTTTCATATTCCGACATTGTATAAGCCAGAGTACGTAATAACCGAATATAGCCATCCTCTACGCCTTGCCAGTAAGCGACCTGTTCTCTGGCCAAATATCTGACTTCCTGCTTGCTCAAATTCATGCTTATATTGGAGGCTTCCCGCAGGAGCAGCACGGCAATGCCGCCTGCCACAACCGCTATAATGGCGATCATCATGATACTCAGTTTAATTTTAATTTTCATTTTGTTACTCCCATAACGTGATTGTGTTGTTTTCGTTATAACGGGCGAAATTTCGGCTCATTGTGTTTATACTATCAATTTATATTAAAATAGTCAAATGGACAAATTGCGTAATTAAAAGCTAATTGGCGTGTAGAGTGACCTTCCCTTATTTCTTCGCCAAAAAAGCATCTATTATATCGTGAATAATTTTCTGTTCCTGCAAGGGCAGCAGGCGCAATTTAACCATAATCTCCGTATCAAGCGTTGGAGCGGACAGGTTCGGTTTTACAAACATCTCCCCTTGCCTTTTTTCAGCCATTCAACATTCACGCCCAGTTCCGTTGAAAGCAGTTCCAGCCTGTCCGCCAATGTCTTTTTCAGACATTAAAATAATAGGAAATTATCACTAGTAGTCTGTAACAACTAAATATTTACAAAGAAGACCTCACGCAAAGACGCAGAGGCGCAAAGTTGTTGTTCGCAGGATCGTCGTTTTTCTTTCAAGATTTGTAGTCAAACTTATATATCTTGATCAATAATGGGTCATCGGACAGGAACTTTGCTTCCTTTGTCTTCTTAGTGTTCTTTGTGTGATGTGCTCTCCCATGTTCGCACTGGTTTGTATAGTTCGCGGAAAAAAATTATTTTAACATTGACTTTAATTGTTCCATAAACTTATCCGCGTCTCCTTCGTCAATATTTTCTTTTTCAGTCTCGTGTATTTTAATCAATTCCTTTGGGATTTCATCGATAAACGGGGAAGGGGAGCAGTCCCTCGTGTTTTGAAGTGTGCGGCGTTTTTGGCAGCTTGTTATGTACAATTTTTCACGCGCCCTTGTAATCGCAACATAAAAGAGACGGCGCTCTTCTTCTATGCTTCCAGCTAAGCTGCCGGCTTCGTCTTCGTTGTCTTCGCTAATGCTTTTTTCATGGGGGATTAGTCCCTCTTCCGCTCCGGCGATAAAGACTACCGGAAACTCAAGACCTTTTGCCGCGTGAATAGTCATCAGGTTGACCTTGCCTTCATTGTCATCCTCGCCGTCGTCCCTTGTGATAAGGCTGATCCTGTTAAGCCACGCGTAAAGTCCCGGTTCAAGATTATCGGGGTCTGTTTCCCAGTTGTTTATCATTCGAATAAAATATTCAATATTATTGTATTTCCATCTTGCTTTTTTTTCGTCTTTTCCGTGTTCAATGACAAGGTAACTCCAGTAATCAATATTATCAACTAACGCGCGCGCGCACCCGGAAAGCGACCATGTCTTGCCGTCTTGCGTTTCACGATCAAGAAAAAGGGCGCGAAAATCTTCTATCATCGCGGAAAATTCTTCAAGTTCGGTCGCGGCTTTTTTGTCCTGAAAAAGCCCCTGCTGCCCATGAGAGCGCGCGTAATTTAATCGCGCAAGCGAGTCCCAAAGGCTGATATGGTTTTTCTTAGCGATTTCGTTTAACGCGGCTATTGATGTCTTTCCAATCCCCCTTCGCGGGGTGTTGATAACGCGTAAAAGGCTCACGTCGTCGTCGGGATTGGCTATTACGCGCAGATAGGAAATAATATCCTTAATTTCCTTGCGCTGGAAAAAACTTGTTCCGCCCGAAACGCGGTAGGGTATATTCTCCGCTAAGAACGCTTCTTCTATATTACGCATAAGGGAGTTGGTTCTTGTTAGCACTCCAAAATCGTGGTATTTATAATCTTCCCTGATCATTAACGGCTTTATCTGGGAGGCGATAAAATTGGCTTCGTGCGTTTCGTTCTCGGGGAAAAACAGTTCTATGGGTTTGCCCCCCGTTTTTGGCGACCAAAGATTTTTATCCTTCCTGCCGGTGTTATGCGAAATTACCCCGTTAGCCGCGTCTAAAATTGTCGTAGTGGAACGGTAATTTTGCTCAAGTTTAATTTCTATCCGCTGCGGAAAATCTTTCTCGAACATCAGTAAATTTTCATAATTAGCGCCTCTCCATGAATAAATTGACTGATCGTCGTCTCCTACTACGCAAATATTCGCGTTCTTGTCCTTTGCCAGAAACTTTAGCAATTTATACTGAATAAGGCTCGTATCCTGAAACTCATCAACTAAAATGTAACGGTATTTTTTGCGGTACTTGTCCAAAATATCGCCATGTTTTTCAAAAAGTTCGAGCGGAATTGTTAAGAGATCGTCAAAATCAACCGAATTGTAAATTTTTAGCGCCTGCTGATATTCGTCATATACGGGCTGCATTGTAACGTCGTCCGTCCATTTTGCAAGGCCGGTTTTTATTTTTGAAAAATACTGGCTTAGGGCGTAAAGGTCTATTTTAGAAGAAAACATTTTACATTCGCGTAACGATTCCTTTATAAGCGATATTTTGTCAGTTTCATCATAGACTGAAAAATTCTTTCTGTAACCGAGAAGCTCGCAATCTTCTTTAATTATTTGAAGCCCGAAAGCGTGAAACGTGCTGACCGTAAGGCTCTGGAGTTTTTTCCCCGTAAGCTCTTTAACCCTCTGTTCCATTTCACGCGCCGCCTTATTTGTAAATGTAAGCGCTAAAATCGCCGATTGCGGAATTCCGTTTTCAAGCATATTCGCGATGCGGTAAGTAATTACTCTGGTTTTCCCCGACCCCGCGCCCGCGATAATTAAAACAGGCCCGTCAATGGCGCGTACCGCCAATGCCTGCGGTTCATTTAATTGCGTTTCAATGTTGAGTTTTGACAAAATTACTCCCAAATCATTTTATAAGCTATGATATTAAATTTTGTAGAACGCTTGCAATATGCTTTCCCGCTTTTCCGCGGTGGCTCAAAGAATTTTTCTCTTGCGGCGAAAGCTCGGCAAGGGTGCGGCCAAGGGACGGTATCCAAAAAATCGGATCGTAACCAAAACCGCCTTCCCCTTTTATTCCGCTCTTTTTTACAATTTCCCCCTCAAGCGTTTCCTGAACAAGAAAAAAACGGTCGTCGCTAAATAAAAGAACCATAGCGCAGACAAACCTCGCGCTTCGTTTTGGATTGTCCCCCAACTCGTCAAGAAGCATAATATTACGCCGGTCGCTTGTCAACTTTTGTCCTGTCTCCATTCCGTAACGGGCGGACAGTACGCCGGGCCTGCCGTCAAGAGCGTCCACGCACAAACCGGAATCATCGGCTATGACAGGTTCCATTCCGCCAATGATTTTTTGCAGCGCTCTCGCCTTAATCATGGCATTATCGCTAAAAGTCGCTCCTGTTTCTTCAGGCTCAAATGACAAACCTTCTTCGGACGGGATTTTCAAATTTATGTTAAGAATGGCGTTAAGCTCCGTTTTTTTATGCGTATTGTTAGTGGCAAACCAAATATTCATTGTGAAATTGTAGACTTTTTTTTATTTTCAATCTATACTTAAAATAGGTTATGAAAAAGTTTGTAAAAAAACTTCTATATATCACTGTTATATTTTGCGCCGCGTTTACGGCCGCCTTTTCCGCCTCGTGTACAAAATCCGCGCCTGAAATAAAATACGGTTATATACAGTTAATTCTTTATCAGGGCAAAGACGGACCGCAGGAATATTATTCATTTTTTATTTTGCCGGAAGATGAAGACGGAATTGAAAACCTTAGCGAGTTGTATCTCTACCATGACAGGGAACAGCTTAGATGGAATATTAAAAGCGACGAATGGCAGCGTTTTACGCAGGATGGAAAAGACTGGATTGGAACGCGAAGTTTTACGGTTAGGGAAGGCGAGCTTCCAAGGGGCTTGTTCCGCGCGGTATTGGTCAACAAGGGCGGGGAAAGCGTTGAGCGCAGTTTTACCTATGACGGCAGCGTCCGCTATCCTTTTCCTGAAATTGAGATTTCAGACGGCGTATACAATGTTAATTCGCAGTGGCCTGTAAATCGTTTGGTATGTTACGACAACGCGGGAAATTATATTGCTACCGTTAATCTTTCTTCAAAGATGGGCTCAGTTTCAGATTTAAGGCTTCAGTCAAACGCGAGAACCGCTTCTCTTTGGGCGGAAGATGAAGCCAATTTTTGCAGCGCGTTTACAAACGCAGTTTCTCTTCGCTGATGCTTAAAAGTTATGTGATTAGGTCGGGTCATTTTACGGACGCCCAAAAGAAAGCCTACGCCCTGTTAGCTGAAAAGTTTGTTATTCCCTTTACGGAAGAAAAACTTGATTATAAAAAAATATTTAGCGGCGGTGGAAATGTAACGCTTGAAATTGGTTTTGGAATGGGCGTAACGACCGCTGAAATCGCGCAGGCAAATCCCGATAAAAACTATATCGGCATAGAAGTACACCGCCCCGGCATAGGCCGGCTGTTATGGGAAATTGAAAAACGTTCTCTTGCCAACATAAGAATAATTGAATATGACGCCGTTTACGCCGTGGAAAAAATGATCCCCCATGACTCTCTTGAAGCAATCCATGTCTTTTTCCCCGACCCGTGGCCCAAAAAAAGGCACCGCAAACGCCGCCTTATACAGCGCCCCTTTACTGAAAATCTCGCAAGCCGCCTAAAACCCGGCGGCTATCTGTACATGGTTACCGACTGGGAAGACTACGCCCTTCACGCTCTTGAAGATTTGAACGCGACCGCTAATTTAAAAAACGCGTACGAAAGTTTTTCCCCTCCCCAAAACTGGCGCCCCGTAACAAAATTTGAACAAAAAGGATTGACAAAAGAACACGTAATTAGAGAACTTTTCTTTATTAAAAAATAGGATAAAAAATTATTCTAAAGAAGACTCACACGAAGAACACAAAGGAAGAGAAGATCACAAAGAAGAGGATCAGGGGTCTTTATTCGAAGGTTTAGCTTGAGGCTTAACGATAAGATAACGGACAAAAACCCCTGATTTCTCTTTGTGATCTTTGTCCCTTCGTGATCTTTGTGAGAACTCTTTGGAATAATTTTTAGCGGAATTCAAGTTTAACGGTAAAAGGCACATTCACGGCTGCGGGGGCGGTGACTGGAACGTCTTTAGAGGTTGTTCCCGCGGGGCTTGGGGGCATTAAGTTAGCGTTTTTATCGTCTTTTGGCGCTGACGCCTGTCCCGTCTTATCCACGCGGCTGCTTCCGCCGGCGTTGACAAGAACAATCTGCCCGTTGGTACCTGTAAAGCTGACGGTGCCTTCGTTTACATACAGGTTAGTGGTGTCAAACTCAAAGCTGGTTCCCCTAACGGACGCCGTTGATGTCGGCGAACTTACCGACATAATCGCTTTTGTTCCAGCCGGCGGCTTAACCTCCACGCGGACTCTTCCCGCCTGCAAATTTATATTTAAAGATTCAGTTTCATCTATCTTTTGAATCTCCGCCAAAGATAAAGACGTTAACGGGCGCACCGTTATGGTAGTGCCGCCAATCTTGACAATCGCGTAACTTTTAAAACCCGTTGATATAACTGTGTCTTTAAAAACTTTATCCCCTTTGTTCGCGGTCTTAAACGACGTTTCATTCGGCTGCTTTATTTCCACCGTGCCTGTAAGCTGGTCGATAAACGCGTCCTGAGAAAACGCGTACAAGCCCGTTAAAACAAAAATTGTTACAAACATCAATTTTTTCATCTTTTTACTCCTATATTTAAAATATTGACAGTACTAAATTAAGTTTTGCGCGCCACAATATGGCCTCGTCGGGCGCGGCGTCGCCAAGCATGGGCATGAATACGCCAGTTCCAAGATTCAGGCGTATTCCCGAAGATATCGTCCATATAAGCCGCGCAAATACTTCCGCGCCAAGAAAAAATCCCTGCGGGTCTCCACCGGTTATGGGATAATACCTGTACGTTCCCAAATCATTCCTGATAAAATACATGAACGCCATATTCGCTGATAATGATTTCGCCAGCCTGCCCGTAAAGTCCAGGGATAACAGGGACAGGCCTGAAAATTTGGCTTCCACAAGCTCTCCCTGGGAAACTGTCGTTACGGGCAAAAACGCGCCAATGGTTTCATCGTCGCTAACCCCGCTTGAATAACGCGCGGATAATTTTATGTGTTTTTCCAGCTTTGTCGGCAGTATGAATGTTAAGCCGACCTCTGCCGCGAACGCGGGAGTTGTCTTACCGTCATACTCGAATAATTCAAAACATCCGCCTAAATCAAAAACGCATGATTTTCCCGGAACTGATAAAGCGACGGTAAGATACTGGCTGTTTAAATTTTCATCGCCAGCGTCAAACTGCGCCAGTATCGAAGTTTTTAAACCGACGAATCCGGCGAGAGACTGGTGGTCATATTCGAGCGCCGCCAAAATACGGGGAGGGGCGAAGTAGGTATTGGCGAAATCATCATAATTAACCTTATCGTAGCTTGATTTCAGCTCTTCAGTCGTCATTGTAATCGCGGCTCTTTCCCTGTATAAAAGGCCCGTATACCAGCCTCCGGCGCGGATATTTCCGTTAGGTGTAATGAGCGAAACCTGCGCGCCGTCAAAAAGCCCGCTTGCGGTTATTCCCAAAGGATCGCCGTAGAACATCCGTCCTATATTTAAATTGATATTTTTCAAATTAAAAGTAACGTCGGTTCGCGTCAGTTCCGGTATTATCGCCAGAGGAGCAGTACTGATCCAAGGATCATCGCCGCTCTCAATTTCGTAACTTATCGCGGCGGAAATGTACAAACTGCCTATTTTTCCAAGCGGCGTGGTAAACCTCGGCGATAAAACGCCCGATATGTCGAAACTGGTTTTTTCAAAATTAAAATCCGGCGCGTCAATTTCAGCGTTCTGGTTAAAAACAAGGCCGAAATCAAAAGCGTTAGCTGAAAACGCGCCCAAATAAAGAATCGCCGCAAGCATAAGCAATATTTTTTTCATTGCGCGTCCTCCAACAAAGTAATTTCCACGCGTCTGTTAAGCGCCATTCCTTCGGGTGTGTTGTTGTCCGCGACGGGCTTTTCAGAGCCGTATCCCCTGACGACTATTTCATTTGCTTTCCGCGCTCCCAATTTGACAAGATAATCCGCGACCGCTTGCGCCCGCTCGCGAGAAGTGCGAAGCCTTTCCCTTTCCGTTCCGGCAAGCGCGGTATGCCCCGCGACAAGGATTTTTCTGCCGGGAATGGCGCTGAGTATCCGCGCGATTTCGGCTATTGTCTGTTTTTCTTTTTCCGGCAATTCGGAGGAATTAGCCAAAAATTGTATGTTGGAAATGCTGATGGTAACGCCTTGATCCGTTATGCGAACATCGGTGTCGGCTATTTCCATCGCTTCAATCTGGGCGGTTATCTCCTCCGCCAAAGCGATATTTTCTTCCTTTCTGGCTTCTTCCGCTTCCGCCGTCTCCCGCGGCTCGGTGGACTGTTCAAATTCCCAAGGATTATCCGCGATCCGGTACAACAGGCGGTTGACGATAAAAATCATTATTTCGCCCGACACTTTCATGTGCGGATCGTTTTCCTCATTTATCAAATCCTGAAAAACCATTTCGCGGTAGCTGTAATGCGCGTTATGAAAAATAGAGTACATCGGCCCACCCTTTAAGCCAAAAGCCCTCATGATGAGAAGCGACAGCCTTTCAAGGGAAATCGCGTCCCGCGCGTCCGCTTTTTTAGGCAGCCAATTTTTCGCGACGGCGAAACGCATCGCGTCGTCTTCGCCCGCTTCAACGCTGATTACATCCGCCGCTGCCAGCACAAAACGCGCCGCCTGCGCGTAACTCACGGCTGGAGTTCGCAAAAGCGTTTGTATTTCGTCAGCGGTTTGAGCGTGTAACGCGGCGCAGGTGAAAAGCAGGAAGATTGTTATAATTATGTTTTTCAAAGTACGCTCCTTGCGCTATATTGATAATTCTTAGTTTTCATGCTATATTTTCCTTATGGATGTTATCGTTGAATTCAACGAAGCGGCGTTTCGGCATGGGTTTAGCAAAGAGGATATTCTTTGCGCCTACAAGAATAGAATATGCGATACCGATCTTGGCGAACTGCCTGAAAAGTACGCAGTTATTGGTTTTGACCGTGCCGGTAACCCTCTTGAAATTATGTATAATCCGGTAGACGATAACACTATCAGCATTTTCCATGCGATGAGGGCTCGTAATAGCTTCATTAAAACGCTTGGACTTTAACAGGAGATTATTATGGCGAGATTGACTGAAGAAGAAGCGTATGCGCTTGACGATTTTGTTACCAACAATGAAATTACGCTTGGTCCTAACGGAAGCGGTTGGCTTAGTCAGAGGGAATTGCGTCTTTTGGGAATAACCAATATGACTGTCAATTACCTTTTTACGAAGGCGGCGGCTGACCGCAAAACCCCTGCTCAAATCATTGACGAATTGGTAGGGGAAAAAATAGCCGCCGCTGTATAATTCCAAGCCTCTCATATTTACTAACTCTTCCTTCTCATTACTCATTAAAATCCCTCTCTCCTCTTTCAGACTTCGCTAACACCACAGAATAAGTGAGCAGTGAGCAGTGGAAGATTGTTGTATCTTGCTTTGTTCTCTTTCTTCATTGCTCACTGCTCATTTCTCATTGCTCAGGGGCGCACCAGCCGGAACCCAACAACGGTGTCCCCTTTTATTCCGGTGACAGGCACTGTTGTGCCATCCTTTTTGTTTTACTCCCAGCCCCCTGCTGTGCCGTTTTTACTCGAATCAAGGTTAACTGTTGGTCCGGCGGTTTTTTCTCTGTGGTATTTAATAGCAGTAAATTCTTCATTTACCACACTTACCGCATGACCATTACCATTATTATTATTATTCCAAGTGCCCGTTACAGAGTTTTTAGAATTACCTCCATCAGATCCATAAATAGTCCCGCCGCTTTTTTTAAATCTTCCTTCAGTCTGAACATTTACCCCACCGCCGCATTGTATAACAGTATTGCTATAAATTTCTCCGCCGGTCATAGTGAAGGTTCCGGTATACACATTCACGCCGCCGCCGCCATAGGCTGTATTGCCGTAGATTTTCCCGGCGCTCATGTTGAAGGTTCCGTTTACATTTACCCCGCCGCCCATCCATGTATTCTGGACGGTGGTATTAATGTTGTTATAGATTTCTCCGCCGGTCATGGTGAAAACTCCTTGTACAGACACTCCACCGCCGGTATCAGCGGCTGTATTATGATAGATTTTTCCGCCGCTCATATTAAAGGTTCCGTCTGTACTTACCCCGCCGCCGTCATGGTTGGTTGTATTGTCAAAAATTTCCCCGCCATACATATTGAAAATTCCTGTTTTATCAAGCCGTACCCCGCCGCCGCCGTGATCGGCGTGATTGTAAGAAATCTCTCCTTTATACATATTGAAGGTTCCCTCTTCATTAACCTTTACTCCTCTGCAGAACCCTGTATTTTCGGTAATTTTTCCGCCGCGCATCTCAAATGTTCCTCCCCTTCCTACTCCAACCGCGTCGCCCCATTGGGAACTGGAATTCCCGGAGATGGTTCCTCCCGTCATTAAAAAATACGCTCCTTCGCCGCCAACAGCTACGCCGCAACTCGTTTCGGCGCTTGAATTGCCGGTAATCAGCGACCCGACACGCATTTCCAGTCTGCCCTTGCCATCTACCTGAACCAGCGTATTTTTGTTGTCCGAACGGCCATTGAGAGTTATATTTTCCAGAATAAGCGTAACATTCGAACCAATCGTAAACATAGAAAAATTATTATTGTCAATCGGGTTATTCAAAGAAACGGTACCGCCGCTCAGGGTTATGCTTACTTTCTTGTCATTGTAAGCAAGCCAACTCCCTGAAATACTTTCATTGCCATTGACCGTAACGGTATAATTCCCTCCGTTAGCTGCATTGCCATAAAGCCAGTCTAATTTTTCCGCAAGGGTATTGCCGGGAACATCAATCGCATTCCATTTCGCGTAAAGAATAATGCTTTCTGAAATTAAACTATTAAAATTAAAGGCTGTCTTTAATTCGTCATCCGCGTACCATCCGCCAAAAACGCCGCCTGTACGGGTAGGAGAAGTTGGCGCGGTTGCCTTCCCATCGTGAAATATCACCTGATACGGCACATTACTGCCGCCTGTAGAGTCAAATTTTACACAGTGGGCCTGTTGCATCGTTATCGTTATTATATTATCCTGCCCTAATTGCAAGTCCGCGGTTGTGGAGCCTGCCGCGTATACGTCGTCATCAAGCCATGAATCAATCCATATTGTCCAGTTACCGGGCATTACATAGGCTTCAAAAGTCGCGCCGCTTTTTTTAAACGTCAGCTTTTCCTCTGTGTTTGTATTTGTAAGTATGATGTTATGTTTAAGCTGTTGATGGGTTGCAGAATCATTAGGATTATAAGCGACACGTCCCTCGCCGCCAAGCGAAATAACGATTTTCGCCATATCGCCCCGCCAGTGGCTGCAGCCGGATAAGCATATAACGATAAATATCGCTATTAGAATCGATAATTTAACTGGTGAATTTTTATTTGTCGCCATAATGATAATTCTCCTCCTGTTTCACTTCTAAACGCCCTCTTTTTAATAAAACAACACAGTTCTTCATATAGTTACAATAATTACAATAAATGTTCCATGATTTTTTAACGGTTAGATGAGATATGTTACATTTTTTAAAAAAGTGACTAATAATTGTAAAAATCCTTCACTTCCTTTTGATCACTATCCGCCGACAGCGCATCTTTCACAGTTTACGGATTTATATTCTTTATTTTATACTTATTTTCAATTTTTTGTCAAGATATCTTTATGTAAGTTTCTTTCAAAAAATTTCCATTGACAATACTATAGTAACGCTATACTATCATTTTATGCCTAAACCCGCCTTACTCACCATCGACATAGGTACGTCTACCTTTAAATCCGCGTTATGGGATATTGACGGGAACAGGCTGTCCTTTGCCGCGGAGGCGCTTTCCGTTATTAACAGCGGAAATAAACATGAGGCGGAGCCTTCCCATTGGCTTCGCGCGTTTGAAACCTGCCGCGGCAAATTGCTTTTAAATGGACAAATTGAAAACCTTGCCTCTGTCGAGGTTATCGTAATAAGCGGAAACGGCCCCAGCCTTGTTCCAGTTTTTGATAAGCAGATTTTTTCAGATAATGGTATTGATGTTCCGGCGGATAACGCGAGGCTTTGGCTTGACCGCAGGGCGGTTAAGTATACAGAAGAAGTTTCGCGCTTGATGGGCGGCTTTGTGGACGCGGGGTTTTTTCTTCCTAAAATACTGAGCATTAAAAACGACGAAATTGAATTGTATAAAAAAACAAAATATTTTCTTGGCTGCCCCGAATATCTTGCCTACGCTCTTACAGGTCAGGCGCGTAATGTTTTCCCGTGCGACGGATTTGAGCGCTGGTTTTGGGATAACGACGTGCTTGATAAGCTTGATCTGGACGCTACTAAAATGCCCGCTTTCATCCGTCCCGGCGAGCCGTTTGGAACAATTCTTGCAAAAACTGCGGCGTTATTCGGCTTTTCAAAAAATATTCCGGTAATTTCAGGCGGGCCGGACTTTTTTGCCGCTATTTTAGGAAGCGGGGTAACGGAAACAGGCCAGGCTTGCGACCGCGCCGGCTCCTCTGAAGGAATCAATCTCTGCACGCAAAACCGTATTCTCGATAACAGGCTGATGTCTTATGGCCATCCTGTCAAACCGTACTGGAACCTGTCGGGTATTATCAACACCACGGGCAAAGCTATTGATTGGGCTTGCGATTTGCTTGGAGTCAGCTTTGATGAATTTATCGCGCTTGCGAAGGAGAGCAAAAGCGGCTGCGGCGGTTTAGTTTTTCTTCCATATTTGGCGGGTGAACGCGCTCCTGTTTGGAATCCGTCCGTAACTGCCGTTTGGAGCGGAATTAATCTTGCTTCGGGACGGCGCGAGTTCGCCAATTCAATACTTGAGAGCGTTGGTTTCGCGGTTAGGGACGTGCTTTCAGTTATGGAAGAAACAGGCGTAAAGGCTAAACAGTTACGGGTGACAGGGAAGCTTGCCGAATGTTCGCATCTTAATCAAATAAAAGCGGACATTACCGGGATAGAAGTTATAGAAGGAGCGTATAAGGAAACGGAACTTCTTGGCCTTGCGATAATTGGCAGTTGCTTTCTGGGGAAATTCGCCTCTTACGCCGAGGCATCGTCGGCTTTTTACCATACTGAAAGAACTTTTAAGCCAAATTTATTTAATATCGACCTTTACAATAATTTATTTTATGAGTATAAAAATATAAGGGATAAACAATTATGAAAAAAATATTAATCGCTCTTTTACTTATCTCCGCGCTTTTTACGGTTGGCTGTACAAAAAAAGCTAAGTCTGAGGGAACGGTAAAAAACCTTTCCGTTCTGGTTTTTATTACCGGAGTCATCGCTGGAAGCCCGACTTATGAAATGATGGCGGACGGCGCTCTTGAGTTTGAAAAGAGACATTCAAACGTTAGCGTAAAAATATATGAGGCGGGAATGAATCAGTCACAGTGGGAGCAGCAGTTAGGCGAAATGGTTTCGGGCGGCGATTATGACGTTGTTATCGGCTCCAATCCGTCTCTGCCTGAAATTTGCGCCAGAGTGGCGAAGAATTTTCCAAATCAAAAGTTTATAATAGCGGACGCCGAGTACGAAGGAAATCCGCAAATCAGAACATATAATTATAATCAAAGGGAACAGTCGTACTTTTTAGGTTATCTTGCCGGCCTTGTCACGACAAGCGATATGCCTTACGCGAACAGCCAGAAGCGGATTGGCTTTATCGCCGCGCAGGAATATCCGCTTTTAACAAAACAAATGGTTCCCGGTTTTTTGGAAGGCGCGAGACGCATTGATCCCGAAATAGAGCTTGATTTTCGCGTGATTGGCTCGTGGGCGGACGCGAATAAGGCGGCTGAACTCGCCTCGGCGATGATGGAATCGGGAGTAGATGTTTTCACTTCGATAGCGGGCGGGGCGGCGCAGGGGCTTGTTAAAACGGCGGTTGAAAAACACGCGTATTTGGTTTGGTATAACACAAACGCGTATAATATGGCCCCGGGTTTCATAGTTGGATGCGGTTTTATGGAACAGAAAAAACTTATAATGGAAATATTAGAAGACGTTTTAGCCGGAAAAATTCAATACGGCATTTCACAGACAATCGGTGTAAAAGAAGGTTATCTGAACTTTATTTACGATGATCCGGGTTATAAAGATCTTCCTGAGGATATTCGCGATAAATTTGAAAAGCTCATGAATGATTTTTAATGAATATCGTTGAATTAAAAAACATAACAAAACAGTATCCCGACAGCGGTAAAAAAGCGAATAACAACATCAGCCTTGATTTGCGTAAGGGCGAAATTTTATGCGTCGCGGGCGAGAATGGGGCGGGGAAGACGACGCTGATGAAAATCCTCTGCGGTTTGGAAAAACATGACGGGGGAGAAATATTTATAGACGGAAATATCAGCATGGTTCACCAGCATTTTATGCTGTTTCCCGAATATACCGCATCTGAAAATATTGTTTTTGGCTTTGAGCCACGCAAATACGGCGTATTTTTTGACGTTGAGAAAGCGAATAAGATAAGCGAGAAAATAATTTCAGATAACAATTTTTCCATAAGCGCGAATGTAAAGGTAAAAGATTTAACCCTAGGGGAAATGCAGCAGGTGGAAATTTGCCGCGTTTTATACCATGACGCGCAAATAATAGTTCTTGACGAGCCTACTTCGATATTAACCGAATATGAGATAAAATCGCTGTTTAACACCCTAAAAACGCTTGTCAATAACGGAAAATCAATTATCCTAATAACGCATAAATTAAATGAAATTATGCGTATCAGCGACCGGGTGGCTGTTTTGCGTAACGGGACTTTAATTGGCGTAAAAAACGTATCAGAAACTGATGAGTATGAAATAGCGAAAATGATGATGGGGGACGATAAATTGCCTCTGTCAATATACGCTAACGGCGGCGGGAAAAAAGATAATGTGCTAGAATTTAATAATGTTACCGTAAAAAGACGGAGGCAAAAACGCCCGTTACTCGATAAAGTTTCATTCTCCGTAAATTCAAACGAGATACTTGGGTTTGCCGGAGTCGGCGGAAACGGGCTTGGAGTTATAGAAGCCGTATTGGGAGGCTTTTTACATCCCAGCGAAGGAAAAATTCTGCACAGGGGAAAGGATATAACAAAACTTAACATACGCAAATTGCGTAATCAGGGGCTTAGTTTCGTTCCCGCGGACCGCGTAAATGTAGGAAGCGCGTCTTGGGCGACAATCGAGGAAAATATGATAATTAACATGAGAAATGAATATTTCTCTTTTAATTTAAAAAAACTGACGCGCAAGAATGAAATTAAAAAAGAAATAGGCTCTTGGTTAAAAAAATATAATATAGACGCTCCCGATTTAAAACAAAAAGTTTATACGCTATCCGGCGGCAATCTGCAAAAATTAATTCTTGCGAGGGAATTAAATCTGTTTGAGGATTATATTGTTTTTTCACAGCCCACGTGGGGGCTTGACATTGCCGCCGGCAGATTCATAAAAGGTGAAATAGACGCGCTTCGCAAGAAAGGGGCGGCTATTATTTTAATTTCTACCAATTTAGATGAAATTATAGAGCTCGCGGACAGAATAATTGTAATGTACAGGGGAAAGATAGCCGGTGTTTTTATCAATAATAAGAATACAAGTATTAAAGAATCAATTGGAAATTGCATGCAGGGGCTTGGGGCCGCTTTATGAAGAAAAATGTTATTTTCATATTCGCTATTTCTATCTTAACAGTATTATTGCTGATATTCATTCTTAGCGACACTCCCGTAAAAACACTGTACTTTTTCTTTATAGGCCCGTTTAGGAATTTGTACAGTTTTGGCAATCTGCTTAATAGCGCTATTCCAATGATTTTCGGAGCGTTAGGCATAATAATCGCCATGAAAGCCGGAAACCTCAACCTCGGCGGCGAAGGGCAAGTTTATTTGGGCGCTTTTACGACAACCGCAGTCGCGCTCTCTCTTGCGAATTTTGGAGTAATAGGAGCGGTTATCGCGGCGATTGCGGGAGGATTAGCATCTGGCGCACTTTCGGCGTTCAGCGGCTTTTTTAAGGCAAGATGGAAAACTCCCGAAATTATTACAACCTTCCTTCTTTCATGCGCCGTTATCCCAATTATCAATTTTCTTGTTACAGGCCCTTTTCTTGACCCTGAAACATCTCTCATATCGACAAAAAAGATCGCGGAAAATATGCGGCTTCCCCAAATTTTAAAACCGTCAAATTTAAGCTCAAGTATTTTTATCGCTCTTGTTTTTGTTTTTATAGTCCGCTTTTTTCTTTACAGAACAAAAACAGGCTATGAATTCAGAATAGCCGGAAAAAATGAAATGTTCGCGCGTTACGGCGGGATAAACACAAAACTAAACACAGTTATCGCAATGGCGATGAGCGGCGCGTTATACGGACTTGCGGGAAGCTTCGCCGTCCTTGGAACGCATTATGCCGTAATTAAGGAATTTTCCGCAGGATTAGGCTGGAGCGGCCTTACAGTAGCGTTAATCGCAAATTTTTCCCCCCTCGCCGTGATACCCTGTTCGCTATTCCTAGCGTGGACGGAAACAGGAGCGAGAATCGCGATGCAGAATACCGGAGTAACTTATGAAATATCCTACATTATACAGGCTGTGATTTTCTTTTTATCTACAAGTTCAGTCGTTAAAAATATTTTTGAGCGCGGGAGGAAAAAATAAAATGGCGATTTTTCCCGTTCTTAAAAGCACGTTAAACTTAATGATCCCGATATTTTTCGCGGCCTTTGGCGGCCTTTTCCCCGCTCTCGCCGGAACATTAAACATCGCCCTTGAAGGATTGCTATTATCTGGCGCGTTTTGCTCTTTGGCTGTATTTCATTTTTCAGGCAGCATAACCGCCGCCATACTGTCCGCTATTTTGACGGCAACAATTTTGTCGGCGTTACATTCGTTAGCTGTTTTTAAACTTCGCGCTGATTTGTTTATTTCCGGGCTTGCGATAAATTTATTTTCAAGCGGATTGTGCGTAATTCTTTCCGATAAACTTTTCGGCACAAAGGGAGTAATCACGATAAAAAATTCAAGCGGCTTGTTAATGTTGTATGCTTCTTTAGGAATTATTCTGCTTGTAATTTCGCACATCGCGATTTATAAAACCCCATTCGGTTACAGGCTTCGCGCCTGCGAGAAAAGCGCCGACTCGCTTGTAAGTCTTGGAATAAAACCCGTATTCTACCAAACGGCGGCGTTTTTAATTTGCGGTTTTTTCTGCGGCATAGGCGGCTCATTTTTAAGCCTCAATCTTGGCGCGTTTGTCCCTGGAATGTCCGCCGGCAAAGGCTGGATCGCCCTTGCCGTAATTTTTCTCGGCGTAAAAAAACCGGCAGGCCTCCTTGCAGCCGCGTTTGTTTTCGCGCTCGCCGAATGTTTTTCAAACTACGCTCAGGGGTTTTGGAACATACCCGCCGGCTTTATTCTCGCTTTTCCGTATATTTGCACGCTAATCGCCATGATAGCCGTCTCCGTGATTCCCTATAAAAAGGCGTACTAGTACTTTTTGTAACAGCTAATTATTCCCAAGAATATCCTCTCGCAGAGGCGCAAAGGCGCAAAGTTTTCGTCCGAAAACTCATTATTGATCAAGATATATTAGTTTAACTACAAATCTTCAAGGAAGAACGACGATCCTACGAACAACAACTTTGCGCCTCTGCGCCTCTGCGAGATAAAATTTTAGAATAATGTTTTATTTGTTATAGACTATTAATGCCAATATATTCCCTGTAAAAAGGTGTAAATATGTTGATATATTCCCCACAAAAAGGTGTTAATACGTTGAAATATTCCCTGTAAAAAGGTGCAAAAGTATAATATAATGCAAATATACAAAATAAAGTAATAATATTCTTGCTTGATATGGAAAAATTCTCCTGACAGAAAACCGTTATTGCGAAAGCGGAATTGGATTTTATCATTCAGATTGGAAATAAAATTATCCCTATAGAAGTAAAGGTGGAAAAAAATCTGAAGGCGAAAAGCCTCAAATTATTTATTGATACTTATCACCCGCAAATCGCTATTCGTTTTTCCATGTCTGATTTGGGGCAAAGTGATTATTCAGGATGCGTTATTTACGATATTCCATTGTATATGGTTGGCGAATTCCTCTCGATAATAAGCGGATTTGAATAATTTCCTCACCTTTAAGCTTTTTTGAATCAATATAATATGTGTATTATATTTTTATAATATGTATAATATACGAATTTTGTAAAAATCACTTGAATAAAATTTGAAAAAATGATAAAACTTATTAGTGAGAAGTCAAATTTAAAAAAATTAGTAAAAAAAGATCGAATTTTGTGTTACCTTTTCAGAGTTCGATTTTTATATATATATAAAATGCATCCGTTGGATGTGGTAACCCGTAAGGGGAAAAAACCTGCCCTTGAGGGCGGGAAGAAAATGTTGGAAGGAGTTATAGAGATGAAAAAGTTACTAATCGTTGTCCTTGTGTGCTTACTCAGCGCGCCGTTGTTTGCCCAAGTTGGGACTACAGCTGCGAAACCCGAAGCTGAAACCCCCGCTACCCCGGCTTTAAGCGCGTTACAAACCGCTTACGCTTTGGCCAGTTACGGCTATAAGAGCGACTCAGCGTCGGCCCTTATTTGCGCCGCGGAAATTATCGCGCAAACGCAAACGCAGGCGATGGCCGCTAAAGGCGCCGCGAAAGATGAAACCGCCGACGCCACCAAGAAAGCCGAGAAGCCTGAGTACACTGCCGAAAAACTGTTAGCTGACGGCAAGAAACTGGCGGCTGGTGACAAGACTGTTCTTGCTTATGCCGCCGCGGTTGAGAAAGCCATGAAAGGCAAAACCAGAGGCGCGGTAGGCGGCCCCCGTTACCAAGTTGATAGAGTTGGCGCCGGCGGCACTGTTACCTATACGCTCGCGTTCGAGGCCAATAAACTCGCCGAAGTTCTTGTAGTTGGAGACGGAGATACCGATCTTGATCTTTATATCTTTGATCAGAACGGCAACCTGATTGTCTATGACGAAGGTTATTCCGATAACTGCTATGTCAGGTTTGTTCCCAAATGGACGGGAAACTTCATTATTGTCGTGAAAAACAGGGGACGCGTTTATAACAGGTTCCAAATAGCGACTAACTAGTTTTTGTTTAATTGGCAAACATTAAGGGCTTTCGTTTGGAAGCCCTTCTTTTTTAGGTTAGGGGAGAAATTAACAGTGAAGCAGTGAGCAATGAGCAGTGAGCAGTGTTGTTGTTCGAGGGATGTGCGTGGGAGATATTTGGAAAGAAGAACTCTCGCAAAGACGCAGAGGCGCAAAGTTGTTGTTTGTGATATTATTGTTATATTACAGGAGCTTATGTAAATATATCTTGTATAACGAAAAGCTGACGGACAAGAGCTTTGCGCCTTTGCGCCTTTGCGAGATAAAATTTGGGAATATTTTTTATATAAATTAGGGATAAAATTATGAAGCTGAAGATTTTGCTGATTGCCGTTGTGTTGGCGGTGTTTGTGCAGGGGGCGGGGTTTGCGCAGACGGAAAGCGCGGCAACATGGTATAGCAGAGGTGTACAGTACTACAATCAAGGTGACTATCCCAAAGCTATTGAATGTTTTCTTGAAGCGAAAGCAATTTATGAAAAGACGCTGGGTAAAGAGAATCCCTCTTATTCCAATACGTTAAGCTATTTGGGAATATTATATGACAAAATGGGCGATTACAAGAAAGCGGAAAGCTATTATCTGGAGGCGATAGCCATCTTGGAAAAGGCGCTGGGTAAAGAGCATCCCTCTTATGCCACAACGTTAAACAACATGGGATCGTTGTATTACAAGATGGGCGATTACGCCAAAGCGGAACGCTATCATCTGGAGGCGATAGCCATCTTGGAAAAGGCGCTGGGTAAAGAGCATCCCTCTTATGCCACAACGTTAAACAACATGGGATCGTTGTATTACAAGATGGGCGATTACGCCAAAGCGGAACGTTATTATCTGGAGGCGACAGCCATTCTTGAAAAGGTGCTGGGTAAAGAGCATCCCAATTATGCCGTGGCGTTAAACAACTTGGGATGGCTGTATTACAAAATGGGCGATTACGCCAAAGCGGAACGCTATTATCTGGAGGCGGCAGCAATCCGTGAAAAGGCGCTGGGTAAAGAGCATCCCGATTATGCCTCGTCATTAAGTAACATGGGAGTTCTGTATGATGAGATGGGCGATTACGCCAAAGCGGAACGCTATTATCTGGAGGCGGCAGCAATCCGTGAAAAGGCGCTGGGTAAAGAGCATCCCGATTATGCCTCGTCATTAAGTAACATGGGAGTTCTGTATGATGAGATGGGCGATTACGCAAAAGCGGAACGCTATAAACTTGAAGCGGCAGCCATCTTGGAAAAGGCGCTGGGTAAAGAGCATCCCGATTATGCCGTGGCGTTAAACAACTTGGGAGTGCTGTATGACAGCATGGGCGATTACGCCAAAGCGGAACGCTATTATCTGGAGGCGGCAGCAATCCGTGAAAAGGCGCTGGGTAAAGAGCATCCCTCTTATGCCACGTCGTTACAAAATTTGGGGTCTCTGTATTACAGCATGGGCGATTATGCCAAAGCGGAACGCTATTATCTGGAGACGATAGCTATTGAAGAAAAGGCGCTTAGTAAAGAACATCCCTCTTATGCCACGTCGTTACAAAATTTGGGGTCTCTGTATTACAGCATGGGCGATTATGCCAAAGCAGAACGCTATTATCTGGAGTCGGCAGCCATCAAGGAAAAGGCACTGGGTAAAGAGCATCCCTCTTATGCCTTATCACTGGATAGTTTATATAAGCTTTATTTGAGTAAAAAAGAATACACGCAGGCGCTTGCGTATAAACAGGAACAGATTAAAATAAATATTGGCAATGTTAATAGAAATTTCTCTTTCCAAACGGAACAACAACGCGACGCTTATTGGAACATTAACTCAGATTTTTTTGAAAATACTTATTCCCTCTCCTTCTACAACCCCGTCCCCGAAAGCAATATCCTTAATTACGAAACTGCCCTGTTCTCCAAAGGCCTTCTGCTCCGTACTACTAACGCAGTGCGGGACGCGATATACGCTTCTGGCAATCAAGCCTTAATCGCCCAATTTGAAGAATTAGGCGGTTTGCGCCAGCAAATTAGCGCACTACAACAAAAAGGCGGTAACGAAGAATACATAAAGAGCCTTGAGACCCAAGCCGAAGCGCTTGATAAATCCCTCACACAATCCTCCGCAGCTTTTAGGGAATTAAAAGCGGATTTAGTTATCAACTGGCAAACTATACAAAAAAGCCTGCAAAAGAACGAAGCGGCGATTGAATTTGTTTCTTTCAGGATTTACGACAAAAAATGGACGGATATTGTTCAATACGCCGCGCTTGTGGTAACAAAGGACTGCAAGGCACCGGTGTGGGTTCTTTTGTGCCAGGAGAGCGAATTGAAAGAAATACTTGACAAAGCGGAAGGAAGAAGCCCGGAGCAACAGGCGCGAATTCTTTACAACGCCAACGGGTTAGCGTTATTTGAATACGTGTGGAAACCTTTAGAACAGGAATTAAAAGGCGTTACAACGATTTATTATTCGCCTTCTGGGTTACTGCACAAAATAGCGTTTAACGCCCTGCCCATAGACGATTCTTTTAAAAAACGCCTGACTGACAGATACAATCTGAATCTGGTGTCAAGCACAAGCGAAGTTACGCGTGTTTCCAGAAATAAGAAAGAGACAGTGCAAATTACGTCGGCGGTCCTGTACGGCGGGCTTGATTATAACGCAGATGAAACCGCCATGCGAGCGGCGGCGCAATCATTCAAACAAGAAGCCGTTGCGTCCGCCGCTTCTTCCGTGCCGCCGCAGGGAGTAACGCGAGGCGCGGCGTGGGATCCGTTACCGGCAACGCGTGTTGAGGTACAGAATATACAAGGCTATTTAAAGAAAAAAAAGATAGCCAATACTTTGTTTCAAGACAGCATGGGCAACGAGGAATCTTTCAGACAGTTAAGCGGCAAAAAAACAGGGTTAATTCATTTGGCTACTCATGGCTTTTTTCTTCCCGATACTAAACGCCCAACCGATGACAGGCAGCAACAGCAAAGCAGCGGCGCGTTAAAACCAATAGACAATCCGCTGTTGCGCTCGGGGATTTTATTGGCTGGCGGTAACCACGCGTGGACAAATGAGCCAGTAGAAGGTGTGGAGAGCGGCATCTTAACAGCGGCTAAAATCGCCGGTATGAACCTGTTAGGCGCTAAATTGGTAGTGTTATCAGCCTGCCAGACCGGCTTAGGAGACGTAAAAAACGGCGAAGGAGTTTTCGGCTTACAACGCGCCTTCAAACTGGCTGGAGTGGAGACCCTAATAATGAGCCTGTGGGAAGTGAGCGATGAGGCAACCGCGTTATTGATGAGCACTTTTTACAATGAATGGCTAATTTCAGGAAAGAGCAGGCAAGAGGCATTTAAAGAAGCGCAGAAAAAAGTCCGCGCTAAGTACAAGGCGCCGTTTTATTGGGCGGCGTTTGTAATGATGGACTAGGGTAGTGACCAGAGAGCAGTTAGTAGTGAGCAGTGAGCAGTGTTTTTGTCCTAAGGCTATATGTGAGCTTCACGATAAGATAACGGACAAAAACCCCTGATCTTCTCTTTGTGATCTTTGTACCTTTGTGTTCTTTGTGTGAGGTCTTTGGAATAAATTCAGGAGTAGTGAAATGAAATTAAAAGCGTTATTAATTATCACTGTATTGGCGGTGTTTACGCAAGAGACAGTTTTCGCGAAGGGAATAAAGGAGGAGAGAGCCGTTAATGAGTATAACGCGTTATATGAAAGAGTAATCGCGTATCTTGGAGAGGGCAATTTCGCTTCATCTATTCCTCTGCTTGAACGCATGAATCAGCTTAGGCCGCAGGAGTTGGAAAATATAGAAGCATTGGGCATTTTTTATATGCTTTTGCCTGAAGAAAGGCCTGAGTTTGCAAAAGCGTATTATTGGCTTAATGAGGCGGAAAGACGGGGAAGCTCCTCTAATATGGTTTATTTTTACCTTGCCTGCGTATATTCACTTGATGGAGATGTGCTAAACTCAGTGACGGAAATGAACAAGGCAGTCGCGTTAGGTTATATCAATATTGAATGGATGAGCCTTTATGATGATCTTGAAAATTTCAGAACAAGCTCCTGGTGGGAAAGAATATCGGATAATTATATGCAGATTGGGCGTATTTTATCCCTGTTTAATGAAATTTATTCCGATCAAAGTGAAATAGGCATTTTTGACAAAGCAACGTTATGCGACAATATAATAATTGATCTTGAAAATAACGCTCCCCACATTCCCGCCCTGCGAAATATTCCACTGTATTATTTGGCTTCCCTGTATAAAAGAATTGGAAACTACGATAAGGCAGTGCAATGCCTTCTTGAAGTAAAGTCTATCATGGCGCAGACGATTGGCAAGACTCATCCCTCTTATATCCAGTTGTTAAAAGACATGAGCACGTTATATCTGGAAATACAGGACTATGACGAAGCGGTAGAGTGCTATATGGAGATATTGGATTTGATGTGATTCCCCCTTTGTGTCCTTCTCTTCCTTAGTGTTCTTTGTGTGAGGTTTTTGGAATATATTTTTAGGAGTAAACTTATGAAAAACTTTATTACGGTAATTTTGCTATTAGTCGTCGTGTCTCAAGTGATGCCGCAGGGGAGTGACGCGCTCAAAAGGCAGGCGGATCAAATTTGGGAGCAGGCAAGCGCGCTTCATGAAAAAGAGAAATACAGTGAGGCTGTCGCGCTATTGGTGAAGAACAAAGACCTTTTTATTAGGGTGGGAGATTATTATTACGCGGCGGTCGCGAAATGGTTAGGCACATTGTATCTAGGTATTGAAGACTACGCGAAAGCTGAATCCGCCTTGTTAGAAGCTAAAGTTATTTATGAGAGGGTATATGGCAAGGAAAACGCAGATTATTATGAGATATTAGCTTATCTGGGCGTTATTTATGTGAATACCGAGAATTACGCTAAAGCGGAATCCGCCCTGTTAGAAGCTAAAGTTATTTATGAGCGCGTGTTCGGCAAAGAAAACTCCGATTATTATCAGATATTAGGTTATCTGGGCGGTTTTTATGTGAAAAATGATAACTATGCTAAAGCACAGCCGTATTTTTTGGAGTTGAAAACAATTTATGAAAAAGCGAATAACAAAAACAGTCTAGAGTACGCGCTGACTATATTTAATCTAGGTTATATATATCTCAAGCTCTCAGACTACGCTAAAGCTGAATCTTATCTGTTGGATTCAAAAAACATTTATGAGAAAGTCACCGGCAAGGAAAATAAAGAATACGCAAGTGTATTGGAAAATATCGGGTTCCTGTATGAAACACTTGGAAACTATACTAAAGCGGAACCTTATTATCTGGAGATGAAAAATATTTATGAGAAACTGTATGGAAAGAATTCTACTGAGTACGCCACGGCATTAGGTGATTTGGGTAACATATATTATGTTACATCAAACTATGCCAAAGCTGAAGCTTGCTTTTCAGAAGCGAAAACTATTTATGAAAAAACCGGCATAAAAGAACGCGAATATGCGATTTTATTGGATAATTTTGCCAGTCTAAACGCGGATATGGGAAACTATATTATAGCGGAATCTTATTATCTGGAAGCAAAAACTTTATTGGAAAAACTGTATGGGAAAAAAGACCCCGATTACGCTAAATTATTGGATCACATGGGTTATTTTTATCATCAAATCGATGACTATGCAAAAGCTGAATCTTGCTATCTGGAAGCAAAAACTGTTTATGAGCAAATTTTTGGCAAGGAAAATGCTGATTACGCGGCAGTATTAATTAATCTTGCCGGCTTGTACCGTTCTCTTGGCGACTATATTAAATCGGAGTCTTGCTATCTGGAAGCGAAAGCGGTTTATGAGAAGGTTTATAGCAAAACGCATCCCGAATACGCGGCGGCGTTAATTAATCTTGCCGGTTTGTATTGTGATATCGGGGAGTATGGCAAAGCGGAGCCTCTTTATCTGGAATCAAAAAATATTTACGAGCAGGCTTATGGCAAAAAACATCCTTTTTACGCGACAGCGTTAAATAGTCTGGGTATTTTGTATGATAATCAAGGTGATTATAAAAAGGCTGAACCTTATTATCTGGAAGCAAGGGCGATTTTTGAACAGCTTTACGGCAAAAAACACCCTCTTTACGCGATGGTATCAGGTAATCTGGGCCTTATGTATCACGCGCAAGGTGACTACGCGAAGGCTGAATCTTATTATCTGGAATCAAAAAATATTTATGAGCAAGTCTATGGCAAGAACCATACCGATTACGCGCGCGCGCTTGGTAATCTGGCGGTCCTGTATCAAAGCATGGGAAATTACGCCAAAGCTGAAACCTTTAATAAAGAACTGTGTTCGCTAGGAATAGACATGATAAATCGTAATTTTTCTTTTATGTCACAAGGGCAGCGGGGTTTATTCGTGCAAACGATATTATCGTTATTTGAAGCAAGCTATTCCCTATCCATGAAACATCCGGTGGACGCGGTGAACGGTTTAAACTATACAAACACTTTGTTTACAAAAGGGCTTCTTCTGCGTACGACCAACGCGGTTCGTGAGGCGATTTATTCTTCCGGCGATAAAGCCTTAATCGAACAGTTTGAGCGGCTGCTCGCGCTCCGTCAACAGATAAGCCAGTTACAGCAAAAAGAAGGCGCCGATACAAAAACCTTAAACGCTCTTGAAGAACAGGCAGACGCTCTTGACAAAGCGCTTACCGTCGCTTCCGCCGCTTTCCGCGACTTAAAAGCCGACATGGCTTTACAGTGGCAGGACGTTAAAAGCGGCTTGCGGCAGGGGGAAGCCGCGGTTGAATTTGTCAGTTTTCAGGTTTACGACAAAAAATGGACTGATAAAATTCAATTTGCCGCGCTTGTATTAAAACCTGACAGCAACGCCCCCATCTGGGTTCCGTTATGCGATGAAGATGATCTGCGTGAGGTGCTTAACAAAGCAGAAGGAAGAAGTTCAAGCGAACAGGCCAGAATTATTTACAGCGCTAACGGTTTAAAATTATTCTATGCCCTGTGGGAGCCTCTGGAAAAGGAATTAACCGGCGTTAAAACCGTTTATTACTCGCCTTCGGGACTTCTGCATAAGATAGCGTTTAACGCCCTGCCAGTAGACGATTCCTTTGAAGTACGGCTTGCCGATAAATACAATTTAAATCTTGTATCCAGCACGCGTGAAGTTACGCGTCTTTCCCGAAGCAAGACGGAAACAACGCAGATTACGTCGGCTGTTTTATACGGAGGCCTTGATTACAACGCGGACGCGAAAAAAATGCGCGCCGCCGCAAGCCCCTTTAAAAAAGATGAAACTAGAATCGCTACAGCTTCCGCTCCGCCCGCCACGGTAACAAGAGGCGGCGCGTGGGTTCCGTTGCCGGCGACGCGGAAAGAAGTTCAAAATATACAAGGTTATTTAAAGAAAAAAAAGATACCCAACACTCTCTACCAGGACAGCATGGGCAATGAGGAGTCCTTTAAACAGTTAAGCGGCAAAAAAACAGGTTTAATTCACCTTGCCACGCACGGATTTTTTCTACCTGACGCTCAGCGCAGACATGACGACGCTGAACAGCAGCAGCGCGGCGGCGTGTTAAAACCGGCGGATAACCCTCTCCTGCGCTCTGGGATTTTATTGGCTGGCGGCAACCACGCGTGGACAAATAACCCGGTAGAAGGCGTGGATACCGGCATCCTTACCGCGGACAAAATCGCCGGCATGAATCTTTTTGGAACAAAATTAGTTGTAATGTCCGCGTGCCAAACCGGCTTAGGAGACATAAACAACGGCGAAGGAGTTTTCGGCTTACAACGCGCTTTCAAACTTGCCGGAGTTGAAACCCTAATAATGAGCCTGTGGGAAGTGGACGATAAAGCCACCGCGTTACTGATGAGTACCTTTTACAATGAATGGCTAATTTCAGGAAAGAGCAGACAGGAAGCCTTCAAAGAAGCGCAGAAAAAAGTCCGCGCCAAGTACCCCGCGCCCTTTTATTGGGCGGCGTTTGTAATGATGGACTGAGGCAGTGAGCAGTGAGCAGTGAGCAATGAGCAGTGAGCAGTGAGCAGTGAGCAGTGAGAAACGCGTGGTCACTGAGCTTGTCGAAGTGACCAAAGAGCGAAATTAGCAAGCATAGCGTCTTGCCAAGACCACGCCCTCAAACAACGAAATTGCTCACTGCTCACTGCTATTTTCCCTATTCCCTTCTTCCTCTGCGCCTCTGCGAGAGATTCTTCTTCAATTTTTCCCCCCTTTGTGTTCTTCTCTTTCTTAGTGGCCTTTGTGTGAAATTTTTTCAAAAAAAATTCAAAAACGGTCAAGCAAAATGGCAAGTCCGCACCCATATAGGGTATGTAGTTTTTAAGCTGTTTTAACGGCAACCGTCTTGCGGCGGTCAACTACAAATCTTTTTATGGAGGACATTTATGGAAAATGCCAACGAAAAACACAAGGACACCGTTTTTACGTTCCTTTTCAGTAATCCGGCTCTTTTAAGGGAACTTTATTCGGCGATAAAGGGCGTTGCCCTTCCGCCTGACGTGCCTATCGACATTAACACGCTTTCAGACGTACTTTTCAGGAGGCAGAGAAACGACATTTCATTTTTACTCGACAAGCGGCTCATTGTTTTGATTGAGCACCAGTCAACCATTAACGAAAACATGCCGCTGCGGTGCCTGATGTACGTTGAAAAACTGTATGAAGTGATAACGGTTCCCGAAGACAAATTCAAAAGGAGGCTCGAAAAAATTCCAAAGCCGGAGTTTATCGTTCTGTACAACGGTACAGACCCATATCCCGATTACAAAGAATTAAGGCTTTCAGACGCTTTTATAAAAACTGACAAAATAAAGATTGATTTGCCGTTGGAACTGGTGGTGCAGGTTTACAATATCAATAAGGGACATAATCAGGGAATATTAAACAAAAGCAAAACGCTTGACAATTACAGCCAGTTTATTGACAAGATACGTGAGTATCAAAAAGAGTATCAACGGAAGTATCCTGATAAAAACGAAAAGAAAAAAATACTTGATAAAGCGTTCAAATCCGCGATAAACTATTGTATAAAGAATAATATTCTGAAGGATTTTTTAAGAAAGAATGGTTCGGAGGTATTGAATATGCTGTACGGTGAATATGACCCTGAAGTGGAAATGAGAGTTGTCAGAGAAGAAGCCCGTGAAGAAGGCGAAGAAATAGGCATGGAAAAAGAAAAGTTAATAATAGCGAAAAATTTGCTTGCAAAAGGTTCAACGTCTGAATTTGTGCATGAAATTACAGGTCTTTCCATAGAGAAAATAAATGAAATATATTAATGAAGCGCTATTCTGAATAGTTTTTACTGAATAGTTTTTACGAAAGAGGTTCACACAAAGAGCACAAAGGTACAAAGATCACAAAGTAAGAAAAAAGGGAATTTTTGTCCGAAGGTTATGCGCGGGCTTCACGATAAGATAACGATCAAAAACCTTTATTCCCTCTTTGTGTTCTTTGTCTCTTAGTGTTCTGCGCACTGGCGGCAGCCTAAAGGCCGCCTTGCCTTAATTACAGACAGCGGCCTTTATTGGTGCTACGTTGTGCGGCATTATTCATCTACACGGCTTGACGCCGTGCGTCTATTTAACGTGTGAGAACTTTTTGGTATAATATTTGACAGGAGTAGGGTAATGAGACTAAAGATTTTGCTAATAGCCGCCGTGTTGGCGGTGTGCGCGTGGGGGGCTGTTTTTGCAAAGGGAATCGCCGAGGAAAGGGCTACCCATGATGGGTATGGCACATTGACTGAACAGGCAAACACGTATATTGAAAAAAGCGATAATTCAGCCGCCATACCCCTGCTTATGCGTATGCATGAGCTTAAACCGGGAGAACTGTGGCCTATCGAGCAGTTGGGTAATTTATATACACATGAAGATAGGCCTGCATTTACCAATGCGCTGTTTTGGCTGACGGAGGCGGAAAAACGGGGCAGTTCGGATAGTAGTGTTTATTATAATTTTGCCTGTATATATTCACTAAAAGGAGAAATAGAAAAAGCCGAGGCGGAAATGTATAAAGCCCTTGCCCTGGGCTATTACGATTTTGAATGGATGAGCAAGGACGATGACCTTGTAAATTTCAGAACCGGCTCCTTGTGGGAAAGCATAGCGGATAACTATACGCAGATTGAACAACAGTTGACCCTATTTAACGAATATGACGAAACGGGAAAAAGTATTGAAGACAGAATAACTTTTTACAGCGGCATAGTAACCGCCCTTAAAGAGATTGCCCCCAATATTTCAGCCCCACAATACATACCTTTGTTTTGTTTGGCTTATGCGTATGGTGATAATGGAAACTATGCTATCGCAGAACAATATTATCTGGAGGCCGCAGCCATATTTGAGAAAGCGCTGGGTAAAGAGCATCCCGAATATGCCAAGACGTTAAACAACAGGGGATGGCTATATGACGCTATGGGCGATTACGCCAAAGCGGAATTCTATTATCTGGAGGTGGCAGCCATCTTTGAAAAGGCGCTGGGTAAAGAGCATCCCGATTATGCCACATCGTTAGGCAACTTGGGAGCGCTATATTTGGAAATGGGCGATTATGCCAAAGCGGAACGCTATGATTTGGAAGCGGCAGCCATCTATGAAAAGGCGCTTGGTAAAGAGCATCCCGATTATGCCACGTCGTTATTCAGCTTGGGTAAATTATATAAAAGCATGGGCGATTATGCCAAAGCAGAACGCTATCATCTGGAGGCGCTTGCCATCCGTGAAAAGGCGCTTGGTAAAGATCATCTCGATTATGCCACGTCGTTAATCAGCATGGGTAATTTATATCAAAGCATGGGCGATTATGCCAAAGCTGAACGTTATTTTCTAGATGCGGCAGCCATATATGAAAAAACGCTGGGTAAAGAGCATCCCTATTATGCCACCTTGTTAGACAACCTGGGATCGCTGTATTCCAGCATGGGCGATTACGCCAAAGTGGAACGCTATGAGCTGGAGGCGGCAGCAATCCGTGAAAAGGCGCTTGGTAAAGAGCATCCCGATTATGCAGGGTCGTTATTCAGCATAGGTGAATTATATCGAAGCTTGGGCGATTATGCCAAAGCGGAACGTTATTATCTGGAGGCGATGGCAATATATGAAAAGGCGCTGGGCAAGGAACATCCCTCTTATGCCGGGTCGTTAATAGGCTTGGGAGCGCTGTATTGGGAGATGGGCGATTACGCCAAAGCGGAACGTTATTATCTGGAGGCGATGGCAATATATGAAAAGGCGCTGGGCAAGGAACATCCCTCTTATGCCACGTTGTTAAACAACTTAGGAACTCTGTATGCCAGCATGGGCGATTACGCCAAAGCGGAGCACTATCATCTGGAGGCGGCAGCCATCTGGGAAAAGACACTGGGTAAAGAGCATCCCTCTTATGCCACATCGTTAAACAACTTGGGAGTTCTGTATTACAGAATAGGCGATTATGCCAAAGCGGAAAGCTATTATCTGGAGGCGGCAGCCATCAGGGAAAAGGCGCTGGGTAAAGAGCATCCCTATTATGCCTCATCACTTAATAATTTGTATACGCTGTATTTGAGCAAGAAAGAATATGCGAAGGCGCTTGCGTATAAACAGGAACACATTAAAATAAATATTGGCATTGTTAATAGAAATTTCTCCTTCCAAACTGAACACCAGCGAGACGCTTATTGGAACGCTAATTCAAGGTTTTTTGAATACGCCTATTCCCTCTCCTTCTACAACCCTGTCCCCGAAAGCAATATCCTTAATTACGAAACCGCCCTGTTCTCCAAAGGCATACTGCTCCGTACCGCTAACGCCGTGCGTGACGCGATATACGCTTCTGGCGACCAGGCCCTAATCGCCCAATTTGAAGAATTAGGCGGTTTGCACCAGCAGATCAGCGCGTTGAGGCAAAGCGGCGGCAACGAAGAGTATATCAAGAGTCTTGAGACCCAAGCAGAAGCGCTGGACAAATCGCTCACCCAATCCTCCGCCGCTTTTAGGGATTTAAAAACGGATTTGGCTATTAACTGGCAAACCATACAAAAAAGCCTGCAAAAGAACGAAGCCGCCATTGAGTTTGTGTCTTTCAGGATTTACGACAAAAAATTGACGGATACGGTTCAATACGCGGCGCTTGTGATAAAAAAGGACAGCAAGGCGCCAGTGTGGGTTCTTCTGTGCAAGGAGGGCGACCTGAGAGAAATACTGGACAAAGCTGAAGGAAGAAGCTCTGAACAGCAGGCGCGTATCCTTTACAACGCCAACGGACTGGAGTTGTTTGAATATGTATGGAAACCTCTGGAACAGGAATTAAAAGGAGTTACAACGGTTTATTACTCGCCTTCGGGGCTGCTGTACAAGATAGCGTTTAACGCCCTGCCTGTAGACGATTCCTACAATAAACGCCTGACTGACAGATACAATCTGAATCTGGTGTCAAGCACAAGCGAAGTCGTACATCTTTCACGAAGTAAAAAAGAGACGGCGCAAATAACGTCGGCGGTTCTGTACGGCGGGCTTGATTATAACGCCGACGAAAACGCCATGAAAGCGGCGGCGCAATCATACCATACAGAAACCGCCACGCCCGCTATTTCTTTCGCTTCGCCCGAAGGCGTAACTCGTGGCGCGGCGTGGATCCCACTACCCGCAACTCGTGTTGAAGTGCAAAATATACAAGGCTATTTAAATAAAAAAAAGATAGCCAATACCATGTATCAGGGCAGCATGGGCAACGAAGAATCTTTCAGACAGTTGAGCGGCAAAAAAACAGGGTTAATTCATTTGGCTACCCACGGCTTCTTTCTTCCCGACCCTGAACGCAAAAACGATGATGGGCAGCAACAGCAAAGCAGCGGCGCATTAAAACCAATAGACAATCCGCTGTTGCGCTCGGGGATTTTATTGGCTGGCGGCAATCACGCGTGGACAAATGAGCCAGTAGCAGGCGTTGAGAGCGGAATTCTAACCGCGGCAAAAATCGCCGGCATGAACCTGTTAGGCGCAAAATTGGTAGTGCTGTCCGCCTGCCAAACCGGTTTAGGTGACGTAAAAAACGGCGAAGGAGTTTTCGGCTTACAACGCGCCTTCAAACTGGCTGGAGTGGAGACCCTAATAATGAGCCTGTGGGAAGTGGACGACGCCGCCACCGCGCTATTGATGAGCACTTTTTACAATGAATGGCTAATCTCAGGAAAGAGCAGGCAGGAGGCGTTTAAAGAAGCGCAGAAAAAAGTCCGCGCCAAGTACCCGATGCCCTTTTATTGGGCGGCGTTTGTGATGATGGACTGAGGCAGTGAGCAGTGAGCAGTGAGCAGTGAGCAGTGAGCAATGCGTGGGTCACTGAGCTTGTCGAAGTGACCAAAGAGCGAAATTAGCAAGCATATCAGCTTGCCAAAAGACCGCGCCCGCAAACAACGAAATTGCTCACTGCTCACTGCTCACTGCTAATTTCCCCATTCCCCCTCTTCCCTTTCGTGATCTTTGTTCCTTTGTGTTCTTTGTGAGAAATTCTTTCGGTAAATTCCCCATATTTTCAAAATACCCGCCATTGAAATTAGCGATATTTACTGATAAAATGAGTCAAAGCAAAAAGAGAGGATTTCATGCTTAACATCGGTCAAATTCACCGAAAAGAATATGATCTCGAAAAAGACCGATCAACTCCTGTTGTTTTCGCGGAATCTCCGGGGAGAATTCACTTTTTAGGCGGGCAGGGCGATCCAAAATCGGGAATTTTCCTTTCCGCGGCGGTGGATCGGTATATTCATCTTGCCGTAAGCCCAAGAAAAGACAAATCTTTCCGTTTTTTTGCCGCGGATATCGGTGAGCGCAAGAGAACCACTGTTGTCAGCTTGAAATTCAGGCGCGAAGATCGCTGGGCTAACTATTTAAAGCCCGCAATTTACCTTTTTATCGAGTTAGGTTACCCGATGAAGGGGCTTAATTTCTCTTTTTGCGGCGATATTCCCCAAAATATCGGACTTGCGTCTTCAATCGCTATAGAAACAGCCGCCGCAACTGCGCTTAGAGGCCTTTTGCGCGTTCAAATAAACGATGAAGATTTCGCGCGTAAATTAAAAGAAGCGCATGAAAAAATTTTTGGCGAACGCGCGGAGCTTGCGGATTATCTTGTCTGTTTTTTAGCGCGCAAAGATCAATTTTTATTTTTTGATTCGTCTAAAAATGACGTATCCGCCATTAAAACGGCGGATGCAAGCGCGATAGGCGACAATAAAACGCCGCTCCCCAATGTAAAACTGATAAAATCGCCGTTTGCCAATTTTCGTTTCATACTTGTTGATTCCCGCGTTCCCAGAATTGGCGCTGAAAGAGAAATCGCGTCGCGGCAGAATGATATTTTAAAAGGGCTTGAGCTTCTTTCGCAAAAAAACGACGGCGCGGATTTTAAAGATTACGCTTCAGGCGATCTTCTTGAAGTTATCGGAAACTTTCCAGAGCAGATCAGGCGCAGGTGCATGCACATTGTCGAGGAAATACGCAGGGTGAATGACGCGGCTGACGCGCTAGAACGCTCCGATCTGGCTTCATTCGCGAAAATAATATACCATTCCCATGAGAGCCTTAGGGATCTTTACGAAATAAGCTGTCCTGAAATTGACTGGTTTGTAAAACGGGCGCAGGAAATTGAAGGGGCGGCAGGTTCCCGAATAGACAATATCAGTCCCCAAATTCGCGCCAGCGTTAATCCCGGACAAAATGAGATCAGGCGCTCTTTCCATATTGAGCGCGGTTCCTTCGGTAGAAATGCAGATTTCCGGAATTCCTCCCAAAAGGGCGGTTATAACGCAATCCACGGGCGTGCCTGAACACGACCATGTGTCTTCCTCAATCTCCGATAACCTTAAAGGGCCCTTTAAAAATTCAATGGAATGAGAACAGCCTGAACGGTTATGATGAGGAGCGACCGTAAAAACCCTATGCCCCGCGTTGCGTAAAGCTTTCTCGAGCAGCCTTATCCCCGCGGAGGAAATTCCGTCGTCATTTGTCAGCAGTATTCGCATAAACCCTCTTGCGTACAGTACGGGAACCAGTTGTAGTCGCGATGCTGCGCCTAGTTTCGACAACCGGCTCGGATATTACCCTTGCCCTTGTAGCCAATTTAACTTCGTAAATCACTGGCCTAAACCCGAAAATCCGCTCGTAATCTTCAAGCCGCCTTTTAAATTCTTCGACAAGCTCTCTGCGGATAATAGTGTACGTGCATCCGCCAAAACCGCTGCCGATCATTCTTGAACCTGCCGCCCCTTCAATTTCCTGCGCCCGTTTTACAAACCAGTCAATTTCAGGACAGCTTATTTCGTAAAGATCCCTA
>NZ_BDHE01000484.1:0-226697 GCF_054786175.1 Treponema sp. R8-4-B8
TTCGCGAAATCATACCAATCGGGTTCTTGAAAAAGCAACGGGCGCAGAAGTTCTTCCGCCGCGTCAAGTTTTCCTTTTACCATTAAATATAAGGCTTTATAAACATCAACCCATTTCTCATTAATTTGAAGCTGATCAATGCGGTTAAGAAGAATCAACGCCTCGTCATAACCGCGCTGGAAAAAGAAAAGACGGCATGCCCATTGGTAAAGGTCTCTGTTTTTTTCATGGCGTTCCAAAAGAAGCCATGCTTGGGCTATTTGAAAGCCCGGATTCTGTCCCTGTATAAGACGCTTGCAAGTTTCAAGGTCAATGTACGGATAATCATTGGGAGAAAAGTTTTTATCGCTCCTTAATAGCGCAAGCGCCTTCGCGTTGTCAAAAAGGCGGCTGTAACGGATAATGCCAAATTGACGGCTGTCTGATACGGACGATTCAATATTTACAAGCTGTTCCAAATAACCAGCCGCCAAATCGCCGTCCTCTGAAGTTACGGCAAGGTTGTAAAGGCTCAGTTCATTTTGAATATTCGCCAGTATCAGCCAGATTGACATTGCGTTTTGCGGAAAACCGGCAAGGTACAGCGCGTCAGCCTGGCGGAGCATCGCGTCGTTGGTGTTTAATAGGGCGAACAGTTCCGCGCTCCGCAGAAGATCCCCAAAATCGTAATTGTACTCCGCCGCGAAACGTATTGTCGGTAATGAAGGCTCACTGTTCAACAGCGTCTGTATATCGGAGGCAGCGCCGTGGTAATCGGCGCGAAGAACTTTTAAAATTGCCAAATTAACGGCTACTGATTCAGTTCCGTCGGCGAATAGATTTTCAGGTAACAAATGGGCTTTTCGCGGGGAATTAAAGTCTCCAAGCAGCACATGTAAAGAAAGACGCAGTTCGTTATAAGAGGGGTCTGTTATAAACGGCAGCCAGTCGCGGAGTTGGCTGTCAATTTCCCTTGTGACGGCGGAATTTTTTATAAGAGCGGCGGCGGCGACCGCGATAACAGGCTCCGATTTGGGATATGCTTTTAGCGCTTTATTTATGGAAGAGCGGTAAATTTCTTCCGACGGCTGGTGATTTTTTGCAAGAATCCTCCGCCGTTTAAGGATAGAAAGCCACGATTCAACGCTTATTGCCTTTTTTTCCAACTTGTCAAGTTCGCGGTGAAGGCGGTCATACTCTCTTTGAGTCCCGAAAAATTCGCTTGCCATTACGTCATAATCGCGCAGAATGCTTAAAAAGCTGTCCTGCTTGCGGCTTCCTTTCCATTCGCTTCTTTCGTTGAAATAAAGAAAAATTAACGCGCCTAACGCTATAATTAAAAGTATCAGGCCCGCAAGCAGAGTTACGCGCAAATGTTTATGATAGCCGCGCGTTTCGCTCATGATAATTTCTCAGGCGGGGAATTTTCCCCAAGCGTTATGCGAATACTGTCAAGGACGCCGTTTACAAATTTGTAGGAGTCGTCCGAGCCGTATTCCAGGCAAATGCCGATAGCTTCGTCTATGACAATGGAAGGGGATATGTCTTTTTGAAACATCAACGTATACACCGACATCCGTAATATAGCGAGGTCAACGCGGTTTAAGCGCGTTATATCCCAATTTTGCAAATGTTTTTTTATCGTCTCGTCAATAATTTTTATATTTTCAATAGAGCCCGCGATTAACATTCTTGAAAAAACGGCTGTTCCTTCATCAAGGGATTTTAATTTTTTTTCATCAAGCCACGCGAAAGCCATAAGCTCTTCCGTAGGGACTCTGTTGGATTCCCATGAATAAAGGGCTTGAAACGCTAAAATACGGCTCTTCCGCCTGGATGCCATTTTTCTACCAATTTATATTGTTTTCGTATATTTGGAATGTTTTACCCGCTCTTAATTCCTTTACTAATTCTTCGCTTGCCTGTTTTAACGCCGCCTGCTGTCTTTGACTTAACAAACCTTGCCCTATATAATCCCTAACCGTTATTCTTGTTCCAAATTGTAAAATGTCAGTCAGCTCAAGCTGTTTTCCAGCGTAATTTTCAGTCACCTTAATAATCTGATAAGCGTCTTTGCCCTCGATTAATCTGGACACTTGCCCTTGTTTTAAGTTGAAAGCGATATCCATAAAGTTTTGCCCTAAAAGGTTTCTGGCCTCCTGATTTCTTGGAAGATAACCCGCGTCTCCCGCCTGATAGCCTGAGTTTGGGGTAACGCTCCTCTGGGCGACTTCGTCAAACTTTGCCGGATCATTGTTTATTTCTTTTAAAAGAGAGTCCGCGAGATTTTTTGCTTTTGTTCTGGACGCGGCGTCAGCGCCGTATGCGATTTGTATCACTGTGCAACGGATTGTTTCAGGGCGCACAAGTTCGTTTTTCATAAGGGTATATTCGGATAAAATTTCTTCATCAGTCGGAATTTTAACGCCGTTAATTATATCTCCCTTTTTCGCCATGAGGTACTTTTGAACGATAAATTGTTTGCGAAGCTGTTCCCTGAAAGCTTGCACGTCAAGACCGCTTTCTTTTTTAATAGCCTGCGCGAATTCCGCTTCCGTAGGCTGGCGGCCAAGCTGTTGGGCAAGGGCGCTTCGCAACTGCTGCATTTGCTGGTTTATTTCGTTTTCCGTAACTACTATTCTGTCACGCTCGGCGGCTTGTAAAACCAGCCTTTCATTGATTATTACATCCAAAACCTGAAGCCGTTCGGCTTTGCTTAATGTCTTACCTGAGGCTTTTTCCATCCGTTCCACTTCCGTACGGAGCTGTCCAACGGTAATAGCCTCGGTTTTTGTCAAATTTATAGTTGCCGCTGGCTGTAAAGCCGACTGAGAAAAAGCCGGTATTGCTATAAAAATCGCCAATAATAAAAATAAAATCTGTTTCATAAGTTGTCCTTATAAGTTAATATAACACATATATAAACAAATAGTAAATAATAAGGTTATAGGGGAATAAAAAAAACCGTTGATTTTTTAAGTTCTTACGATAGAAGATGTCTAAAAAGTAAGAAAATAACCACGGAGTACACGGAGGAAGAGAAGATTTTCGTACCAAAACTCCGTGAAACTCCGTGTCCTCCGTGGTTTAAAATTCTTCTTGGATATCTCCTTTACAGTAAAACAGCCCTAATCCGGCGTATTCCAGCGGAAGAAGATTGCTCTTTTTGTATCTTAAACGTGCCAAGAACGCCTATTTTTTCCACATGGGGGCCGCCGCAGACTTCTTTGGAAAAATATTCCGATACTGAGTTGCCGATAGTGTAGACTTTTACCTGCGATTCGTATTTTTCTCCAAAAAGGGCAATAGCTCCCCTCGCTTTTGCCTCTTCAAGAGCCATTGTCTCCATAAAAACAGTCAGGTCTTTCTTTATCTGCTCGTTTACAATGTCTTCCACTTTTTTAATTTCTTCGGCAGTCATAGGCGCGTCATGGGCAAAATCGAACCTAAGGCGCTCAGCGGTGATATTACTCCCTTTCTGGGCGACATGATCCCCCAGGATTGACCTTAGCGCCTTGTGCAAAAGGTGGGTGGCGGTGTGGTACTTTACCGCCATCTCGCCCTGATCTCCCAAGCCGCCCTTAAAAGCCTGCCCGCTTTGGGATCGGGAAAGTTCCTGATGTTTTTTAAAAGCCTCGTCAAATTCATCGCGATTTACGGTCATTCCGTGTTCTGCGGCAAGTTCTTCAGTAAGTTCGATTGGAAAGCCATAAGTGTCATATAGTTTGAAAGCCAGCCGCCCCGACATGATTTTTCGCGGATCTTTGAGCAAATTGGGAAGGATTTTTTCAAACTCATGTTCGCCCTTCTGCAAGGTTTCCATGAATTTTTCTTCTTCTTTATTAAGCTCATTTTTAATGAATGATCTGTTTTCTTCAAGCTCCGGGTATGACCCCTTAAATTGTTCTACGACAACTTCCGCGATATTCCAAAGGCTTATTCCAGAGGAGGTTAATTTTCTCCCATGCCTAACCGCTCGGCGTATAAGCCGTCGCAGAACATAACCGGCTCCCACATTGGAGGGGCTTACCGCTTTTGGATCGCCTAAAATAAAAGTCGCCGAGCGCGCGTGATCGGCGACTATCCGTATTGAACGATCAATATCAATATTGGCGCCGCTTGAATATTTACTGCCGGACGCTTTTTCAATCGCAGAGATGATAGGCTCAAAAATTACAGTGTCGTAAACGCTTGCCTTTCCGTTAAGGACTGTAACTGTTCTTTCAATGCCCATGCCCGTATCAACGCACTTTCTGGCAAGCGGTTCATAAGCGCCGCCGGAATTTTTGTTGTACTGCATAAAAACGTCGTTCCAGATTTCCAGCCATTTTTTACAGGAGCATCCCGGCTTGCAATCGGGATTGCAAGGAGAGTCTCCAATATAATAGAACATTTCGGTATCCGGGCCGCACGGCCCTGTAGTTCCCGCCGGTCCCCACCAGTTATCTTCCCTGGGCAAATAGGCAATCCGGTTTTCGGGAATGCCCAATTTCTTCCAAATAGCCGCCGATTCATCGTCCTTAGGAACTTCCCCTTCGCCCTTAAAAACAGTCACCCCCAATTTTTCAATCGGTATATTAAGCCACTGCGGGGAAGTTAAAAATTCAAAACTCATTTTAATCGCTTCTTCTTTAAAGTAGTCTCCCAAAGACCAGTTGCCCAACATTTCAAAAAATGTCAGGTGGCTCGCGTCTCCCACACAGTCAATATCCCCCGTGCGTACGCACTTCTGAAAATCCACAAGCCTCTTGCCCGCCGGGTGTTCCTGCCCCAAAAGATACGGAACAAGCGGATGCATTCCCGCCGTAGTAAAAAGCACCGTAGGGTCATTTTCCGGCAAAAGCGACTTGCCCTGTATTTGGGCGTGTCCTTTGGAAACGAAAAAATTGATATACTTGGAACGTAATTCATCGGCTGTCATGAAGGCAGTTTAGCATGAAATAACATTATTGTAAACTTTCTTTATCGTTTTTTGAGTTCTCTTTTATTAAATTAAGATTCATTTCTTTTCAAAAAAGATTTGATATGTAGAAATGCTGAATAGTACGCGCGAGAAGCGCCGGCATTATACGCCCCTAATTTCATGCACATTTCAGCCACCTTTTTATTTTCGGTGACTTTGTCTGAAAAAGACATATTAGTGTAATATCAAGTTACTTAAGTGTATGTATATATCAATCTGCGAAAAAGCTGACAGAAAGCCGTAAATTTTACAACTTCTTTTATTATATTTATTTGCAGTATTTTATTAAAAATGGAATAGTATTTATGTAATGGGATGTCCAAGACGTAAGAATAAAACCACGGAGTTTATGTCCGAAAATCCGTCTTTCTCCGTGGTTAAATCCCCGCTCGCCCTGTCCCTAATCTTTATCTGAGAAATCTTACCAAATTATGTAACTTTTCATGCTGTTTATTGGTTTATTTGTTTTGGACGTTACAAAATACAAAAAACGTTCAAAAAAGGGGTAAATAAAATTGACAACATTGTTTTTTTGCGATATATTAACTAGTGGTGAAGTGTAATATTAACACTCGCCATTGAATTTGTAATATGATTCATATTGGGAGGTATGATAACAATATCTAACAATATAGGAAATCATATTTTATTAAGTTTCTTTTCGGTTTTATTTTAAAACCGGCAGAAAAATCGGATATTTTGTCCGGTTATATAAATTTTAACAGGAGAGAAAAAATGAAAAAGATTCTCGCAAAGTTTTTAGTCTTAACGGTAATGTTAATGGTTCTTGCGTCCAGTTGCGCAGTATTCGTCGATAACAGCAATAAGGATGACAATGGCAATGGCACGGATGTACCAGAAAAGTACAAGGATTTCTACAATTATCCCGATGGAAGAAAGAATCCAGCCGGAACATTGCAAATTAGGAATTCTATCAATTCACCGGTATTGTTGTTTACAAGTGATGTAAGCGGAGCCAATTATATTGGTACTGTGGGCAGTTTGGATTCAATCAAGGTAACTCTGCCGGAACAGAAATTCTATACAATCGTGGCGGTAGACAAGAAAACATGGGAAGAAAAAGGTGACCAAGCCGAACGCTACAGTGATCTAACCTATTTTTCCAGAACACAGCCTTATTCCATGGCTGTAAGCCCATCCAGTTTGGGCGGCGGAGGTAAATGGATTATAAACAACAATACCAACTATTGGGTTTCTTTTAAGGAAGCGAATCAGTCAGGGGAAATATTCGCGGTAGCGGCACCTAACGCCAAGCGCGTATTGATTCCGGTACAAATAGGTGCAACCTACGATTTTGTTCCTCATTTTTACAGGGAATTGAAATATCAAGGTAATGTTATTGCTTTGGCTGAAAGTGACGTTATAAGCGAGGCGGATACGGTTATCATTCGTTCTACTACTCCTAATCTTACATTTACAACCGACATAGGCGAGCAAAAAATTCCCAGTTCGAAAATAAAGCCGACGGTCTTTTTTACAAATAACAGCGGAAAAACAGTCAGGGTATATAACGGCGGTGTACAGCTTTCAAACGGAGCGGAAGCGGCAGATGATTTTGCCCTTATGAACGGGGATTACAGTTTATTCTCCGGGTTAGTAGAGAATGCTAACGTAAATAATATAAACTTTAGATCCATTGCATGGACTTCGCCAAAATATGTTACTCAAAGTTTGTTAATGGAAAATAATAAAGTATATAAAATTACAATAGGTAATGAAGCTTCTAATTTTGCGACAACAGTAACTGAAGAAGATGCTGAAACTTTTTACGCTAATTAACAATTTCACCTTCCCGGTATAACCGGGAAGGTTTTTTAAAGGTTTAAGAGACTGTCCAAAAAAACTTTTGGTCAGCCTCTTCGATAAAAGCGCCGCTTGCGCAGTTTAGAGAGGTTAGACTTATGAAACGTATAACAAGCTTTACGCTCTGTTTTTTTGTGTTATTTACGTTGTTTTTTGTCTCTTGCGAAGATCCTGATCCCGATCCCAATAATCCTATTGATATCAGCAAATGGTTTACTGATGATCCAGCCACTTCGCCTGACGGCGGCACGTATGTAAAATTTAACAACAATAATAACGCCTTTGCAGTAAGTTTATACAGTGACAGCGCAAGATATGTAGAAATTGTGGAAGTTCCTGCCGGAAGCCAGTCCGACCCGATTCCGTTCGCTCCAAATACAAGCGGCGCACAATTTTATCCGACTTATCAAATAGAACTTGAAGATTTATCACTTCCTTATGAAGGGGCTGGTTTTATTTCAAGAGTAGATCAGAATAAAATCACTACATTAACTGTTCCTTCCCTTAAAGATATAAGTGATAAAAACCCGGACACGCAACTGACAAGTAACGCGTATATAAAAATTCAAAACAACGGCACTTCATCATTAACATTAAGGAAGGGCAATTCTGAAGTGTTTTTGGAAGGGATTGATTCGACAATATTAAACGGCGGAGAAACCGGATTGTATAAAATCACGCCGGGGACTGTTTCAGGTTATTCGCTCAGAAAAAATACAGTTGATCCTGTGGATTTTCCCTCGAGTGTAACGGAATTTAGCGCCGCCCGCGTATACATTTTTAATTTTAACGGCAGCGCGCTTACGTTACTGTCGCAAACCGCGTTAACTCTTGGAGAAGCCGGAAAAGTAGCCGTACCCAACGGTGGAAACAACAACGGCGGAAACAACGGCGACGGTACGGAATCATCTCCGATACAGTTAAATAGCAATACATGGGTTAACGGCGAAATTACCTCGGATAAAAGAAATGTCTGGTATTCAATCAATGTAATCAACGGGACATATTATTATATATGGTGGAATGACTCTGATAGCGGCAATTCTACAAAAACAGCGGATGTCGTAGTTTCAGCTTATTACAGCAATGGTACAAGGATATTTGAAGCGGTTGATTCAGGATATTCGACATCTCAGTCTTTCAGGGCAAGTTCAAGCGGTGTGGTAAAAATCAAAGTAAACGGGTATACGTTCAATAATGGAAGTTCCTCGACCGGCACTTTTGGAATAGCGTATAATTCCACTGGCACAAGACCGACTGTTCCGGTAACATATACTGTTTCATTTAACAGCAATAACGGCACCGGTACGATTCCGTCTTCAACCGGTGCTTCTGGCACTATCATAACGCTGCCAAGCGGGAACGGACTTATCAGAAGCGGTTTTATTTTTAGCGGATGGAATACCAATTCATCCGGCACAGGAACCAATTACGCCGCCGGTTCTTCCTACACCATTAGCAACAGTAATGTAACTCTGTACGCAAAATGGATTACCCAAGTAACTGTTACATTTGATCTCAATGGCGGCAGCGGGACGGTTCCCACTTCGCAAACTGTAAATTCAGGCTTTAATATACAGATACCTGACGGGAGCGGGCTTACCAGAGACGGTTATGCTTTCAGCGGATGGAATACCAGTTCAGCCGGCACAGGAACCAATTACGTCGCTGGCGCTAGTAGTTACGCTCCCAGCAGTAATGTTACTCTGTACGCGAAATGGAATCCCGAATATACCGTATACTTTGACGTTAATGACGGTAAAGGTACTGTTCTTCCCCCGCAAAAAGCATATTCCGGCGACAGTATAAATCTTCCATCGGTAACTGAACCCAGATACGGCTTCACTTTTGACGGTTGGAATACCAATTCGGCCGGCACGGGAACTAATTACCCCGGCGCTACATACACTGTAACCGCTAATATAACTCTGTACGCAAGATGGTCAACAAGTTATTCAACCTCAAACGCGTTATTATTAACAGCAAACGAATGGCTTGACGGTAATATTCTTACGGGTAATACTCATTACAAAATTAATGTTATTTCAGGGACTATCTATAATATCTGGTTGAATGAGAGTAGTAACAGTAATGGCAAAACCGCGAATATTAGTGTTGCTAATGCCATTTACACCAATGAAAATAATGATGATATAGCTAATGTTTCTGGTTTTAGTGTAGAAACCGCGTGGGGAACACCGAAATCGTTCACAGCCGATAGAGATGGGATTGTAAGATTGAGGGTAATCTATAGTACCGCCGGTACATACGCCATTGCGTATAATACGACTGGCACCAGGCCGGATGTTCCTGTTATTGTTAAATTTGACGTTAACGGCACTAATTCGGAGCCTGTTACAGGAGGAACGCCGTCTGAACGAATCGCGAATTCCGGTTCCGAAATAACGCTTCCATCCGGGGATGGATTTTTCAGAAACGGTTATGAATTTGGCGGTTGGATTACCAGTGCATCCAGCACAGGAGACCCTTACGCCGCCGGTTCTTACTATACAGTTAGCAGTACCAGTACCATAACTCTTTACGCGAAATGGAATAAAGTCTATACCGTAACATTTAACATTAATGGCGGCAGCGGGACGGTTCCCCCTTCGCAAACCGTAAATTCAGGTACTATTATACAGATGCCTGACGGGAGCGGGCTTTCCAAAGACGGTTATGAATTTGGCGGTTGGAATACCAGTTCAGCCGGTTCAGGAACTAATTATTCCGTCGGTTATTCCTATACAGTTAGCAGTACCAGTACCAGTCCCATAACTTTTTACGCGAAATGGAATCAAGTCTTTACCGTAACATTTAACATTAATGGCGGCAGCGGAAATATACCGACGCAATCTCCTCAAGCTTCCGGTTCCAGGATAACATTGCCAAGCGGAAGCGGGCTTTCAAAAAGCGGATATACTTTCGGTGGTTGGAGTACCAGTTCTGCCGGTGCCGGTACAGGTACTGATAATTACGCCGCCGGAGCTACCTATACCATTAGCGGTAATGTAACTCTGTACGCGTTATGGTATACAAGTTCAACTCAGGCAAATCCAATACCATTAACTAAACAAGTATGGACTGACGGCAATATTAACACCGCTAATTCTATTTCCGTATGGTACTCGTTTGAAGTTACAAACGGTTATACCTACTATATCTGGTGGAATGACAGTAAAAACGGAAATTCTACCAAAACAACGGATGTTGAAGTTTCCGCTTATTACGGCAATGGTTCAATGATCTTTGAAGATAAGGATTCAGGATATACGACACCACAGTCTTTTAAAGCGGATTCAACCGGTACGGTAAAATTGAAGGTGGCTACATATAGCGGCAGCGGTACTTTTGCTGTTGTATTTACCGAAAGCACCAGCGTCAGGCCTTAATTGGGATAGGAGGGAAAAATGAAAGTTAGAACAATACATATTGGAATACCGTTATTAGCTCTTATATTTGGATTAATATTGACAAGCTGTATAATTGACGATTATGGCGGACAGAAATATACGCTATGGAGCGGCACAACTTCATACTCTGTATTTTCTGAAGTGATCGACGACCTAAGTGACGGATATTTTTTTAATGAAGAGCTTACAGACGCCGAGTTCACTCAGATTTCAAAACACCTGTCAAATAAGAATAAACATTCATGGACTGAATATCAAATTCAAGATTATTTAGCGGAGCGGGGTTTTGGTTATGATCAAGCCGATCAGGAAACTTCAACGTTTCTCAATTACAGACATGGTTTCATCGCGGTCAGAAGCGGATCAACAGTACATATAATTATTAGATAAGGAAGGTTAACCGCAGGATTTCACACAAAGGTACAAAGAACACAAAGTGGATCAAAAGTGTCCGAAGGTTATGCGTGAGCTTCACGATAAGATAACGGACAAAAAATCCCCTTTCCCTCTTTGTGTTCTTCTCTTACTTAGTGTTCTTAGTGTGAACTCTTAACCAATAAATTCTATAATGCCGAAACTCTATGAAACAAAGGAAACTCCCCAAAAAGCGTTTTTAGTCAGTATAATAACCGGCAACTCAAACGACAACGCCATGTTTCGCGAGCTTGAAGGATTGGCGAAAACTCTGGATATTGAAATTGCCGCGCATGAAAAAATTCGCGTCCGCGAAAAAACCGCGAAATTTGGCATGGGCAGCGGAAAAGCTGAGGAATTGTCAAAAAAAGCAAAAGAAATGAACGCGGATATGCTGGTTTTTGATTGGAATCCAAGCCCGTCACAGCAGAGGAATTGGGAAGAGCTGTCAGAACTTCCAGTTGTTGACAGGCAGGAATTAATCATCCGTATTTTCGCGCAAAGGGCGATTACAAGAGAAGCGGAATTGCAAGTAAGGCTTGCCGAACTTACCTATTTCTTGCCGCGATTAACGCACAAGTATATCGATCTTTCACGCCAGCGCGGAGGCCGTTACGGGACAAAAGGTACAGGGGAGACAAAACTTGAAACTGACCGCAGAAAAATAGAAAAACAAATTAATCTGCTTGAAAAAGAAATTGATAAGATACGCAACCAAAGAAAGACCCAAAGAGGGCAGAGAGAACGCAACAACATGCCGGTATGCGCGATTGTAGGCTATACCAACGCCGGAAAGTCAAGCCTGTTAAACGCCCTAACGGGAGCGGACGTGCTGGCGCAAGACAAGTTATTTTGCACCCTAGACGCCGTTACGCGCCGTTTCCAAATTGCTCCCGATGTTACTGTTCTTCTTACGGATACTGTAGGTTTTATCCGTTCCCTTCCCCATTCGCTGATAAAAGCCTTTCACTCAACATTGGAAGAAGCGGCCTTAGCGGATATCCTGATACACATATTGGACGCCTCAGAGCCTGATATCGAAGGCAATTATGAAACAACAATAAATGTTTTAAGAGATTTAACTGCCATGAAAGGCTTAAGCGCAAACGAACTTAAACACGCCAAGAAGACTGATTCACAGGTAGAAAAACCGCCCATTGATATTCCGATGATTACCGTTCTAAATAAGATTGACCGTCTGACAAAAACTGATGTGGAAGAATTGCAAAGCCGTTTTAAGGACAGCGTCGCGGTCTCAGTAAAAAACGGCATTGGCTTGGATACGCTAAAAAATAAAATCGCGGAATTAATTTAAATTTTTACAAGAAGATTTCACACAAAGATCACTAAGGGGATTGAGGGATTGGAGATGAGTCTTACACTGGATGAGACAGGGGACAGGGAGGGAAGAATTTTTAACCACGGAGTACACGGAGGAAGTCCAAAGATTTTCGACAATACTCTCATCCCCCCTTTGTGCTCTTTGTCTCTTCGTGATCTTAGTGTGAGTTCTTGCGAAAAAAATCTTTACTTCGCCTTTGACACAAATTTATTGTCTTTAATAAAAAACCTTAATTCCAATTCTTTTCCCACCGACAAACCGATACGCGTAGCGCTGGCTATTTCATAATTTTTCTTATTATTAAAAACATATAACGGTCCGTCAATTAAAGACAAATTATTGTGCTTTTTTGTAATGCCAAACGCCTGCGTCAGTTTTCCCGGACCGTTACATAAATTCTCTATCTTTTTAGTCTTGCGTCTTTTTTGCATAACAGGAATACCCTCGACAGGCTCAAGAGCGCGAAGAAGCACGGCCTCGCCTTCGCCTGTTTTGCCGCTTACGATGTTAAGGCAGTGGTACATTCCGTAAATTAAGTAGACATAGGTATTTCCGGCAGGACCAAACATCGGCGCGTTACGGGAGGTTTTGCCTTTGCTCGCGTGGCAGCCGGGATCATCCTTGAAAAGGTACGCCTCAGTCTCGACGATCATCCCTTTTAAATCGCCAAAAACAAGATATTTGCCAAGAAGCGCTTTCGCAAGATTGACGGTAGGCTGGTTAAAAAATTTCTTTCCAAGCGGCATGAAAGACATTGTACAATATGATAAAATAAAACCATAGAGGGGAAAATGGCGGTAAATCTGCGTGAAAGACTCAAAAGAATACAGGAAATTAGAAAATTTGAATCTCATATTGACTCTCCGCCTGATGTTCCGCTTAGTGGTTTACCTGATGAATACTGTTTAAAACTGATAAATCTTGGCTGGAAACAGTGCGGTTATAAAACATTAAAAAGAGAAATTAACGCGTCTTCGCCATTTAAAAAGAACTCCACGCTTCCGCCAGCTTTGGCCGTTCTTGTCCCAGATTTGGCAAGCAGGGCATTGCCAAAAACAGAGGATTTTCTATTTTTTGACTTGGAAACGTCGGGGCTATACGGCGGATCGGCGGGGACAATGGCGTTTCTTGCCGCTTTTGGAAAGCCGCTTTCAGACGGAAAAATGCGCGTAACGCAGTATCTGCTCTTGGACTATCCGGGTGAGAATGATTTTTTGCAAAATGTAAATGCGGAATTGAACAAGGAAAACGCGGTAATCGTAACATATAACGGAAAATGTTTTGATTCGCAGATAATAAAAGCAAGGTGTCTTATAAACAGAATAAAGCCGCCTGAATATTTGCACGTTGATCTGCTTCATCCCGCAAGGCGGCTTTGGAAAAATATTATTCAGGACTGCTCTCAAAAATCGGTAGAAATTAATATCCTTAGTTTTGACCGTACAAATGACATTCCCGGCTCCCTTGCTCCTGAAATCTGGTTTGAGTTTCTTAAAACAGGCGAAACAGGCCGTTTAATGGGTATTTGCGATCATAATCTGTCCGACATAAAAGGGCTTGCCTCAATCTTAACGTCAATAATTTTAATAGCCGAAGATCCTTTTAACGCAAAACATAATTATGATGCAGGAAGGCTCGCCCTTTACTGGCGCATTTTTAGCAGGCGTTATGAATACGCGGCTTTACAGGAAACAGGCGCCAAACTTTTACGCTTTGCCGCTGATATTCAATGCCCGCCAAACATAAAAGCCGCAATACTAAACGCTCTGGCTATTGACTGCGAAAGAAAACAAAAAAACCCCGCCCTAGCGATGGAGTATGTTAAAAAAGCCTTGCTATTACCGGAAATCAGCGAAAACTGGCGCAAAGAATTTGAACGCAGAAAAGAACGATTGGAAAAAAGAATTTTTGGATAAGAATTCACACAAAGAACACTAAGGAAGAGAAGATCACAAAGAAGAGTCAGGGTTTTTTGTCCGCTATCCTAGCGTGAAGCTCATGTATAGCCTTCGGACAAAAACCCCTGATACCCCTTTGTGATCTTTGTACCTTTGTGATCTTGGTGTGAAATCTTTTCGAATAATTTAATCATTTACCCCTTTGATACGTTTCATCTGCCCTCGGTAGAAAGCGGAAGAGCCGCCGCGTTTGTCTATTTCCGCCTGCATTTTTTGGCGGACCGCTTGCGCGAATTCGCGTATTGAATCCGCCGTTATTTCGCCTCTTTCATCGCGTTTTACGTAACGGGAAGGGTATTCGGGATCAAGTATAATTAACGTCTCATTTGGAAGGGTACTGCCCCAAAAAGACCAGGGGCGGAACAGGCCTTCGGAAAAGACTGTAACCATAGGTATTACCGGAATATCTAATTCAGACGCGATTCTGAATGCGCCTGTTTTAAATTCTTTAATATTTTGATTGTATAAAAAACATTCGCCTTCAGGATAAAAATGAATAAATCTTCGGTGTTTAAACGCCTTATCGCAAACTTCTACAATTTTGCGGTAACCTGTAATGCCGCGCGGTATTGGAACCCCGCCCAAAAGGCGCGTAAATGTTCCTAAAAACGGAGATTCAACGGTAGATTCAAGCAGGGTATGAAATAACAAGCGCGGAAATGTGAGCAATCCTATTTTTACGGGATCTAAAAAAGTGGTATGGTTTGAAACTGTAATCGCCTTGCGGATACCGTAAACTTTAAAACGGTTTTTATATTTGGTAAAAAACATAAGATGATTAATCGACATGGCAATTGGAGCAATTAAAAGACACGTCAATACTGAGGCGATTCTGAATATTAAAGACGAATCAATTACTGGTCGTCCATGTTTATACGGCATCAGGTTACCTTGCGATCCTTCCAGATGAATCCCCTGCCGGAAATTGTTCTAAACCATGACCATGCCGCCATATAAACTAAATTTAAATAAAATAAAGGCCAAAAAAAACCATACCACCAGTTTAGTCTTAAGCCCAGGAACATAAATAACCATGTTAAGGTATAGAGAATGTTTACAAATAAAATGTGTAATGTCCACTGGCTATTGGTAATAATGTTTCCGATAAGAAGGGGCATTGGAAAAAATAAAAAGAAAACAACGCAAATTAAACACAAAAAAATAACTATCGTATGCTTGCCAAGAAAATTAAAGGTGTTTTTTCCGATGCCCTCTATGGCGCTGTGATGACTGTCATACATTCTGCAAAAAACATATTCGGAAATATTTAAGAAACTTGTTGAGTATCCTTTTTTCTTGACAATTCGCGACATATAAATATCTTCGATTGTTTTTTTCTTGAATGTCTCACATCTTCCTATCGCTTTAAATACGTCATTCCTGATTACTATAAATTGCCCAATCGCCGCCGAAAAGAAACTTAACTTTGTAAAACGGTTTAAAAAAAGCGGAATAACAAAACCTATTAAAAAAAACATTAAAGGGACGGTTATAATTTCTCCGAATGTGACAAAAATCTGCCCTATATAACCTGAGATCATGTCGGTTTTTAAATAATCCATGTTTGTAACAGCCCATGAAATGCTCGCGGGACTGTGAATTGTATCGGCGTCGGTAAAGACAAGTATGTCGCCCTTCGCGTGATATGAAAGCTGTTGAAGGGCGAAAGGTTTGCCAAACCAGTCATCGGGAAGAGGTTTTCCCGAAAACACTTTTACTTTTGAATTTTCCGCCGCGATACGGTCAAGAATTATTTTTGTATCATCTGTGGAATTGTCGTCTAAAACAAGAATCTCGTAATTTGTATAGTGCTGTTTAATAAGAGAATTAAGGCATTTTTCAATGTTTTTTTCCTCGTTTCTAGCGGGGATTAAAACTGAAACAAACGGGCCGTCAAAAATTTCAGGTCCGCGGGTAAATCTCCACATTTCATAATGATTCGCGAGGGATAAAATAAAAAAATAAGCGGCTAATAAAACAAGCGCGTTATAGTAATAAGGGCTGATAAGCGCGGATAAAGTGTTTAACATTTTGTTCCTTCCATTATAATGTTTTTGACAGTAAAATTTGCGCGAATTTATTTGTCGGATAAACTTCCAAACATTTTAAAAGCCAGGGTTTTGCCAGTGAATATTTTTTTTGCTGCACATACGCGTACCCGATGGCTATACATACGTTAAAGAGGTCATCCTTATCACAATTGCACTCCTGCGGAATAACAGTCATCATTTCTATTCCTTTTTTGTAATCGTAAAGGGGCCAGGGGGGATAAACCCATCTGGAAGCCAGCATTATTCTTGCAGCGGCGTTTTTGGGGTCTATTTCAAGAGCTTTCTTTGAATATTTTTCAACATTTAAGCCGTTAGCCATAACGTAAGACGTGGAATTAACGGCGCATGATTGAGATATGTTTTCAGCTAACATCTGGTACGCTTCGGCGCTTATCTGTATTTCCAGAGCCTTTTCCGCCCATTTAATCCCTTCGGCGTAGTAAGAAGCGGCCTTGTCTTTTTTTTCTTCATATTGATACGCCCTACCCATCATATATTCGCAACGGGAAAGCATTACATACAATGGCGAGCCTGAAAGATAAATTTTCGCTTTTTCAGACGTGTTTTTATATAATGGAAAAATCTCATCGGCGGTCAATTTTTGTCCGTAAATAGCGTCTCTCAAAGGCAAATACCACTGAGGCAAGGGTTCTGAGGATATATCAGCCGCCGAAACAAGCAGGATAAAAACAAATGCAAACATAATTTAAATATACCTATTTTTAAACTTTTTTCAATATTATAAATGAATTTTTATAAATTTGAAGATATTGAGTATTATTTTTATTTAAGTTATTGTATTATCGTAAATAAAATGTATGACTTTAAACAATCATGGAAAATAAAAGTAACGTCGGCTATTAACGCCGTATTAAATGACGCGGGTATTAATGAAATTATAAAACCAGATCAAGTTATAGCGGAAGATCCGCCAAATCCCGAATTAGGGGACATTGGTTTCCCAATGTTCAGTTTTTCAAAAATACTGCGAAAAGGGCCGCCGCAAATAGCGCAAATGGCGGCTGAAAAACTCGCGAAACTCCTTATTGAAGAAAAATCCGCCGCGAAGGTACAGGCGCAAGGGCCATATTTGAATGTAAAAATGGACCGCGCTGTTACGGCAAAGACAATTCTTGTGCAGGTTACTGACGGTTATAAAAATGATTTTTCGTTTGGAAGACCCGGGAACTTGGCGGGAAAAAGGGTAATGGTTGAGTTTTCAAGCCCGAATACGAACAAACCGCTTCATCTGGGACATTTGCGAAATGATGTGTTAGGTGAAAGCATTTCGCGCATTTTAGCGGCATGCGGGGCGCAAGTGCGTAAAGTTTGCATTATAAACGACAGGGGTATTCACATTTGCAAGTCAATGCTCGCATATAAAGAACATGGGCAGGGTAAAACGCCCGAAAGCGAGGGTGTAAAAAGCGACCGCTTTGTAGGCGATTGGTATGTGTGTTTCAACAAGGAGTTAAAAAAAGAAACTGAAGAATTGATAAAGGCGGGCGTTGATAAAGACGCGGCGGAAGCGCAAACCAAGTCGATGAAAAAGGCTCAAGGATTATTGCGTGACTGGGAAGCGGGAGACGGCGAAACCGTTGAACTTTGGAAAAAGATGAACGGTTGGGCGATTGAGGGAATGAAAAAAACTTATAAAAGAACCGGCGTATCATTTGACAAATACTATTTTGAAAGCGAAACCTATATGCTTGGCAAGGATGAAGTTTTAAAAGGTCTGGAAAAAGGCATTTTTTTCCGTCAGGAAGACGGTTCTGTCGCCGTCGATCTTAGCGAAGAAAAACTCGATAAAAAGATACTTTTGCGCGGAGACGGCACTTCGATTTACATTACGCAGGATTTTGGAACGGCGATTAACCGTCATAAAGACTGGCCTTTTGACAAGATGATCTATGTAGTCGGCTGTGAACAGCAGTACCACTTTAAAGTTCTTTTTATTTTACTGGAAAAATTAGGCTACTCATGGGCAAAAAACCTTCATCATCTTTCCTACGGTATGGTTAATCTTCCCGAAGGAAAAATGAAAAGCCGTGAAGGTACCGTAGTTGACGCCGACGATTTAATTGACTCCCTGCGAGACATGGCGTTATCTGAAATACGAGAAAAGGGCAGGGAAGAGGACGTGGGAGACCCTAAGGAAGTGGCGGAAAAAATCGCCCTAGGCGCGCTGCATTATTTTCTGCTCCAGCCAAGCCCCGTTAAAGATATGCTTTTTGATCCAAAAGAGTCGCTTTCATTTACAGGGAATACAGGTCCTTATTTGCAGTACATGGGGGCGCGGATATCTTCGATGTTGCGTAAAAATGAGCGATTAGCAATGTGCAATGAGCAATTAGCAATGAGTAATGATCAGGATGGGTTTTCTCTGTTGGTGTCTGATCCTGAGTGGGAGCTTGTTAAGACATTGGCGGAGTATCCGGCTAAGATAAGAGAGTCGGCTGAAGAGCTTGATCCTTCCCATTTGGCGGGATTTCTTTATGACCTTTCCAAGTCATTCAGCCGTTTTTATCATGAGTGTCCAATTCTTAACTGCGAAGATCCCGCACTCTCAAAAGCAAGGCTTGAATTGAGCCGCGCCGTGATGATGGTGTTAAAGGACGCGTTTCATTTAGTTTGCATACCGTTTCTGGAAGTTATGTGACAGGCAGGAAAAGTATTTTTCGCATAGAATCTCACGCAAAGAACGCAAAGACGCAGAGGACGCAAAGTTGTTGTTTGCAGGATCATAGTTTTTCTCTAAAGATTTGTAGTTAAGCTAATAGATCTAGCTCAATAATGGGCTATCAGACAGGAACTTTGCGCCTTCGCGCCTTTGCGAGTAAAATATGAGAATAATACTTTCAGTTACGGAATGTTTATGATAAAATATAACGAAAATTAAAGACAAGATAAGGAACGTTATATGAAGAAGATTATTTTTTTAATCATGGCAGTTATTTTAACGGCTGCGCTTGCCGCTTGTTCATCAAAGTCGCTGAAACCTAAAAATGTATCCGTGCCTAAAGATAACAACGCGAATATTTTCGTGGAGGCCGTGCCAAATCTGCCAAAAAATTTTATGTTCGGCGTTGACGTATCCAGCGTAATAGCGCTGGAAAACAGCGGCGTTAAATTTTACGGTTTTAACGGCGAAGTACAGGATATTTTTAAAACGCTTGCCGAAGCGGGAGTAAATTATATTAGGGTGCGCGTCTGGAATAACCCTTATGATTCAAAGGGCAGGAGTTACGGCGGCGGCAATTGCGATATTAAAAACGCTGCGGCGATTGCGGCTCGCGCGAAAAAATACGGGTTAAAATTATTTGTCGATTTCCATTACTCCGATTTCTGGGCGGACCCCAGCAAACAAATGGTTCCAAAGGCTTGGGCTAATATGGAAGTCGATAAAAAAGCCATCGCGCTGGAACAGTTTACAACAGAAGCTTTGAATGAAATCGGCAAGAACGGAGTTATCGGCATGGTGCAGTTGGGTAATGAGACAAACAACGCCATGAGCGGCGAAAACAAATGGATGAATATTTCAGTGCTGATGAACGCGGGGGCGAAAGCCGTCCGTAAATACGACAAAAACATTAAAATCGCGGTTCATTTTACAAACCCACAAGAAGGGCGTTATGTGAATTTCGCCCAGTATTTAAAGAATTTTAATGTTGACTATGACGTATTCGCAAGTTCTTATTACCCATATTGGCACGGGACGCTGGAAAACCTGACGGCCCAGCTGCTCATGGTCAAAGAACGTTATGGCAAAGAAGTTCTGATTGCCGAAACTGCTTACGCCTACACTGAGGATGAAGGCGACGGGTTCAGTAATGCCATATCCGACCCGCGCGGTCAGGCGTATCCGTTTTCAGTCTACGGGCAGGCGAGGTCATTGCGGAATGTTATCGCGGCGGCGGCGGACGCTGGAGCAATCGGCGTGTTTTACTGGGAACCGGCGTGGATACCGGTAGGGACGGATATATACGCTAACTTTGAAAAATGGGAACGGTTTGGAAGCGGTTGGGCGACAAGTTACGCCGCGGAATATGACCCCAAGGACGCCGGCGTGTGGTACGGCGGCAACGCTGTAGATAACCAAGCGCTATTTGATTTTAAGGGTTACCCTTTGCCGTCTTTGAATGTGTTTAAATACGCAAAAAACGGCGCATCAAAAAAAGAGAATTTTATCGACGCGATACCGGATATTGAAATTACGCAACTGCTGACAGATCCAAGAGTCCTGCCGGAAACTGTCAGCGTAGTTTACGCGGACGGCAGTAAACAGGCCGTACCGATAACGTGGAATAGGACGCAGTTAGACAAAGTAAAAAGTATAGGCGATTATGTCATTGACGGAGAGACGGACGGCAAAGCGGCGGTCAAATGTTACCTGAGCGTCGAATTAAAAAATTGCATTGTCAACGGCGATTTTGAAGATACAAATATGAAGATGTGGAATGTTTCCGGTTCCGTCAGCGCCGACGGCCATATTGAACGGCGCACTACGGACGCAAGGTCAGGGGAGGCTAGTTTTCATTTTTGGGACAGTAAGCCGCTGGATTTTACCGTAACGCAGAACATTTCAAATTTGGAGCCGGGAACATATATGCTGTCGGCGTATCTGCAAGGAGATAAAGGCGGACCTGACGCGGAATTATTTATTTTCGCGCAAGCCGGATCGCTTTATGAGCGAGCGAATATTAAATTGGAAGGTTATAAAAACTTTCAACAGGCTGTTGTTAATTTTAAATTAAGCGGATCAAGTTCCGTAACCGTTGGCTTTACGGTAAAATGCGCTGCGGGCGGTTGGGGCGGTTGGGACGATATCAAGCTGTTTAAATTGGAATAAGAAGTAATCTTATACCACGAAAATCACGAATAAGCAAGAAATATTTTTTAAATTTTTTTGTTGACAATTTTCTATTAGTACGTTATCATTAATTATCAACACGCGTTGATAACACGCGTTGATAAAAAGGTAAAGCGATTTCAAAATTTCAAAATTTGGAGTCACTGCCAAAACTTTATTTTAAGGAGAAACAAATGAAAAAACTTATCAGAATTTTTTCAGTTTGTCTGTTGGTTTTGATGCTGGTTCCTATGGTATCCTGCACCAAAAAAGAGGCAAAAAAGGCGGAGAAACTCACATTCTGGGTATATGATGCAGGCCGTATTGACGTGCTTAATACGCTGGGCAAAAAATTTGAAGCTGAGTTCGGCGTACCGGTGGAAGTATCAATGGTTGATCTGGGGCAGATACGCAACCAATTCCTGTTGGCGTCAGGCGGGGATGAATGCGCTGATATAGCTATTATTCCCCACGATAACTTAGGGGCTCTGGTTGAAAATGGCATGGTAATGGAAATAAACCTTGGCTCAAAAAAAGGTTCTTATCTGGCGCCAGCGCTTGAAGGGTTTAACTATAACGGAAAACTCTACGGTGTTCCTTTGGCGGTGGAGAATATCGGATTCTTCTATAATACTACCATGATGTCCACTCCTCCCGAAACATGGGACGACGCTATAACTATAGCTCAAAACCTTATTAAGGACAAAAAAGCGGAAGTTATGATGGGGCTTCCAGACGCCACTTACAATGCGTACCCCGTATATGACTGTTTTGGAGGGGCGATTTTCGGCAGGAAGAGCGACGGCAGTCTGGATGGGAAGAATGTGCTTCTGGCGGATCCCGGCTTTGTAGCGGGATTAGATTGGCTTACAACCCAAGTTAAACGTAAATTGATTCCGGAAAATATTGACTGGGACGCGGCCCACGTGTTATTTGAAAGCGGCAAAGCGCCTTTCTGCATGACAGGACCTTGGGCGTTAAATCGTTTTAAAGAAGCCAAAGTACCTTACGCTATCGCCAAATTCCCGGCGGCTAAAAAAGGCGGACCGGCGGGCAATCCTTTCCTTGGAGTCCAAGGCATGATTATCAGTTCCGCAAGCCCGCGCAAACTGCTGGCGCAATCGTTCGCGGTTGATTTTATGGCTAGAGAGGAAAATTACAGGGCGATATTCCAAGCTGAACAGAGGCCTTCCGCGTGGAAGTCAGTATTTGAAGGCGCCACCGACAGCGATACCAAAGGATTTAACGCTGCCGGCGTAGCCGCCGTACCAATGCCGTCAATTCCTGAAATGGGCAATGTTTGGGACGCGTGGGTAGCCGCAGCCGCGTTGGCTTTTTCCGGCGAAAGAACGCCGCAAGCAGCGTTAGATAACGCTAAAGCGCAGATTTTGAATAAATGATAAAACAGATAATTAAAATTGCCGGAACAGCGGTTTTTTGTTTCTTTGGCTGTTACTTCATGTTCCGGCTTTTCAGGGATGGGTTTGCCGCTTTTGCGATATTTGTAGGCGCCGCAACCTGTTTTGTTACTCTTATCATGCTTCGCAATTCTCTCACTCCCTGGCGTTGGCTTGCCGCCGGATTGGTAATGGCGGTACTGTTTACCGTGTATCCCATTTTATATACTATTTACCTTTCCTATACCAATATGAGCGGCGGCCACCTTCTGACAAAGGCGCAAGTAGTAAGGCGTCTTTCACAGGAAATGTACAACCCTGATGACGGCGGTTCTTGGGCATGGACCGTCTACAAAAAGGGAAAAGATTATTTGCTTTTACTTCAACAGGATGACAACTTTTCTTCCATAAAGCCCGGCGGTTCTCTTGAAGAACGTGACTTCAGGGAACCGCCTTTAAAAGTTGACGGTTATACGGAAATGAAAAAAGCGGAGATCATGCAAAATCTGAAAGAACTTGGACAAGTGGAGTTTGGGCGGCCTCCGTTTGTCGTCAAAATACTGTCCATGCAGGAAGCTTCGGTACAATTGCCCGTCTACAGTTATAATAACGCCGAAGATACGTTTACCGATAACCGAGACGGCGAGGTTTATAAGAATGTGGTCGGTACCTATACCTCCCAATCCGGTAAAACGCTCACCCCCGGCTTTTTTACAACTATAGGCTGGAAAAATTACAATCGATTTTTAAGCAATAAAGGTTATTTAAAGCCGGTATTTGGCATCTTTATCTGGAATATAGCGTTTTCCCTCTTTTCAGTGCTGATAAGTTTTGCCCTTGGCATGATGATCGCCCTGCTTTTTGAAGATCTAAAACTCAAGCGCCTTATAAGGACATTGCTCATCGTGCCTTACCCTATTCCCGTATTGGTTTCAATCATGGTGTGGCGCGGTTTGCTTAATGAAAACATGGGTTTGGTTACAACGGTAATATCCAATATTTTTGGCTCTTCTCCCAGATTCTTTACCGATTTAAATTGGACCCGCTTCGCGCTGATCCTGATCAACGTGTATTTGTCATATCCCTATTTTTACGTGCTTGCCTCAGGGGCGCTTAAGGCCATACCCAAAGACTTATTTGAGGCCGCCTCAATTGACGGAGCGAATCCTTTTACAGTGGTAAGAAAAATTATTTTACCTCTTGTAATGCGAATATTGGCTCCGCTTGTAATAGCCTCTTTCTGTTTTAACTTTAATAATTTTACCCTTATCTGGGGCTTCAACGCCGGATTGCCGGCAATGGCGGATACCGCGGTTCCGATGGGATATTCAGACTTGCTTATCTCATTTATTTACCGTCTTGGTTTTAGTTCGTCTAACGCCGCCGATTACGGCTTTACCGCAGCCATTACTGTAATGCTTTTTATTCTGGTGGCGTTGATGGTGTTATTCCAAACAATGAATACCAAAACCATTAAGGAATCTTAAAAGGCAAGGAGTATTAATATGGGAAATAAGTTAAACATATATGTCGCTAACAAGATGGTTATTAAAACGGTAAAATACATAATTGCTCTGGCGCTTATTATTTTTGCGGTAGTCCCATTCTTTTGGATTATTGCCACTTCTTTTAATCCTGCCCGCTCCCTTCTTGGGGCGCGGATGATTCCCGCTACGCTTACGACAAACAACTACAGGGATTTGCTTGGCAATACCAATTTATTTTTTAGCAAATGGATGTTTAATTCGTTTAAAATATCGGTAATCTCCGTAGTTATAATCGTGCTTCTGACATGCACTTCGGCTTACGCGTTGTCGCGCTTCAGGTTTAAAGGCAAAAGGGGAGTGATGATGGGCATTATGATCCTAAACATCTTTCCCGGAATTCTAGCCATGATAGCCATTTTTATCATGATGCAGCAAATAGGAAATTATTTCCCAATGATCGGGCTTAATACCCACAGCGGTTTAATTTGCATATATGTCGCGGGGTCAATGAGCATTAATGTACTGATGGTTAAATCGTACATTGATTCCATTTCGCAGGAACTGGATGAGTCCGCGCTTATTGAAGGCGCCACTTACTGGCAGGTTTTCTGGAAAATTATTTTTCCGGTTATAAGGCCTATGGTGATCACTGTCGCGATTCTGGCGTTTATGAGCACTTACGGCGATTTCGTAATCGCCAATCTCCTCCTAAAAGGAAATGATAAAATTACCGTAATGGTCGGCATTTTCCAATTTACGCAGCAGCGCTTTGACACAAACTGGGGGATAGTGACTGCCGGAACGGTACTGGCCGCAATTCCCGCGGTTGTACTGTTCTTTGCTTCCCAGAAGTACATAATTGACGGAGTAATGCTGGGGGCTTTAAAAGAATGATCATTACGGGTAAACACGTTTAAAGCGGGGCGGAAATGTCTAATTTTATACTAAATCTGATACACCGTCCCGAAATGGTTCCCGAATACGCGGAAAAAGTTACAGGGCACGGTAAGAAAGAAGATATTGGCGCGAAAAGCCTGTTAACCGAATCTTTGGATATTTTTAAATTACAGCAAGGCATAGCCCACAAAAACGGTTTAAAAACAACCATTCAAATGACATACGCGAGTTTGTTTAACGCCGAGGCGGTGCAAATCGCGAAGGACGACAGCCTCAAATACGGCGATGAGATCGCCTTGTCGCTGTTGGGGCTTCCATGCGGCGAATTTAGGGAAAAATACAAGACAAAAGATTTTTGCATTTGGATGTTCTCAATAGAAGACAAAAAGGCGATAGTCGATGACGTATTCGGAAAATTTTATGAAATATTCGGCTTCTATCCATCCTCAACCGGGTCTTATTACATGGACGCGGAATTAATAAATTATATAAAGGAAATGTATCCTTCCGTCATATGCGCGATTGCCACTTGTTGGGAGGAAGGCCCGAAAGCGTACAGAACCTGCAACAATTCATGGTATACGCTTTTTGACGGCGGGCCGTGGAATCCGTGGATACCCTCCAAACAAAACACTCACGCTCCCGCCGCCAATGAAGCTGAAGACTGCGGAATAGTAGCCATACCGCATCTGTCGCGGGATCTCCTGGCGTGCTTTGACGGCAACGGTTCCAATTTTGGAACGCATCCGCAGAATGTGTTGCGCGGGATGATTTATAAGGACGGCGAATATCCGTACCTTTTTAACCTTATCGACCAATACCGGCATTTGGAAAAATATAACGGGGGCGAAGCTTACAACATGGTGTTCGTAGGCCCGGGTTGGATGAACAAGGCGGGCAGATGGGAAGTTCCGTTTGAACTGAGCGTAAAAAGTTACGAAGATTGTCTTGCGTATTACGGCAAACTAAAAAAAGAAGGCAAGTGCGTCGATATGACAATGGCGGAATACGCCGGCCATTACCGCTTTAAAAAAACTTACACAACGCCCGAATGTGCCCTGTGGAAGGACATACTTTACGGCTCGGACAAACAGTTGTTCTGGTACTGCGATCCTTTTATGCGTACCTGCGTTGATATGAATCAGGGCGGAGCGTTGATAGACTTAAGGCCTTATGCCGCGAAAATTAATTGGCCTGTGGGCATAGGGACTAAACATGTTCAAGACGCGTCCTATCCGTTTTTAATACAGTCAATGTACCGCGCTGGGTACTTTACTCATTACGCTGGTGAGGGAACAATCCGCAGTTTAAAAATTTATTACAACGGCGAAGAGGCCGACCTGTGTTTATGCCGTACCAAGGCGAAATTCAGCCAAAACGGCAATACGCGCAGCCTTACCCTCGACCCGGTTGAAATAGAGTTTTCAGATCTTAAATTGAAAATGCAAACCATTTATGATTTTGAAGAAGGATCGTCCGCAATTAAAACCACGCGAAAGATATTGAATATGTCAAAACCTGCCGAAGTGGAGTTTGACGAATACATTACCGCCTGCTACGGCACCACCGAATACCCCGAGGATATGACCTGCGTAATGTTGACTGTTAAAGGCGCCGTTGGCGGCGCGGAATGTGAAGAGGTTATTTATTATAATTATAAGTGCAGAGAGATAAAGGCTGAGGGCGCGGTTTGCGCTTGCGCGGAAATCGGCGCGATTAACACGCGCGTTGATTTTGAGCCGGCCGGCAACGCGGAAGGTTACGCGAGGGAGGGGTATGCGTTTTCACCAATGTTTACGTTGGGGTTAAAAAAGAAGATCGGCGGATCTGGGGAGTTTGTATCATGGCTCAGGCTAAAAAAGGCAAAATGAACTACCGGTGTCCGTCCTGCTTTATGCGCGATTTGGATATCGATATGTTTTACGATGAAGAAAAAAAAGAATATTACTGTTTACGATGTTGTTATACGGGTGATGAGGCGGACGTAATTAAAAAAAACGATATGGCGCGTTTTCGCTACCGTAACCTTCTTAAGCGCATAGAAAAATTTGAGGATTAAAACGGTTATGATGGAAATAGGAATGGACGTTTCAACGCTTGAAGAGACCGAACGCATGGGCGGCAAATTTTACGAAGACGGAAAAAAAGCGCAGATTTACGATATATTAAAAAAGTACGGGGTTACGAGTATCCGCCTGCGCCTGTGGAACAATCCGTTTGACGAAAGAGGCGAAAGCTATGGCGCTGGCGGCTGCGATATAGAAACCGTTTTACGGGAGGCGCGGCGGGCGGTTAATAACGGAATGAATTGGGTGTTGGATTTTCACTACTCGGATTTTTGGGCTGATCCCGCAAGACAGCTTATTCCAAAAGCGTGGCGAGGTTTTACTCTTGAACAAATGGAAAAGGCGGTTTATGAGTATACGAAAGAGACTTTAGCCCGCTGTAAAAAAGAGGCGATCTATCCAAGTTATGTGCAGATAGGAAATGAAATTACAAACGGCATGCTTTGGCCTGTCGGCAAGGTGGATTACGATAATGTAACAGGCGCTCCTGTAAGCTACGGTAATTTAACGCGCCTGTTAAAAGCGGGTGTCGCGGCGGCGCGTGAAAGCGGGAACGTCAAAATAATTCTTCATCTTGAACGGTCATACGATAACGAAAGATACCGCCAGTGGTTTGACGCGGTTACGGAGGCAGGAGTCGATTACGATATTATCGGAATTACATACTATCCGCATTGGCATGGAACAATGCGGAAGATAAAATATAATTTGGAAGATATTTCGGCGCGTTACAGTAAGGATGTAATGGTTATGGAAACCGCTTACCCGTTTACCGATAAACATTATACCGACATTCCGGGCGTTTCGCTCGCCGTCAAAGGAAAAACTTTATTTGACGGCACTACTTTGCCGTATCCGTATAGCGTGGAAGGACAGTGTAATTTTTTGCGCGATATGGTAAAAATGGTAAAAAGCGTTAAACGCTGCAAAGGCCTTTACTATTGGGAACCGGCTTGGCTTCCGATGGGCGGGTCAACATGGGCGACAGAAGCCGCGCGAAAGTATATAAGAGAGGAAAATAAAGCGGGGGGGAATGAATGGGCGAATCAATGCCTGTTTGATTATAATGGGAATTTATTGCCCGCGATTAACGAATTGGATAAATTGCGCGGTATTAATTAGGAGTAGAAATGAAAAAAGCCATGCGGCATCCGCCGATTGCCGCGAAATTTCCTTGTTTCTTGCACGGGGGCGATTATAACCCGGAACAGTGGTTAAAATGGAAGGATACAATCTGGAAAGAGGATATGCGGCTGGCGAAGATCGCTGGCGTGAACACTCTTTCGCTTGGGATTTTCGCGTGGGCGGCTCTTGAACCGTCGGAAGGCGAGTATCATTTTGAATGGCTTGACGAAATAATGGATATGCTGGCGGAAAACGGAATGGCCGCAGTCCTTGCGACTCCGTCAGGATCGCGTCCCGCGTGGATGAGTCAGAAATATCCGGAAATATTGCGGGTAAACGGAAACAGGCAGAAAAATATTTATGGGGAGCGGCACAATCACTGTATGTCATCCCCCGTTTACCGTGAAAAAACGGCGGCGATCAATACTCGTCTTGCACAACGGTATAAGGAACATCCCGCGCTGGCTGTCTGGCATATCTCCAACGAATACTCAGGCGAATGCCATTGCAATTTGTGTCAGGAAAATTTCCGCAGTTTTCTGAAAAAACGCTTTGGCGGTTTGGACGCTCTTAACGAAGCATGGTGGAACAGCTTTTGGAGCCATACCTATACCGACTGGTCGCAGGTGGAAAGTCCCAGTCCGATAGGCGATGTCAACGTACACGGCCTTAATCTTGAATGGAAACGTTTTTGTACGGAACAAATTGTCGATTTTTATTTGAATGAAACGGCTCCGTTAAAAAAAATTACCCCTGATATTCCCTGTACTACCAATCTGATGTCTGGCGCGTCCGGCGTGGACAATTTCCGTCTCGCGCGAGTTCTTGATGTTGACTCTTGGGACAGTTATCCCCAATGGACCGGCACTGAAAAAGATATTGAAACCGGCGTGTTGTTTTCGTTTTATCACGACATGAACCGTTCGGCAAAAGGCAAGCCCTTTATGATGATAGAATCATGCCCTTCCGCGACAAGCTGGCGGCCTGTGGCGAAACTGCACCGGCCAGGCGTGCACATGCTCCAGTCAATGCAGGCCGTGGCGCATGGGGCTGATTCCGTGCAATATTTTCAGTTCCGCAAGAGCCGCGGTTCCAGCGAAAAATTCCACGGCGCCATTGTTGACCATGAGGGAACTGAAAACACCCGAGTTTTCAACGACGTGGCGGAAGTCGGCAAACGCCTTGCAAGCATGAATGATATTGTTGGAACGTCAACCCCGTCGGCAGTGGCAATAATCTACGATTATCAAAATCAATGGATATTGGACGATATTAAGGGATTGCATAAGGGAAATAACAAGTACAAAGAAACCGTTGTCAGCCATTATCGCGCTTTCTGGCGCATGGGCGTATCTGTTGACGTATTGGATTCCGCCGGTAATTTTGACGGTTATGACTTAGTCGCCGCCCCAATGCTGTATATGCTGCGCCCTGGTTTCGCGGAAAAAATTACCGCGTTCGTACAGGCGGGCGGAACTTTTGTCGCCACTTATGTTACCGGTTACGCCGATGAAAACGATCTGTGTTTTCTTGGCGGTTTTCCTGGCCCGCTGAAAGAAGTTTTAGGCGTCTGGTGCGAAGAAATTGACGCGTTGTATCCGCAAGACAAAAATTCGTTTACATGGAACGGCAAGGATTATGACGTATTTGACTTTTGCGAACTGGCGCATTTGCGGGGCGCGGATTGCCTTGCGGTTTATAACCGGGATTTTTACAAGAACCGGCCCGCCATTACAATGAACCGTTACGGCAAGGGCAAAGCTTATTTTCTGGCGGCGCGTACCGGACAAGACTTCCTAAATGATTTCTATAAATGGCTTGTAACGGAAACAAAAATACCGCGCGTTCTTGATTCACAATTGCCCGAAGGAGTAACGGCGCAAACGCGGAGCGACGGTAATACCAATTATATTTTTTTGATGAATTTCTCGCCTTACGAAAAAATAGTGGAAACTGACGAAGGGCGTATAACTCTCGCGCCATGGGGAGCGCATATTAAGGAAGAAAGGAAAAAAATGTGAAACTGATTTTTTTAATAAGAGAGCGGTTCAAGTGAAAAAAACTCGAAAACCAAAGACAACGCAGGATGATGTGGCGCGTCATGCGGGGGTAACCCGCAGCATGGTATCCTATGTAATTAATGGCAGCGGCCGTTCTGTCGCGCCTGTTACCAAACAAAAAATTCTTAATGCAATCAGCGAGCTTGAATACAGGCCGAATAAATTCGCCCAGGCTTTGAGCATGGGCGAAAAGAGAGTTTTAGCGGATCAAAATATCGGCATTGTTCTGTGCAATGCCGATATGTTCCTGCGTCCGTATTATACGGAAATATTGGCTGGAATTCATCAAGCGGCCCACGAAAAAGATTTTCACATACGGTTTATCCGGTTTTTTGATGAATTAAAAGATCCTGTTCTTTTTAACCAGCTTGTTCATTCCGAGGAAATCTGCGGACTTCTGCTGGTAGCCCTTGATCAATGTATAGAAACCCCTGAGGACAGACGGCTTATTGAACGCATTCAAAAACAAATCGATCAGATAGTCTGCGTAGATTGGCAGATAACGGGTTTGTCATCAGTATCTTTTGACAGGCAGACGGCGGCATCTCAGGCTGTAAATTATCTTTTTGATCAAGGTTATTCTGACATCGCGTATATCGGCGAGTCGGATCAGCGCGTAATCGGATTTAAACAGGCGTTTTTTGAACATGGGGTGGAAGATATATCCAAGCTTTACATAGGCGCCGCCGCGGATATGGCGTCAGGTCATGACATTGTACGACAGATGCATCAAAGCAGGGGCGCTTTACCGAAAGCCATTTGCGCCGGCTCCGACGAAGTAGCCATTGGAATTCTCCTTTATCTGCATGAGCATGGAATTGTCGTTCCTGAAGATATCGCGCTTATCAGTATTGATAACATTGAAATGGCTGAATACACTAATCCCCAACTTACCACAGTGAACGTTCAGAAGCGGGCAATTGGTTACCGCGCCGTGGAAATGATTATGAACAACGCCGCCGGACAGGGAGAAAACGCGTTGACCTTGCTTTTGCCTACCAATTTAATAATACGCAAATCGGCATAATTTGCCGATTTTACCTGAAAATTTCAACCGGGAAAATAAATAAAAAACTTGACATATTTAATATAATTTGGTAATATTGCGTAAGGAGTGAAAAAAAATGAAAAAATTAATATTTATTGTAATGATGTTAGTTGCAGTCAATTTTGTTTTTAGCGATCCCGCGGATGACGCGATAGATAGTGAAGCAAAGTCAATAGTGCAACAAAATGAAGATTTTTATCAAGAATTTCAACAGAAATATAAAACCTTAAAAGCTTATGATACAAGCAAACAATCAAAAGACGCATTAAAGCAAATGCAAGAAATGATAGCTCGATATAAGAGACTTGTTGACGCAAAAATAGAAGAAATTGATGGAATTGAAAAAACCGGCAGAACCGTACCGGTAGCGGAATTTGATCAGCTTAGAAGTTTAATTGCCAGATATCATCAAATGACTCTTGATTTAGCTAACTGGATTAATACTAAAAAGTAGATATATTCGCGTTTACAAAAAGTCGCTCCGCTCCCTTCGACAGGCTCAGGGAGCGATTTTTTTTGGTTAGTTGAATGTCGATGCTACCCGTTCAGGAAGGCTAACGAGACGGAACCGTGGTTAAAGTACAACGTGCCGTCATCTGTTTTTATGATACATCGTCCTGCGGGATCAACTCCCTGAAAGATTCCGCGGGCGAGGATTTTTTCGCGTTTGTCATATAAATCATCGTCATTGTTTGCCTGTATTGGAACAGGTTCAAAGACGGCAGTTTTCGCGCCGACGCAATCCGATAATGAATTCCATTCCGCGGCAAGAGGACGGTTGCCCTGCGAATACGCCGCGGTTGAGACAAAAGTTTTCTTTACATTGTCAAACTCATCTAGTATTTTATTTAACACTTCGCGGCGTGAAACCTGCCGCTTTGTAATCTCAGCGCAGCTTGCCGCCCTGCCTGAAGGGACCGGGTTATTCACATTAACGCCGATTCCGCCCGATAGCCATGTAATTAAATCGCCTTCGCCGCAAACTTCGGTAGTAATACCAGAGATTTTCCGGCTGTCAATATAAATGTCGTTTGGCCAGCGCAGAAAAGCTTTTTTGCCGCAGATTGACGACAGGCTTCGCGCGACGGCAATTTGCATCATAAGCGATAATTGGGTATAGTCAGTTACTGTAAGGCGCGGACGTTCCAAAATAGAAAAGAAAAGCCCTCCCTGCCGCGATACCCATGTTCTGCCGTTTCTTCCCCTGCCCGCAGTTTGTTTTTCCGCGGTAAAAACACTCCCGCTTTCTACGCCGCGGACAGCCGATTCCCTTGCCCTGTCCATTGTGCTTCCCGTGTTTTTATAGTAAAAAAATAAATTTTCCTTCTCGCCGAATTCCCACGGGTAGAGAAAATCTTTTTCTTTTTTAGGGTCAATAGCGTAACCCGCCTCTCCCGTTTCTATGGAATAGCCGGCTTCTAAAAGATACTGAACGGTTTTCCATACCGCGACGCGGGAAATGCCCATATCTTTAGCGAGAACGCTTCCGCTGGTCGGAGCTCCTTGTTTTTCCCTTAACAGCATAAGAAGCCGCGCCTTGCTTGAAAGCGTATCTTTTTTTTCCCTCATATTAACTCCTTGCCTCAAGCGCCTTTGCCTTTATAGCCGCTTTTTCAAAACTTAGCGAAATTAAAATAATAATAAGCGCTTTTATTTTAACAAATCCATCTTTGCCGCCGCGTGATTTCCATGCGAGATTTATTGAAGTCCATATTTTAAAAATTTCCGGAATAAAACTTAAAAATAAAGATATTATTTCCAATCGTACAACATCCCTTATTTCAAGCGGGCTTGTCGTGCGGAAAAAAAGCGCGGAAATCTGCACAATAAGAACAAGGCGCAGGGTAATACGCAAATATTCATTGTTTGGAATGAATACGGTTAAAAATTGATTTACAGTCATAAGCCTAAAGTTATCGGTTAATGTTGAGAATACTGACAAGGCGTACATAAGGATCGCGTAAAAAAAGACAGGTTTAAAATCCGTTAGTTGATCTTGTAATGATAAACCGCAGATAAACGCGGCAAAAACGGCTGATAAAATACCGACTCCAAGCCATAACGGCGGCAGGGACAAACAAAAAAAAGAAAGCGGCAACAGAAGTATTATTTTTATTACCGCTGGAACTTTATGCAGAGGCCCCTTGATTGTTTTATACTTGAATACCGTATTACTCACCATAAAAGGTCTCCCAATTCGCGCGCGGAGTTTTTTAACGGATGATGTATCCCCCAGCTTTCAAGATCGCGGGAAAGCGCGTCAGACGCGGTACCGTCATAAACTATTTTCCCCTTACATAATACAATAAATCGATTTGAAAGAGCCAAACATTTTTCAAGTTCGTGGGTAAGGATAATGACGGTTTTGCCGTCGGCGATTAGTTTTTGAAAAAGAGCGTTTACTTGCACGACGCCGGGATAGTCCATGTTGGCGTAAGGTTCGTCAAAAATGATTATTTGCGCGTCCATTGCCAAAACTCCCGCGCAGGCAAGCCGGCGTTTTTCTCCCCCTGAGAGCGAGCGGGCGGGGAAGTCCGCGCGGTTTTCAAGGCCTGTTTGTAAAAGAGCCGCGTCAACTCTTGTTTGTATTTCATTTTTTAAAAGCTTCATGTTGCGCGGACCAAAAGCGACATCCTCTCTTGGAGTCTCTCCAAGTATCTGAGAGTCAGGCTCCTGAAACACAAGCCCCACTTTCGAACTTGTCTTTACTAAGCCAAAAGTAGGGTCTTCAAGCCTAGCGATGATGGACATTAAAAGGCTTTTCCCTGAACCGTTAGCTCCCGCTATTATCGTACATTCGCCTTTTTCGATGGAAAGCGAAATATCGCTAAGAGCGTAAAAACTTCCGTCTCGCATCTGCTCGCTTTCCCGTATATCGTCAAAGACTGGGAATTTTTTTGTTACATTAAAAACTTCCACCGCAGGCATTTTTCCGTTACCCTTCGCTGTTTATATATCTTGCCGCTATCGGACGAAGCGCTAAAGCAAGTGGAATACTAAGCGCCAATTTAATTAAGTCGCCAATGATGAAAGGTAGCGTTCCCGCTAAAAACGCCGACTTAAGCGTCATTGATTTTAGAAGCATCATGTAAAGAGAGCCGCATATTAGGATAAGGGCGAATCCTAAAAAAGACGCAATACAAACTCTTACAAGCGGAATAGGGCTAATTTTTTTCTCGCTTACTTTTGGAAGCCCGCAAACAAGCCCAGCGCATAAACTTGCGATAAAATAGCCGATTATATACCCGCCAAGCGGAGTATTAAAAACTCCAATGCCTCCTGGAATTACAAACACCGGGATACCGATAAGCCCCGCGGCGATTAGTATAAGAACCGCAATGCCGCCGTAGAAACTTCCAAGCACCGTTCCTGAAAGAACTACAAACATATTTTTAAGCACGATAGGCACTCCGATAGGAGTCGGTATTTGAAAAAAATTAGAAACCGCAATCATTGCCGCGAATACTGCCGCAAAGACAAGGCGATTCCTAACTGATCTGTTATTTTTCATGGTAAACCTCGTTATGTAAAAAGGTTAACCGCTATTTGCTTTATTGTCAATAAGAAATATTACGAAAAAGACTCACACAAAGATCACAAAGGGGGGAAAGGGAATAATTAGCAGTGAGCAATTAGCAGTGAGCAATGAGCAATGAACAATGAACAATGAGCGAAGTTAGCAAGCATAGCGGCTTGCCAAAAGACCGCGCCCGCAAACAACGAAATTGCTCATTGCTCATTGCTCATTGCTCATTGAAACAATACCTTCTTTGTGAGATCTCTTATTGTTTTTTACTCTTTCTGAACGCTTCCAGGCACTCACGTTTGAAAATGACAACGGAGAGACCCATGTGTTCAATCTCGGCTTTCAGTTTATCGGCGTTTTCATCTACAAGGGACGGTTTTGCTTCAAGTTCAAGGATGCGTTTGGCGCCGCAGCCTGTTATCAGGTTTTTTAAGTTTTCAGACGGCACTATTGTCGGCTGGCAGCCTGTCATTGCTACGGTGGAGTTGTCAAGAATTATCAGAGTCATTGGAATATCGGATTCAACCGCGTCAATTAGGGGGGTAATGCCGGAGTGAATGAAAGTTGAATCGCCGATTACGGCAAGCGCGTATTTTAGGCCGGCGTCGCTCGCGCCCTTTGCCATGCCGACGCAGGCGCCCATGCAGATAACGCTCTCAATCGCGGAAAACGGCGGGGTGGCGCCAAGCGAATAACAGCCAATATCGGAGTTGATTCCCACGTCGGGATGATTGGGGCGCGGGTCAATGGAGGCGACGGCTTTGTTAATCGTATTGTAACTGTCGGCGTGGGGGCAGCCTTGGCAGAGTTGCGGAGGCCGCGCGGGGAGTTCGCCCGCGTCAACCTTGACGCTTTTTCTGGGGGGGAGACCTAGAGCTTTGCGGACATTATCGGGATCAAGCTCCCCGCATTGAATGATTGGTTTTAAGTCCGCGCCCGTAACGCCAAAAACCCTTTGCGCTATAAACGGCTGGCCTTCTTCGATAATTAAAACCTCATTTACATTGTCATAGAGTTTGCGGATTTTTTTCTCGGGCAGGGGATATGCGCCGATGTGCAAATGAATCGGCGCTTCCTTTCCCTGTTTTTTGCGTAAGGCTAAAAAGTCAGGAAGGTTTTCTTCGTAGTAATTGCAGCCAATCCCGGATGTGATTACGCCAAGGGTACTTTTTTCGCCTGTCAGTTTGTTTACAGGGTGCCTGAATGACCACTCTTCAAGAATTTTTTGTTTGTCAAGAAGCGCGGAATAATTTATTCGCGCAAAAGCGGGAAGAAGCATCCACGCTGATTTTTCCAGTGTTTTGGAAACTTTATTCTGCGCTTTCGCCTCCCTTACGCTAACCGCCGCGCGCGCGTGAGACAATCGCGTAACAAGGCGCAATAGCACTGGAACGTTAAAACGCTCAGATACGTCAAAAGCTTCACGCGCCATGTCGTAGGCTTCCTGTTGGTTGCGCGGTTCAAGACAGGGAACCAACGCAAAATTCGCGTAAAAGCGGGAATCCTGCTCGTTTTGGGAACTGTGCATTCCTGGATCGTCGGCGACTGCGACTACAAGCCCGCCCTTTATTTTTAAAAGAGCGGCGTTAATAAATGGGTCAGAGGCGACATTTAACCCCACATGTTTCATAGTAACGAGCGCCCTGCGCCCCGCGAATGAAACGCCCATAGCCGCTTCCAGCGCGGATTTTTCATTGGCGCACCACCTAGCGATTGGGCCGCCCTTTTTATATTCGTTAATCAAGTACTGTAAAATTTCCGTTGACGGAGTGCCAGGATACCCGTAAGACACGCTCACACCGGCGTGTATCGCGCCTAACGCGACCGCCTCGTCTCCTAAAAGGGCAAGCTTTTCGTTATTCATTTATTATTCATGCTCCGCCAAGATCGTCGCGGACTTTTACGCTGACTGTTTCTTCATAACATGAGAAGCAACTATCCACCGCTTTTTTATCCGGCGCTTTTGTAAGAATACTTACAAGCGGCACGATAATAAAACCGGCAAGCATCGTAAATGCTCCAGCGTTAATCGGTGATTTTAAAATTGTCGGGAACCATGCGCTTTTAGCCGATAAAAAGAAATTAAGAATGACAATAAATATCATAAATACAGTGGCGAAAATAAAATTGCACCAAACGGCCGGTTTTGTAACTCGTTTCCAGTACAGCCCGTAGAGGAAGGGGGCGAGGAAAGAGCCCGCGAGAGCGCCCCATGAAATGCCCATAAGCTGGGCGATAAATGTAATTGAACTGGGGTACTTATAATTTAATATCGCTATAAAGGAAGCTATCGCTATAAATATCACAATCAAGGTACGGATGATAAACAGTCGCTTTTTTTCGTGCTTTTCCTCGTTCAGATTTTTAATAACATGGCCTGCCAGAAAATCCAATGTCAGAGTTGATGATGAAGCCATGACAAGGGACGAAAGCGTGCTTATGGACGCGGCAAAAACCAAAACGATAACAACGCCGATCAATATATCAGGAAATCCTGAAAGCATGGCCGGTATAATTGAATCAAAAATGATAGCGCCGGCTTTATTAACAGCGATATTTTCTGATCCCGCGTATAACCTTCCAAAACTGCCCAGGAAATAACAGCCGCCCGCTACTATAAGCGCGAAAAAAGTTGATACTATCGCGCCCTTAGTTATCATTTTCTCGGATTTAATGGAATAAAATTTTGAAACCATCTGCGGCAAGCCCCATGTTCCAAGAGATGTCAGAATTACGACGCCTAACAAACTTAAAGGATCGGGGCCGAAGAATGACGTAAGAATGCCGGGGACGACGGCTCCGTTTACATTCTTTGCTTCTACAGTAGCCATTTTCGCCAAAGCGTTTATAAAACCGCCGTTAGTGTGAAGCACCGCCGCGATAATGGCGACAATTCCGCAAAGCATGATTATGCCCTGAATAAAATCGTTTGCCGCCGTCGCGAAATATCCGCCGACTACGACATAAACGGCGGTAAGAACGGCCATGCCGATAATGCAGTAAATAAAATCAACGTGAAACGCCATCTCGAATAAACGCGACAGGCCGTTGTACAACGAAGCGGTGTAGGGGATAAGGAATATGAAAAGAATAATTGACGCGCCGATTTTTAACGATGTCGAGTCGAACCTTGAGCCGAAAAATTCAGGCATGGTCGCGCTTTTTAAATGCTGCGTCATAATGCGCGTCCGCCGCCCAAGTATTACCCACGGCATAAGCGAGCCGATAAACGCGTTGCCCAAACCGACCCATGTGGCGGCGGTTCCGAACCTCCAGCCAAATTGTCCGGCGTAACCGACAAAAATTACAGCCGAAAAATACGATGTTCCATAAGCGAAAGCAGTAAGCCACGGGCCTACGGCGCGTCCGCCCAGCACGAAATCATTGACGCTTTTTGCCCTTTTCTTGAAATAGAAACCGACAAAAATTGTGATGATGAAAAACAAAACTAGCAGAATTACTTTGATTGCCATAATGCACTCCTTAACTTATTTTTTTAGCCTGACCGCATACGGCAAGTCAGGCGTTTTAACCAATTAATTATTTACTCTTTCAAGATATTCGTTTGTTTCGGTATTAACAAGAATTTTTTCACCTTGTTTAATAAACAGCGGAACGCGCACGGTCAATCCCGTCTCCGTGACAATGGGTTTTGTCGCGCCCGATACCGTATCGCCCTTTACATAATTCTCGCTTTCCGCTACCGTAAAGACCACCTTGTAGGGAATCAGAATATCAATAACCTTTCCTTCCCAAATGGTAAGCTGGTAAACATCGTTTTCTTTTAAGTACAATTTTTTATCCGGGTTATCGGCTATGGAAACTTCATATTGGTCGTAAGTTTCGTTATCCATAAAATGGTAATTGTCCTGATCGGCATATTGATACTGGCAGGCGTGAACATCGACCTGCGCGTCTTCAACTTCCTGTTGTGTGGGGACCGTAATGCTGAGTACCGAGCCGTCCTTTATGCTTTTCATTTTTATTCTGGCGATTGCCGTCCCCTTGCCGGGGGTGTGAAATTCCCTTTCAACTACAATATAGGGCTGGCCTTTTTGTAATAGGCAGGTTCCTTTAACGATTTCTCCGCATCGAATCATTTTAATCCTCTTTATAAGTTGTAATAGATAAGTATATCAAATATGGATTTTTTTTGGAAGTGGTAAAAAACGCCTAATTTGCCTGTTTGTTATAGATGACAAAGGTATTTTTTTATGATAATTTAAGGCATCATGAGCCCCAAAGACAGCGTTTACGGCGAGGATTGGTTTTATGCGTTTTATAAATCAATTTTAATACCATTCCTGCGTCCGGGATTTTGTAAAACTGTTCCGTCAATTTTTTACAATTTTTTCTTCCGTCAGTTCCGTGCGGCGTACTTGCCGGGCAGGATTCCTGTTACAAAAGTCGATCATGCCCTTGACGAAAAAATTCCGTTTGTTCCGGCATGGGTGACAATTTATCTTGACTTTATTCACTTTTGGATAAGAATGATTTCTTTTTTTCTAAGGCGCTATAAACGCAAGGCGCATGCCCTAATGAAAGAATTTATTTATTCAATTGGCGGACTCTACGCTTTCGCGGCTGAAGTCTACAAAAAAAACATGTCAACGACAAAACGCCCGTTTTATATAGCAAGGCCGCGATTTTTTCTGATTCATTTAATGGACCCCCACCTGATGTGCATTCCAAGCCTTCACGTTATGATAGTTATTCACACTTATTTGCAATTTGTAAAAACCGCCAAAGAATTGGGAGAATATGAAAAATTAAAAGCCCAAGCGTTGGAATTAAAACAAGGCGCGTTGGCGATAAGCCAGGCGATTCTTTTTGTAAAACAGCACAGCGTAAACTGTATTCCCGCGGCGTTATACGCGATGACCTGTTTCAGCCCCGACCTATTTCCGCCGCAGGAAGCGGAAGCTTTTACGGCTCTTCTTTTCTCTCCCGCGCCCAAAGCCGATGAATCATTACAAAAAATCCGCGTACACCCCTCCGCCGCCCCGTCAACAAAAATTCAAGAAGAAGACAAGGCGCGGATAAAGAGCCACATTCTTAAATTGTATTATCAGTTTCTAGAAGATAAAAAAACAGCTAAATCATGGGATGAGCCGCTGCTTAAATTCCTTAGTGAGTATAAGGGGAACAGTGAGCAATTAGCAGTGAGAAGTGAGCAATGAGCAGTGAGCAATGGGGAGCGGTGTTGTTATTTGTAAGCAAAGCGTATTACTTTCACGCGCAGATAACGAACAACAACATTGCTAATTGCTAATTGCTCACTGCTCATTGCTCACTTCTCACTTCTCACTTCTCACTTCTCACTGTTCAAACTCTTTCCACAAATTATCCATCACGGGCGGATTAGCTGTTACGCGAATTATTTCGCTTCTGTTCAATGGATCGGGGAATGAAAGCGATCTTGCGTGAAGGCGGATGCCGCCGGTTTTTTCGCTGCGTTTTGCTCCGTATTTTAGGTCGCCTTTTATGTGGAGTCCTTCGGCGGCAAATTGAGCGCGTATCTGATGATGTCTGCCTGAAAGCAGTTGCACTTCTACAAAAAGATAATTCCGCCCTTTGCCTGTTACCCTGTAGCGCATAGACGCTTTTTTACGGTTTGGACCGTCTTTCTTATGTGCGAATGATTTGTTTTTACCGGAGACGGTTTCTATCCAGTGGACAAACTCTCCGCTTTCAGGCAGAGGGCGGGAAGGCTTTTCTATTACAGCCCAATAAGTTTTTTCGACAGGGCAGGGCAGGGCGCTATCTCCCGCAAAAGCTGCGTTTAAAAAGGAAAGCGCGGCCTTAGTAAACGCGAAAAGAGCGCACCCCGTAACAGGCACGTCAAGCCGATGTACAGCCTCAATAACCTCCACCCCATTGCTCATTGTTAATTGCTCACTGCTCACTGCAAACTGCTCACTGCTAATTGCTAAAGCCAGCTCTTTTGGCAAATCAATCATATTTTCTGTCGCGCCTTCGACGGCCTCGCCTATTAATTTGTTTACGACAACGCACGCCGCGCTTTGATAAAGGATGCGGGATTTAACGGGAAGCGGGGAATTATTCTCCATTTATTAATCCCATTTTTAATTTTTCATAAATAACCCTTTGAGCCGCATCCTGTAATCTGTTGCGGGGAAGCCGTCCGTCTTCAAGAGCGGTAATTATCGCTTGATGGGTTTTTGGTAAATTCTCAGGCCAGACAAGAATCATATCCGCTCCGGCGGCGATGGAAAGAACAGCCGCTTCTTCAGGGCTGGAACTTCCAGCCGCCGCCATTATAAAATCATCGCTTATAATAATTCCGTCAAAGCCTAAATCGCCTCTTAGCCAGTTTCCCATAACGACGGGAGAAAGGCTGGCAATTTTATCGTCAATAGCGGGAGCGAGGGTATGGGCGGCCATTATCGCCCTTGCACCATTTTTAATTAGGGAGGCAAAAGGAGAAACCAGATTATCAAGAGCGGTTCTGTCCATGTCAAGAACGGACTGGGAATGGTGGGGGTCGGGTCCCGCGCTTGCTGGAAAATGCTTGACTACGCATAGAACTCCAGCCTGTTCCATTCCATTGATAAAGGCAGTGGCTGCCTGCGCGGTAAAATACGGGTCCGGTCCGTAAGAGCGGCTTGATAGGAATTTGCGGTTGCCGTCAAAAAGATATTCCGCGACAGGGGCAAGATTCATGTTAATGCCCAGATTATAAATATCTCTGCCTGCTTTTAAACTGTCGGCTTCTATCGCCAAAAGCGTTTTTTCTCTTCCCTGTGAAATATTTTCATAATAAACAGACGCGGCGGGCAGGTCCGCGACTCCGCGCCTGAAACGGTTCACAGTTCCCCCCTCATGATCCACGGCGATAAAAGGGGGAATATTTGATTCATTTTTAATTAGCGATTTAATTTGCGAATGACGGGCTTGAATAGCGTCGTTATCGTTATTTAGGTTGTACTTGAACAGCATAATCCCGCCCGCGGGTATCGCTGTAAATAACTCAATCATATTGACGGACATACCCCCGTTGCCGTCTATGCCGCTTATCAGTACCTGAGAAGCGAGAAGCCGATTGTCCAAAGAAGCGGTTATTTCCCGCGCCCTGACTTTAAGCGGGTCTTCAACCATAGCGATTTCTTCTTCAATAATCGGCGTCACCACGCGCCCGACGCATGAAGAAAAGAGAAAAACCAGCATTACCCCGCGTAAAAATCGCATTAAAATCATTATATATCAAATTATTTGACTTCTCCAACCGCTTGACATTTTATTTCTTTCTCGGTACTTTGTTATTATCAGGAGAACAAAATGATAGCATTTCTAAAAAGTATTGTAGACAGTTTTGGCATACTAAACATGACGCCGCACCAGGGGATAATGATAATTATCGCCTTATTTTTTCTATACCTTTCCGTCGCTAAAAAAATTGAACCTCTTCTTTTGCTTGGGCTGGCGTTTGGAATGTTGATAGCCAATCTTCCCAGTTCAAGAACAATGGGCGTGGATTTAAACGCGCTTGAAGATGTCGCGAGGGCGGCGGCGAACGCGGCTCCTCTTTCTTCATATTATGTTAATCCGGTAAGCGGAAACCCCGGACTTTTAAATATAATATATAAAGGCATAAAACTGGTCGTTTTCCCGCCGATGATTTTCCTTTGCATAGGAAGCATGACGGATTTCGGACCGCTTATCGCTTCCCCAAAAAGTTTTCTTATCGGTCTTGGAGCGCAATTTGGAATATTTGTATCGATGGCAATTTCCTATGCTGCCGGAAAATATCTTTCACCTTATATTCCAGGTTTACAGGAGTTTAAGATTTGGGAATGCGCCGCTATCGGCATTATCGGGGGCGCGGACGGTCCTACCGCCGTATATACGTCGATAATGCTCGCTCCTAAATTATTGCCCGCTATCAGTATAGCCGCCTTTTCATACATGGCGCTTGTTCCTTTTATCCAGCCGCCTTTTATGAGGCTGCTTACAACCAAAAAAGAACGCGTGATTGTGATGCCCGAACCAAAAGCGGTTACGCAAAGTCAAAAAATAATGTTCCCAATTTTGCTGGCTATCGGCGTGTTATTGCTGATTCCCGCCGCGGGGGCGTTAATCGCTATGTTATGTCTTGGAAACCTGATTAAAGAAAGCGGCGCGGTGGATCGTATCGCGAAGGCGTTACAGGGTGATTTTTTAAGTATCATTACTCTTTTTGTAGGCTTTTCAATCGGCTCTTCTGCAACGGCGGAAATCTTCCTTACATTCCAGACGATAATTATTCTTGTCTGCGGCGTCATAGCCTTTGCCTTTGGAACAGTCGGCGGCATTCTTATTGCCAAGCTTCTTAATGTATTAACGGGCGGAAAAGTTAATCCGCTTATCGGTAACGCGGGTGTTTCCGCAATGCCAATGGCAGCTCGTATTTCTCAGAAAATGGGCATAAAGTACAACCCCGATAATTACCTTTTAATGCACGCTATGGGGCCGCTTGTTTCTGGCGTAATTGGGTCGGCTATTTGTTCGGGTATTTTTATCACTTACTTTGTGCCTATAATGAATCAGGCTTTGATGCCATAGGGGATACATGGTTGTTACACGGTATGCCTAAAGAATTATTCAGTACAGACGGGCAGACTGCGCACGCTGTAAAAACTTCGTAAGAGTCCGCCTACGAGCCTTTCGGCGACTAAATAGTGGTGGGTAGAAAGCTTTATCTAGGGTGCGTCGCCGAACTCTTATTCTCTGAATTTTCTTTGTTTTATTCCAAAGTCTCTCCGGCGGGGAACGCCCGAAAGATGTTTTTACATCGCACGCAGCCTGCCCGCCTGTACTCAAGAATTTTATTGGGCATACATTCTGAACACTAAAACACATTAAAAGTATCATCGAAAAAGTCCTATTTATGTGTTTTAGTGGTCAGACGCTAATAAGAAATAAATCGCCGTGATAGCAATTCGCAGTCTGGAGTTTTTTATTTGGTAAAACTCCCAAGCCTATACGCTACATATGGGGCTGGTCGGGAGTCAAGGTACACCATGAAAAAGTGGTGTCGGTTACGTTTGCGTGTACCTACCGACAGATCGGTAGCAGATACTATACGCCACCACTTTTCGCCGCTTCTTGATTTTCATTCTTTTTCATGGTATATTTACTTTATAAGACAGGAGGCTGTTTATGAGCCAACAGGCTGAATTATATAGAAAGATTGATAAACTCCCCCAAAAATACTTTGGCGAAGTGATTGACTTTGTGGGGTATTTAGAGAACAAGGCGCGAAAAGAGGCTGAGCAGACACAGCCAAGTTTGAGAGAACAGCAAAAAGCGCGGGATATTGAAATTATCAACCAATATGCCGAAGAGCTTAACAGGGAAGCGATGGATGTGCTTTCATACCAGTGGCCTGGCTTTTCTGAGGCGCAATTGCGGGAAATGGAATTTGTCAACCGCCAAGCCGCAGAACTTAACAAGGAATTTGATTCATGAGGCGCGGGGAACTTTTCCGTGTCTATCAGGGAGCGAAATATGATCCGAAGAATTTTCGGGTTTTCCTTGTTGTTTCCAGACAGGCGCTTATTGATACCCAGTTTTCTACTGTTATCTGCGCTCCGGTTTATTCCAAATATAAAGAAGCTATACCCACTCAAGTTGAGGTCGGTGCAGATGAAGGACTTAAACACGACAGCGCCATTTATTGCGATGATTTGGCAAGCATCCCAAAATCTATACTCACTAACTACATCGGTTCTCTTTCCGCAGACCCTCCCTCTCTTTCTTCATTTTTCTCTCTTCTTTTTTCTTTTTCTCTCCTCTCCCTCTCTCACTTCTCACTTCTCACTTCTCACTTCTCACTTCTCACTTCTCACTTCTCACTTCTTTCCCCCCCTACCTCTGTCCCCCTCATCTCCGACTTGTCGCTTGCCCGCAGAATGGGATGGCGCATGCTGACCGTGGTGGAGAAACCTCTAACCTTTAAATTTCCCTTGCTTCTTGATTTTCGCTTTTTTTCATGCTATATTTACTCCATGACCATTACACAAACTGTAGAGATACCGGAAAACCGGCGGTTGATAATTGACGTTCCGCGCGAAGTACCGGCGGGCAGGACGATAATTATTTTTAAACCGATAAACGAACTGACTGTATCCGAAACTACAGCTTCCGCTGATGAAGCGTTGAATTCCGCAAATAAAATACTTGAAAAACATCTTCCCGCATTTAAGGAATTGGCAAAATAACAAGCATGAAAATTCTGATGATGAACTTATCAAACTTGGCTTGGGACTTGCAGATAGTTCTATTACAGAAGCTGATCTGCTTGACTGGATTAATTTTCACAGTTAAATTACACCGTGTACTCTCATTACGATTACAGTTTTTGCTCTCCCTCTCTTTCTTCATTTTTCTCTCTTCTTTTTTCTTTCGCTCCTCTCCCTCTCTTTCTTCTCACTTCTCACTTCTCACTTCTTTCCCCCTCATCTCCGACCCGTCTCTTGCCCGCAGAATGGGATGGCGCATGCTGACCGTGGTGGAGAAACCTCTAACCTTTAAATTTCCCTTGCTTCTTGATTTTCGCTTTTTTTCATGCTATATTTACTCCATGACCATTACACAAACTGTAGAGATACCGGAAAACCGGCGGTTGATAATTGACGTTCCTCGAGAAGTGCCAACAAGGACGGTTGCGCGTTTTGAACTTGTCTGGTCTCCAAAGATAAAAACACCTGAAGAACTTAAAGCCTCTTTGGAAAAGGTATGGGAAATTTGTAAAGACGCTCCAATTTCAGTGGACAGCTTTCTGGAAATGCGCCGAGAAGACCTTGAGCTTGAGGAAGCCAAGTACCGACGTTTATTTGGAGAAAGTAATTGACATACATTTTGGACGCTTGCTCTCTTATTGCCTTGTACAAAAAGGAAAAAGGGCTTGATAAAATTAGAGCCTTGATTGATGAGGCTCTGGCAGGGCAAGCAGAAATCTATATGCACACTATCAATTTGATTGAAGTTTATTACCATTTCTGCCGTGTTTTTGGAAAGGGAAAATCCGATGTTATTCTTGATGAAATTTACAAAATGCCTATTAATTTGATTGATTTTATTGATAATACGATTTTTACTGAAACTTCCCGATTGAAAGCTCAATACGCCATTCCTCTTGGCGACGCTATCGGATTGGCAACGGCTATAAAATTCGGCGGCTCTTTTGTGTCTGCCGATCATTCCGATCTTGAAAAAATCGAAAAAGCCGAGTCTGTTTCTATTTTTTGGTTCCGCTGACCCTCCCTCTCTTTCTTCATTTTTCTCTTTTCTTTTTTCTTTCGCTCCTCTCCCTCTCTTTCTTCATTTTTCTCTCTTCTTTTTTCTTTCGCTCCTCTCCCTCTCTTTCTTCTCACTTCTCACTTCTTTCCCCCCCATCTCCGACTTGTCGCTTGCCTTGAAAATGGGATGGCGCATACCGATAACTCGGTAGCAGATACTATGCGTTCCAAGTAAAAAAGCTTGCATTTTTACCATAAAAAGCGGTATATTATACATGAGGAGCTTTTTATGGTTGCGGTTAAAGGAATATATCAAGGTGGGGATACGGTTAAATTAGACTCTCTTTCTGTTCAGTTTACTGAACCTTACGAAGTAGTAGTAGCCTTTTTGAACCCTCTAAAAAACATTGATAAAACAGAGGCAGTTAATAAAAGAAGGCAAGAGGCATTTGAGCGTTTTATGAAGTACAGCGGCGTTTTACCCGCAGATTTTGATTATAAAAAAGAACTGAACGATTACCGTGAAGAACGTTATGGACATATTAATTGATACAAATGTAATACTGGATCATCTTTGTTCAAGGCAACCGTATGCCGCCAATGAAAATTTTATAGTGACTGTCACCAAGCCGGGAATAATTGGAAAGAAGAAACTTCACACAAAGAGCACAAAGGTACAAAGATCACAAAGAGAATAATCCCTCTCTTTCTTCATTTTTCTCTCTTCTTTTTTCTTTCGCTCCTCTCCCTCTCTTTCTTCATTTTTCTCTTTTCTTTTTTCTTTTTCTCTCCTCTCCCTCTCTTTCTTCATTTTTCTCTCTTCTTTTTTCTTTCGCTCCTCTCCCTCTCTTTCTTCATTTTTCTCTCTTCTTTTTTCTTTCGCTCCTCTCCCTCTCTTTCTTCTCACTTCTCACTTCTCACTTCTCACTTCTCACTTCTCACTTCTCACTTCTCACTTCTCACTTCTCACTTCTCACTTCTCACTTCTTTCCCCCCCTACCTTTGTCCCCCCATCTCCGACCCGTCTCTTGCCCGCAGAATGGGATGGCGCATGCCGACCGTGGTGGAGAAAATCCAGTCGTCCTCGGAGAAACCTAAATCTTTCCAGAAAGTCGGTTTGCGGAAATCGCCTTCGTATTTGCTGTCGCCGTCTTTTGTGGCGGCTTTCTCAGGATCAGTAAGAGTATCAAGATAATCAAGGGAAACAGGAATCCATGCCGCGCCATTTGCCGTGCGTGTTGAGAGCGTCATATCACCGTTAGCGTAGTTGTTAGATAAAGAAGGATTATTATATAATCTCCCGGCAATCCGCCCGATGTTTGTGGTAATTGAACTGGTAACCTTAACGCTTGCGCCCAAAGCAACATTATTGTGTAAACTTATTTTATCTACAAAACCAATAAGACACCCTGTATTTATCGAATCATAAATAGAAGTAGAAAGAGACGTTGCTACTACTGCGCCCATAGAAAAATTATGTTCAATTGTAGTACCACTAACAACACCTATTAAACCTCCGGCTTGCATTGTAGAACCTGAATCGACAAATACATTCCCCAGAGAGTAACAGTTTTTGATGTACCTTCCTGAGTAATTACCAATAAACCCTCCTGCCGAACCACCTCCTGTTAATATATTTACATTTCCCGAGGCATAACAGTATTCGAGATCGCTTAAAAACACATAACCTGCAAAACCACCTATATTACCCCCAGGACAATATAAACTTACATCACTATTTGAATAACAGTATGAAATGGAGGAATTACCAACAAAACCAACAAAACCTCCCAAAAAAACGGGACTTTCATAACTATCATCTGAACTAACAGATATCGGGTTATCAGAATAACAATTATCAAAATCTGCTAGACTAAACTGACCTACAAAACCTCCAATTGCTGCTGCTCCATCAGAGACAGTTATAATTTCAATTGATCCGGCAACAGAGGAACAATTGATTGTTTTAGCGGAAAAATTCAAATCAGTAAAATAATCAAGTCTTCCAATAACTCCAGCTACGCCTCCTAAATTGAGGCTTCCAGAATTAATATATACATTAATAAGCCCCTGCCGGTATTGGGAATCTTCAATATTAGCATCGTAAAAAAGGCCCACAAGCCCGCCCACGCAAAGACCTTGAAAGCCTGCGTCTTCTATATAGCAGGCACTGGTATTATTAACATTGATATTTCCCACTCCTATTACTTCATCAATATTTACTTTTACAGTATTATCTTCTATTTCGTCACCCGTAACAATTCCCGCTATACTGCCTATGTAAACGGAGCTTCCTTCATAAGGATTAGACATCTTACCACTACAGGTGGGGTGTTCCACCGTAAGATCAAGCCCGCCGTAGGCGTTTAGTATGCTTGCCGAGTCTTTCATCCTTCCCGCGAAGCCCCCGACTTCCGTATCATGGTCAGTGTTTACCTTAACTGAAAAGTTGCCCAAAACCAGCGTGTTTTCCAATCTCGCCGTACCCGACATAATGCCCGCTATGCCGCCGAAGTGGGTCTCGCCGGAACGGGTTACGTCGCCCGAATACCGCACGGTTAAATCGCGTACAACGGCGGTCTCGCCGGACACCTCGCCGAAAAGCCCGATATTGGCGGGCCCGGTGGCCGGAACTGTTAAACCGCTTATGCTAACGGTATGCCCGTTGCCGTAGAACTTGCCGGTAAATGTTCCTGTCGGCGTCCAATCGCTCACGCTGACATCGCTGGTAAGGACCAAGGTTCTTGAAAGATTCGCGTTCAATGTCGCTGTCGTAAAATTATCCTGCACAAGTTCAACCGCCGGGTCGGTCTGGCTCACGCTCATGCCCGGTATGTTCCAGACCGACAGCGTTACGGGAGCAGCGTCTCCGGCGGCGTTATACGCTATTATTTTAATCTCGTATTTTTGGACGTTGCTTACCGCCTGACCGTTTCTTACATTGTCAGCGTTTATTTTCTGAACGCTGACGGGGCTTGTTTTTAATTCGTTGTTTACATACAGCCTCGCTCCGGTCATGCCCGCCGGGGTTGACCATGTTACCGTTACCGAATCGCCCGCCGCATTGACCGCCGCCGCAAGATCGGTAACAGGAATGGGAGAACCGCTTATTTGCCGTATCACTCCCGCCGATACGGGGGAGGATTCGTTTCCCATCGTGTCGATGAAATACACATTAATGTCATACTGTGTCGCTTCATCTAACGATAAAGAGGAAATGGCGCTTGAAAAGGAATTAGTCTGAACGCCAAACCAAACTGAAGAGTCGGCATTATAACCGCCTATGGATACGCGCCATTGAAGGTTCTGCCATTCGTCCATCGTCCAGGGCTTGTTCCACGCTTCCAGATGCGGTATGCCACCCTCCGTGCCGTTGTCGCGGAGATTTGTGAGGTTGTTTAATACAAGCGTCAGGGCTGCGTTTTCGCTGAAGGTGTAGGTGTTTACGTTGTTTACAACGGAAGGAGAACCGCCTGTTATTATCGCTCCAAGATCAAGCAAGCGGGGCGCCGCCGTGTCCAATACCACCGTTACATAGCGGCCCGTATCACGGGCGACGTTCGCGTCCTGCGGTTCTATGCTGTCGGCTTGAACGGCATCTTCATACCACGGGAGTATTATCAACTGGATTATTCCGGGCGCTGTGGTTTGCAGAGGGTGGGCGATGGAATAGACGTTGCTTACCGGGGCAAGGTTTGCGTAATCGGTTGTCGTGCTTCCCGACGTAGAAATTCCGTCAAGATTATTAGACAGCCTTTCCATTACCTTAAAGCGGTTCGGCAGTTGGGTAACGCCTTCCGGCGGATTTACGGTAAACCGCAGATATACGGTGTTTTTATCGGTTTGATTAAACCGCCTGTCTATCGCGGGGTTGTTCCACTGCGTCCCCGCATCTTGAAAATACCCGCCGCCGTCCGTCCTGCTCGCCTGTATGTTGTTGGCTTCGTACACTTTCTGCGCCATGCTTGTGTCGGTAAGGTAAGTTATAGTCTGGACTGACGGCATGGCGACGCCTGAAAGGTTGGTTATGCCCGGCCCGACTTCCACGCTGATGTTGAGAAGCTGCAAATCGGATGCGGGATACGGGGCTTCGTCTTTTACGACGATCTCAATCCGCGAGGCTTCGATATTGGGGTTAGCTGACATTTTGAAAAACCCGGAAACGTCCCCGTCGTCTCCGGCTGGCTGCCCCGCTCCCGTGCCTGTTCTGTAGACCGCGCTTATGCGGATCGTATCGCCTATTACCGCCGTATCCCTGTTAATCGCCATATTGAATTCGAGCGATATTTTTTGGTCGAACGGGAAGGCGCTTAAAGCCGGTATAAGCGGCGGGTTGGAACGTATTATTTGCGGACGCCCTCCGCAGAATGGGACGAGTGTGACGGGAATGTTGACGCGGACGGTGACGACGGCGGGATACGCGCCGGTATTTGTAACTTCCCCGTTGGATATTTCAACGCCGTTGCCGTTAATAGACGCGCTTAACGCCTGTTCATAATCCATCGCGCTTACTGCGGACTGGCTGTAATCGCCGCTGTTAAACGCAAGCCACCCTTGAAACCCATATCCCGAATCGGGTGTAAATTCCACATTGAACGGATAGCCCACTCTGGTGTCTCCGCATTTGCCTTCCCCAAACTGCGGGCTGTTGCCCCACCCCGAAGGGATGGCGACAGTCACCGTCAACTTTGCCGCATTTGCCCAATCCACCTCGTCGCTGATTACCTGAAACAGGTCTACTTTTGGCCCGGTGAATAAATCGCATGACGAAAGAAGAATTAAAAGAGAAAAAAGAAGAAAGGCAAGAGCGGGAAGAAACTGTTTTTGTGTCGAGAATTTTGTATTTATAGCTATTTTTTTATTCATTGAGAGTATATTATCATTTCAAAGTGAGATTGTCAATGGCAATACGGCTACATGACAAAGGCGTTCTTGTTTTTTACAAAAAAAACGGCTTTATCCCCAATGCTGTGCATTACAACAAAAACCGTAAAACAATCAGCATGAGGAAAGATATTTACAGTTAAACAGTCGTGACACTGTTTTAAGAAAAATGCTTATGAGCGGTCAGAAGACGCTTTTTTTTCAAAATGTGAAAATTGCAGCGTAAAGCTTGCCCTTCCCTGCGACACGCTTCTTAGGCTTGTCATAAACCCGAACATCTTTTCCATTGGCGCCTGGGCTTTTATCTCGTCAACATCGGATTTTGAATTCATGCTGATTATCTGCCCGCCTCTTTGCGTGACAAGGCTCATCACTTCGCCGACAAAATCATGGGGAGCGCTTAAATCGACCGCCATGATCGGCTCAAGAAGAATGGGGCTTGCGTTTCTGCACGCTTCGTCAAAAGCCATGCTGGCGCAGGCTTCAAACGCGAAGGGGGTGCCGGTTTGTTCCGAATACTGAATATTTGTTACTGTGGCGGTTATATCGATACATGGGTATCCCATTACTATGCCCGACGAAAACGCCCCGTTAATACCGCGCTCAACCGCCTCGATTATCTCCTGCGGAATTTCGCTTTTGCCGGAAGAAGTTTTTGCCGCATAGACATATTTATTGCCGCTGCCGCGTACTGCCGGTTCTACGCGCAGGGTAACACCGGCGGCGTTTTCTTTTCCGGCGATAATTTTAGAAAAACTTTCGCTGTGTTCTTTTACCGCGCTGATTGACTCGCGGTATGTTACCTGCGGATTGCCCACCTTCGCTCCAAGTTTGTACTCTCTTAATATGCGCGTAACAAGAACGTCAAGGTGCAATTCCCCCATGCCGGAAATAATTAATTGCCCTGTTTCCTCGTTTTCCCTAGTTGTAAAAGTCGGGTCTTCTTTAGAAAGAATCGCCAGTATGTCCTTTAATTTATCTTGATCGGAAATTGTTTTTGGCTCTATGGAAATTGAAATTACAGGTTCGGGAAACTGCATTTTTTCAAGTACTACAGGCCAGCCTTCGCTTCCTATTGTGTCCCCAGTCTGGGCAAGCTTCATCCCGATAATAACGCCGATGTCTCCCGCGCTAAGGCTGTCAATCGGCTCGGATTTATTCGAGTGCATTCTTAAAATCCTATTCGCCCTTTCCCGTTTTTTCTTACCGACATTGTAAACGGAACTGCCCGATTTAAAAGAACCGGAGTAAACCCTCACATAACAAAGGCTTCCGGCTTCTCTGTCATTCTGAATCTTAAAAACAAGGCCGAGCGGATTCCCGTCTGGATTGCACGGAATGTTGATGTCTTCCTCTTTTTTTAAATTATGCCCAACCTCAGGAGCGCACTCATCGGGCGCGGGAAGGTAATCGACAACCGCGTCAATAACCGGCTGAACGCCCAAATTACGCCGTGACGCGCCCGCAAACATCGGAAGTATGTCGCGTTTAATCACCGCTTTGCGAATAACGCTCTTTATCAAAGAAGCCTCTATTTCTTCACCGGCAAGGTATTTTTCCGTAATCGCGTCGGAAAAGCCCGACAGAGTATCAATAAGTTTTTCCCTCCATTGTTTTGCCGCATCCTGCCGCTGGGGCGCTATCGGAGAAAAAGCCATATCTTCGCCGTCGTTATCCCAGCGTATTTCTTTCATCTCTATTAAATCAATAACGCCCTCAAAAGAACTTTCTTTCCCGATTGGTATTTGCAAAGCGAGAGTGTTAATTTTTAATTTGTTTTTTACGTCTTCAATAACGTTAAAAAAATCCGCTCCCGCGCGGTCCATCTTATTTACATACCCCACGCACGGGACGTTGTATCTGCAAGCCTGCCGCCATACGGTTTCAGTCTGCGGCTCCACTCCATGAACTGCGTCAAAAATAGCGATAGCCCCGTCCAAGACGCGAAGGGAACGCTCAACTTCGGCGAAAAAATCGACATGGCCTGGAGTATCGATAATATTGATTTGAAACCCTTTCCAATAAGCGGTAGTGGCGGCGCTTTGAATCGTTATCCCGCGTTCCTGCTCCTGATCCATCCAGTCCATGATAGCCTCGCCGTCGTCAACCTCGCCGATACGGTGGCTTTTTCCGGTATAAAAGAGAATTCTTTCCGTGGTAGTCGTCTTGCCGGCATCAATGTGCGCCATTATGCCGATATTCCGCATTGTCGAGAGCATAGGTCATTTTAGAGAAGAAATAAAAATTATTCAACACAAAACATAATTTTCAAATTTTTTCTCGCAGAGGCGCAGAGGCGCAAAGTTGTTGTTCGTAGGATCGTCGTTTTTCCTTCGAGATTTGTAGTTAGAATAATATATCTAGATCAAAGATGGACTGTCGGACAAAGACTTTGCGCCTTCGCGCCTTTGCGAGCGGTCTTTTTGTAAATATTTAATTGTTCCATAATACATAGTTGCTTATTACTAAAAAATAATGTAAAATTATTTAAATATGGCTATAGGTTTATCTTATGTTCTTGTTACTCCTTACACTGTCGCTAAAAGCAGGACAGGAGGGGTGCTTTCGCGGCTTTTAACGCGCACCGATTTAGAGTTGGCGGGGGCGCAGATATTTGCGGCGGATCAGAACTTCGCGGATGAATACGCGCTTTCACTCAGGAAGAGGGCGCCTCAGAACCAGCTTGTTCTTTTGGCGGATTATGTAAAACAGTATTTTGGCCCGTCAGGCGGAAGGCCGCATAGGACGCTTTTTCTTTTATTTAAAGGAGAGAACCCATGCGAAAAACTTTTAAACGTATGCGGACATTTATACACCCAGCATGTAGAAGTTGACGCTCTCGCCGGAGAGACAATCCGCGACACGTATTCGGATTTGATCTTTTCCGCCGAAAATCCCGATGAAGTCCGCTACTTTGAACCCGCCGTTCTTACTCCAAGATCGCAGGAAGAAGCGAATCTCGATCTTAAAATGTTCGCCAATTTTCTTGACGGCAAGGAAAACCTTGTTCAAAATGTAGAGTATCCCGATCCATCAAAAATAGAAAGAACCCTTGTAATTATAAAACCTGACAACTGGAAATACAATTCTTCCCGCCCCGGCGCGATTATCGACATGTTTTCCCGCACCGGCCTTCGCATAATCGGAATTAAAGTTCACCGTTTTTCACTCGCGCAGGCTCTTGATTTTTACGGTCCTGTGGAAGAAGTGCTAAAGAAAAATTTAGCTTCCAATTTTGGCAAAAAGGCGGTTGAGCTTTTAGAAAAAGAATTTCATTTTACAATCAGTAAAGAGCTGTCGGATGTTTTAGGCGCGGGGTTTGGCTCGGAATGCGCGAGGGATCAATTTTACAGTATTGTAGAATTTATGTCGGGAAGGCGGCCTTACGGTTATTCGCCAGAAGACAAGGAAAAACCCGGCGATGTTAAGTGCATGATCATTGTTTACGAAGGCGAGAACGCGATAAAAAAAATAAGGGATGTCCTTGGCCCGACTGACCCGCTCAAAGCCCCCGACGGCACCGTCCGCCGAGAGTTTGGCAGCAATGTAATGGTAAACACCGCGCACGCGTCTGATTCTTCGGAAAGCTACGAGAGGGAACAAAACATCGTTAAGATCAATCATAATTCGGTAGTATCAATTATCAAAGAGCAGATAGGCTAAAATATTGACTCTAAAAAATTAAATTGCTATATTAAAGAAAGGCCCCTTCGTCTATCGGTTAGGACATGAGATTCTCAATCTTAAAAGAGGAGTTCGATTCTCCTAGGGGCTAATTAGTCTAACAGCTAAATATTTATAAAGAAGACCTCACGCAAAGGCGCGAAGGCGCAAAGTTGTTGTTCGTAAGATCATCGTTTTTCCTTCAAGATTTGTAGTTAAACTAATATATCTAGTCAATATGGACTATCGGATAAGTACTTTGCGTCCTCTGCGCCTTTGCGCCTCTGCGTGAAAAACTTGGGAATAATGTTTTGTAAAGTTTTTGCTGTTACAACAAAAAAATTTATTCAACGCTATAATTTATTAAAGTAGTAACAGGAGTGGGAGCCAGTATTTTGCCGTAATTTAGGAAGGGTAGGCCTACTATGCCGAAAATTTCCGGGACTATCGCGCCGCCTTCTAGCAGCAGGGAGCGGGCGGCGTTTAGGGTGCCGCCTGTGGCGATAAGATCGTCGGTAAGAAGAACGCGCTTTCCTTTTGGAACGTCGGCGGCGTGAACTTCAATCTCGGCTTGGGCGTACTCAAGATCGTATTTCTTGGACAGGGTAACGCCGGGAAGTTTGCCTTTTTTGCGGATTGGAATTACGGGAATACTGTTGTGATACGCGTAAGCGGCGGCAAATAAAAAACCTCTTGCCTCTATCGCGGCTATCGCGTCAATGGTTTGCCCTTTGTAGATTTCAGTCATTTTGTCGATACAGTATTTAAAAGCTTTAGGAGAGGCAAGAATGCTTGTTATATCATAAAAAAGAATGCCTTTTTTGGGGAAATCGGGAACTTTTCTGATGTAATCATCAAGATTAAATTCTGACATTATTTTAATAACCCTTTAATCCATTTGTTTATGTCGGACTGTTGATAGCCGCCGTCTGCCGAAAGCATAGTCTCGCCAAGAGCGGCTTCGCAGTCTTTTAAAATACCGCTAAGGTATTTTAGCGATTTTTGATTTACGGAAAAAATACCGCATTTTCTTCCCGCGAGATTGATGTGGGAGAGCATTTCTTCAAGATAGGCAAACGATGACGGGGACGGATTTTCACAGCCAATAAAAAATATATCGGCTGGGAGCAAGTCGGTTCCCTCAAATTTATCCCCATTTTTGATTTTTACGTCAAAACCGGCAAGGGCGTTTTTAATCGGCTCCGCTAAAGAAATAATTGATTCAGTTCCGTCGGTTATAATTAATGCTTTTTTGCTCACTATATTATCATCCTATAATATTTTTATTTAAGTGTCAATCATTACTTGTGGTTCCCATTTTTTGAACCGAGTAATTTACAATACTCCAGAAATTGTCTTCTTTTTCAAGATAGTACGTATATTCCCTTAATTCCGTGTAATTTGGGAACCTGTACCGCTGAAGAACTACGACGGTTCCCTCATCGTTGTTGTATTGGGTTTTTAAAATCTCAAAAGAAGTGGGAATAACCACAATATCCCCGTCGATTACGGCATTTTGAAGGTTTTGCCTGTAAGCGATAACCATCCGCCGCCTGCCTTCCTCGTTTTCAGCGTTATATTTGCGGCTTTGAACAGGGTCTTTTTTAAGCATGGCTTCAAGGTCAAGGTATAAAAAGAATTTTTCCCATTGCGACGTTTGGCGGGCTGTAATCATATAGGAGACGACCTCGTCGGGGGGAATTCTCTGCCTTACAAGAACCGCGCCCGTGGCTACGTCCATTTCAACAGGGATGCCGTCCGGGCCATTAATGAGGGCAGGGCGCAAAGTCAGGCTGAGGTAATTTGATTCAAAAGCCAAGGCTCCGCCTGATTTGAACAGTTCCGGGTAAATCCTTGCCTTGACCCTGAAAGAGCCGGTTTGCCCAAAATTGATATAATCGCAAAGATTCTCTACAAAGGAGAACGATTCGCCGCTTTCAATCGCCACTTCGCGGAAGAAAACCTGGCCGGTTACAGTCCGTTTCCTGATTAACGAATCTGCCTGCTGTAAAGGGCGGTTGGACATCGTTCTTATGTCAAAATCAACGGAAAACGCCCTGTCATCGGCAAGCTTAAAACGGTACGGGGACGGGCTGTTATTGGTAATGGTTATCTGCACAAAAATCGGATCGGTTTGCGCGTAGTAAACGCGCCTGTCATAAAAACGTATGCTAAAATCCACCGTACCGGGTGATTCAAGAGCGTAAATGTTGGAAAGGTTTGTCAGAATCAAAAAGCTCAATATCCCAAACCGGAATAAATTTTTCATTATAACTCCCTCATTTTTAGTGTTCACATTAAACACACTTCTATATTATAGTAATCGGTAGATTTCTATGAATACCTTATCATTTCCTGAGCTTTTACAGAAGACGGGCGTATGCCGCAGTATTTCAACCCTTTTTGCCGCCGTAAAAGAAGGGAAATTTCCAATAGATATTGAGGGCTGCGAAGGCTCGCTAAATTCCCTGTTAATCGCTCAAATTTACAAGATTTTAGGCGGAAATATTTTTGTCATTGTCCCGCATGAGGACGCGGCTAACGGTCTTTTGACGGATTTGGCGAATTCAGGCCTTCCCTGCGTTAAATTCCCCTGGTGGGGAAACGCGCCTTACAGGGAATTGTCCCCGCTTGCGCTTGTCTTTAGGGAAAGAGCCAAAGTTTTAGCGGACATGGCGGTTAAAAAAGAGGGTATTGTCATTATCCCGCAAAGGGCGCTTCTTACCACTGTCCCCCCTGAAAGCTACATTAAAAAACTGGTTTTCTCGCTTAAACCGGGAGGCAAAATTGATACCCCCGCGCTTTCAAAAACCCTTGTCACATACGGGTACACGCGCGTTCCCCGCGTGCAAGTTCAAGGGGAGTTCGCCCTTCGCGGGGAAGTGCTTGATATTTTCATGGGCGGCGATGAAGACGCGTACAGGGTTCTATTTGACTTTGACAAAGTGGAGACAATTAAAAGTTTTGACCCTTTAATGCAGGGTACGGGTAATGTAAAGTTACAGGAGTTAATTATCCGCCCTATGAAAGAAGTTATCTGGACTGATGACAGGATTGATACTCTGCAAAATAACCTGTCTGCCAGTAAGGAATTTTCCGACGGCGGAAAATCCGTGATTGAAAGCCTGATTTCCACTCAGAGCGTAAAGGGCGAAGAAATGTTTTTTTCCCTTGCCTTTGAAAAACCAAGTTGCCTTTTTGATTACATCGGGCAAAAAGGCACGTTGTTTTTACTCGACAGGGAGCGGCTTGAAAATACCCATGAGAGCCTTGTGCGCGAATACCACGGTTTTTATTCAAGAGCGGTAAGGGAAAAATGCGAATACCCGCTTCCTGAGAAACTGCTTTTTAATTTTGATGAAATTCTTAATGAACACGCGTCTTCCGTTTCCCGTATGATCTCATTCAGGTCGATTAAGGGAGAGGCAAAAAAAGGAGCCTGCCACATTGAGCTAAGCTGCGAACCGGGACGCAGTTTCTTTGGCAACATCAATTATTTAAAAGAAGAATTTGCCTCTCTGCTTGAAAGCGGCTGGCAAATCGCAGTCGCCGCCGAATCGCAGGTGCAGGCAGACCGTATAAAAGTGTTGCTTGAACCGCATAAATCATTGTCTATTATGGCAGTCCCCCTAACCGCCGGTTTCAACCTGCCTGACATAAAATTTATGCTGGTGCAGGAAAATGAAATTTTTGGCAGAAGAAAACTTCCTCCCCGATCTTTAAAAACCGCGCGTTCAAGCCCCATAGACACATTCTTAGAAATTAATCCCGGCGATTACATTGTCCATGTAAACCACGGCATCGGTCTTTTTAAAGGTATCGAAAGATTATCGTCAGGCGGCAATGAAAGAGACTATATAAAAATTGAATATGCCGACGAGGAAACCGTGTTTGTTCCGGTGGAACAGCTTAACCTTGTACAGCGGTATATCGGGAATAACGGCTTGCAGTCGCCGCGCCTTGACAAGATCGGTTCTAAGAGCTGGGAGAACAGAAAGGGAAAAGTAAAAAAATCCGTAGAGGACATCGCACAGAAACTGATAGAACTCTATTCAAAACGGAAGCGGGCGCAGGGCTTCGCCTTCCCCAAAGACAGCGAGTGGCAGACAATGTTTGAAGCCGCCTTCCCTTTTGACGAGACGGAGGATCAGCTTCGCTGTATTCAAGAGATAAAACAGGATATGGAAAGTATCTCTCCCATGGACAGGCTTGTCTGCGGAGACGTTGGCTTTGGAAAAACAGAAGTCGCCCTTAGGGCATGCTTTAAGGCGATAATGGGCGGGAAACAGGCGGCCTTCCTCGCCCCCACGACAATTCTTGTCGAGCAGCACTATGAAAATTTTGAAGAAAGATTTTCACGCTTCCCAGTAAAAGTCGCGATGCTTTCACGCTTTGTAGACAGAAAAAAAACGCGAATAATTCTTGAGCAGTTAAAAAGAGGAGAGGTTGATTTATTAATTGGCACTCACAGAATTATCCAACGTGACGTGCAATTTAAAAACTTAGGTTTGATAGTGATTGACGAAGAACAGCGTTTTGGCGTTAAAGACAAGGAACGCTTAAAGGAATTAAAAACAAACGTAGACTGCCTGACTCTTACCGCGACGCCAATCCCGCGCACGCTTCATATGAGCCTTGTAAAAATTAGGGACATGAGCCTATTGGCTACCGCCCCCGGAGGCAGGCACCCGATAGAAACATTTGTCGAAGAATACGACAATTATTTAATCGCGCAGGCCGTCCGCAGAGAGGTTGAACGGGGAGGGCAGGTATTTTTTCTTCACAACCGAATTGAAACGTTAAAAGACATCCGCATTAAACTTGAACATTTAATGCCTGAAATACTGATTGAAACGGCCCACGGGCAGATGGACGCGCAGGAACTTGAAGACGTGATGCGCCGTTTTATTCACGGCGGCTTTCATGTTCTTGTATCAACAACTATTATCGAGAACGGCATTGATATTCCAAATGTCAACACAATTATCATAGACAGCGCCGACATGTACGGCGTGTCGCAGTTATACCAGCTTAGGGGCAGGGTAGGCAGGTCTGACCGCGTGGCATACGCGTACCTTTTTTACCCCGATCAAAAAGCCCTTTCAGAAATAGCTATGAAGCGTTTGCAGACAATTTCCGATTTTACTGAACTTGGCTCCGGTTTTAAAATTGCGAGAAAAGACATGGAAATTAGGGGAGCGGGAAATCTTTTAGGGAGGGAACAGTCGGGAGATATTTATTCAGTAGGGTTTGATTTATACGTGAAGCTCTTAGACGAGGCGGTAAAACGTCTTGAAGACTCAAATTATGAACCAGATACTGAAACCTTGCTTGAGCTTGAATATACGGGCTTTATCCCCGACTCGTACATTGATTCCCCCCAGCAGAAAATGGAAGTTTATAAAATGATAGCCGCAATACGCGACAAAGAAGACTTGGAGCGCGTATACTCTGAGTTACTCGACCGTTTTGGCCCGTTACCCGACGAAGCCGCGTCTTTGTTAGCCCTTGCCGAAATCAGAATTATATGCCGCCAACTTGCGGTATCTTCGCTAAAAGAGAGAACCGGCGTAGTGCGTATAGAGTTCGCAAAGGTAGCCCGCGTAAAAGTGGACAGGCTGGTTCGCCTAATGCAGCAATCCGCCGGCAAAATAAAACTCGACCCCAAATGCGCAAACGCCCTCTTGCTTAAAACAGGCAGCGTCGGCCTAAAAGAAAAAAGCGAATTTATCCGCGAAAAACTGTCCTCTTTGGCTGGATAGTGAAATATTCCCAAATTTTCTCTCGCAAAGGCGCAAAGGCGCAAAGTTACTGTCCGATAGCTCATTATTGACTAGATATATTAGTTTGACTACAAATCATGAAGGAAAAACGATAATCCCTCGAATAACAACTTCGCGTCCTTTGCGCCTTTGCGAGAGAATTTTCTCAATATTCTTGCTATAAAAGCATACTTTGTGGTATTATGTGATAAATGCCAAATACATCAAAACAGGCTGACTTTTTTGACAACGTTCAGCTAATTACGGAAAAATACCTGACTAAGCGGGCGCGTCTCCGCCATGAAAAAAAGGAAAAGCGAAAGGCAAAAAACCCCATTTTAGATTGGCTGGACGCGTTTATTTGGGCTGCCTGTATGGTTTTGCTGGCAAATCAGTATTTAGTGCAGGCGTATAGGATTCCTTCCGGGTCAATGATAGACACGCTTAATATCGGAGACTTTGTTTTTGTCAATAAAATTATTTACGGGCCTGAAATACTGCCCGGTTTTTTTAAACTGCCAAGCCTTATAAGCCCTAAGCGCAATGACATTATTATTTTTGAAAATCCTTCGTATATCTCAAGGGGAGTCGCTTTTGACGTAACGCAGCGCATTATCTATATGCTTACCCTGACCTTTGTTGATATTGATAAGGACGAAAAAGGGGAGCCGAGAGTTCATTTTCTCATTAAAAGATCAGTCGGATATTCGGGAGATCATTTAATCATGGAGAACGGCGACATGAAGATACGTTTTTCAGGAGAAGACCGCTGGGTTGATGAAAGTGAATATAACGCGTCTGTCGGGTGGAACCACAATATAAGCAGATTAATGCCGCAGGAACAATATTCGGCGCTGAACGCGGCGGCTAAAGCGGCGGGATGGATTGACGCTAAACTGAATCCTTCACAAGATTTATATTCAAAGTCTCAGGCATCAAGTGAAATGCGGTATCCCGATTTTCTTACCTATGAAAAAATAAGGATTGAAACATTGCGAAAAGCGTCTCCCGGCGACGGACGTTACGCGACGCTTTTGGCAAAACAGAGACTTGGCTGGTATGTGCCAAATGGAAGAATATTGCCGATGGGGGACAACCGCGACAATTCCAGGGACGGGCGTTATTTTGGCCCTGTGAAGAAGTCAAAAATTCTTGGAAAAGGGATGTTTATTTATTGGCCTTTATGGCGAATGGGAACAATGCATTAGGATAAATATGTTTGATAAATGGACGCAATATTCATATACCGCGCAAAAAAAACAGAGAAATAAACTTTTTAAATATCTTTTTATTTTTATTATTCTGTATGTTATATATAATTGTTTTAACGCATTCCTCTTTTCAACGTGGTCAGTAGATAATAATACTATGCAGCCGGGGCTTAATTCCGGGGATCGTTTAATATTTACGTCATTTGTTATTCCTTCTTGGCTACGTAACAAAAACGAACAGAATTATTTTCCGTTCAAACGCGGAAGCGTCGTATTGGTGGATATGGGGCATTATAAAGACAAGAAAATTCCCCTGCGTATTGTTGACGGAATTGTAAGGTTCTTTACGGCGCAAAAGAAAAGCATATTTTCAGGAAAAGGGCAGTACTATGTAAAAAGAGTTATCGCGCTTCCCGGCGATGAAATTTCCATGAGCAATTATGTGTTCGGGGTAAAAGCCGCGGGAAGCACGTACAGCCTTACGGAGTTCGAACTTTCAGAAAAGCCGTATCAGCCGCTTATTCCAAAGACGCCTGAATTATGGGACGGCTCAATTCCTTTTTCGGGAAGCATGGACACCGTTATTTTGGGTCCCGACGAATGTTTTGTAATTTCAGACGACAGAAGCAACACTAACGATTCACGGACGTGGGGGGCGGTCTCCCCTTCGTTAATCGTAGCGAGAGCTTTGCTCAGGTTCTGGCCTTTTGTGAAATTTGACCTGCTTTAAAATTGAAAACAAGCGCTTCACTGTATATACATATCCCTTTTTGCGATTCCTTCTGCGATTACTGTGATTTTTATTCGGTAACCGTGAAAAATTTAAATGAAGAGTATATTGAATCATTTATTACGGCTCTTATTACAGATATAAAATTTCAAATAGAGTATTTTAACATTAACGAAATTCCGACTGTTTACATAGGAGGCGGAACGCCGTCCGTTCTTGGTACAAAAATATCCCCCCTTTTTGAAGCGTTAAAAGAAATCCCCTTTTTTACGCATGAAGAATTTACCGTAGAGGCGAATCCCGAATCAATTACGGAAGAGTTTCTCTCTCTTTGCAGGCGGGGTGGAGTGAACAGGCTAAGTCTTGGAGCGCAAACCTTCCATGAGCCTTCGCGCCTATCAGTAAACAGGAAAGGAAACGCGTTTTTTCTGGAGAGCCAATTAAACCTCGCCTGTCAATATTTTCCCGGCGCTCAAAGTGGAGCGGACTTGTCTTTTGACCTTATGACCGGCTTCCCTCATCAGGATGAAAAAATTATCGAGGAAGACATAAACCGCGTTTGCGCCCACAATCCTTCGCATATTTCGCTTTACAGCCTGACCTTAGAAAAAAACACCGCCCTGGAAGAAAAAATAAAAGCCCAAAAAATTATCCTGCCGGACAGTGATAAAACTGATTCTCTTTGGCTCTACGGGCGCGATTTGCTTAAAAGCGAAGGTTACAACCACTATGAAGTTTCCAATTTCGCTCTGGATGGGAAACAATGTCTTCACAACCTTCGTTACTGGCAGATGAAAAACTGGATAGGAGCCGGCCCATCAGCGTCAGGCACTTTAATAAACGAAGACTCCGCTCAGGCTAAACGGTTTACTTACGCCCATGATGTTGACGCGTATATAAAATCACCGTTAATAACCTCCGCGCTCTGCGAAAACATTGATAAAACAGCTCTTTTAAAAGACGTAATATTAATGGGTTTCCGTTTAAAAGAAGGCCCGGATAGGGAATTGTTCAAGAGCCGTTTTGGTCTCACGCTTGAAGAAAGTATTCCCGAAACCTTAGAAAAATGGAAAGAAAAAGACAAAATGCTTTTTTTGAACAGTTTCCTAAATGACGCATTTATGGAGATAGATGGAACTTTTAAAACATTATTCCAAAATTTTCTCTCGCAAAGGCGCAGAGGCGCAAAGTTCCTGTCCGATAGCTCATCTTTGATCTAAATATATTAGTTTAACTACAAATCTTGAAAAAAAAACGATAATCTCACGAACAACAACTTTGCGCCTCTGCGCCTCTGCGAGAGGTCTTCTTTGTAAATAATTAAATGTTACAGATTACTAAGAGAAAGTTCAGCGTCGGTTTTTCTAATGTATTCAGGTCCTGAATATAGATAGGGCGTGCAGTCCTTGTTAAATAAATTGTTGCTCTTAGCGATGGCGATTAGTTCTTTCGCATAGCCGTTTTTTTCAAAAACAAGCGTAAGACTATCTTTTGTGTTTTCAGTCAAGGAATCGTAAAGGAGTTTTGAGCCGGGGCCTGTTAGGGTTATTTGTTTATATTCATTTTTATATAGCTCTATATCATTTATTATTTGTGATAAATTTGAGTCTTTATCTTCCGTCAGGCGTTGCCCGTCTTTAAAAAAGGCGTAGAAAAAAGCGTTTTTTCTGGCTTCAATTACAGACAGAGTTACCCCCAGCGCAAATCGCTCATTATTGGCGATACATTCAAGGGTTGGGACGGGCGCGAAGGGGACTGATAAAGAGAGGGCAAGACCTTTGGCTATTGAATAACCGATTCTAAGGCCTGTGAATGAACCAGGGCCGCCCATGCAAAGAATGCCGTTAATATCCTTGGGCTGGATGCCGGCTTTTTTTATAAGGCCGTCAATTAATTCCATTATAAGCTGCGAATGGCTTGTTCCGGCTTCCGTTTCAGAGGAAAATATTTCTTCTTCATTGGAGACAGCAACTGAAAGAATGGACGCAGCAGTGTCTATCGCAAGCAATTTCATAATTTATCAAGCCCTTTAATTTTTATCGCTCTGGAAACGGGGCTTGTTATCTCCATGCGGATTTTAATTGAATTTTCAGGAATTGATTCTGGTATGCGTTCGCTCCATTCAATTATTGAAATCCCGTCTGAATTAATTATATCATCTCCGCCAATATCTTCAAAATCTTTATAACAATTTAAACGGTAAGCGTCAATGTGAAACAGAGCGGGGGAGGAGCCATTTTGATATTCATTGATTATTGTATATGTTGGGCTTGTAATATTTTCCGTTATGCCCAAACCAAGCGCAATGCCCTTTGTAAGGCAGGTTTTTCCGCTTCCAAGACAGCCTTCAAGGGCGATAACGGAACCGGCAGAAAGAAAACTTGCAATCCGTTTTCCAAGGATAATAGTTTCTTCTGGGGAATTAGAAACTATGTCAATCATATTTTAGTCGGGAAGCCCGTCGGCGCAGTCCAACTCGTATATATGGCGTTTAAGTTCCCTTATTACGGGAACAAGAGGATAATCAACAGCGTCAATAAATGTTACGGCGACTTCTTTTTGGCCCGTTGGTTTTACTTCTATGGAAAAATCAATACGGTAATCGTTTTGCTTGTTATTTAATTCAATAACCGCGACGCTTGTATAAAGCTTTCTGTAGTAAATGGGGACATCCTTTCTGATCATGTCTTTTAATGTTACAATCTTCATCCTTTTATCCTTTTTTTTATTTTACTCCTGTGAATATTCATATACAAATGAATTGATTACATTCATTGATTTTTGGGTTAATTTAAGGAATTTCATATGAATAATAGTATTTGCGCCAGTCCGGTTTGTCCTTAAAACCTGCCCCAAAGCGGCCAAGTTTATATCGCATAACAAAAATTCAACTTTAAACCTTGCCCCAACCTGTATGGAGGTCATTGTTTTTATTGAACAGCCGCCTACGGAAATATCGGCGATAGTGCCCTGTAATTTCCTTTTATCCGCGATCAGGCGCTGTTTTTTGCCGCTGCCTTCAACAATTACAAGAAATAATGAGCAGGGGACGGCCGTTTGTTTCCTGCGGAAACGCCTCTGTGAAAGAAACCTTAATTGATTGGAATGGGCAATCTGCATTGTAGGATGCCCTTGTCTGGTTGTGTAGCCCGTAACTCTGGTTTCAAAAGAAAAACCTTTGTTGCTTTTATCAAAGAATAATACGTTTAGCTTTGTGCCTTTTTGAAGTTTTATCTGGCTTCCAAGTACGGTTTTTGGCGTTTCAACTTCGATATTTTCACCTTTTGTGGACATTACGGTAACTTCAATTCTTTCTTTGTTCGCGACAATGGTAAATTTTGTGTCGTCCTTTATTTGGCGCGTGGAAGTCAACCCTTCCAAGACGCTGTTTTCGATAATGTTTCTTGTTGAAAAAAGAACCCCAAGCTTATGCTGCGTTTCGTTTTCATGACCGTGCGTCTGCTCTAAGACTCTGTACGCGCGCCTGAAATGCCTGTCTAAGAGAGAAGGAGTTATTATGGATCTTTGCGGATCAACCACCTGATCTGTTTTAAAAACATAATCAAGCATTTTTGTCTGTTCATGATCAAGCCCAAGACTTCTCGCGATGCGGTGAAACGCAAAAATTGAAAAAACGCCCGCCCCCGAAGCCCCGGTTGCCGCGCCGGAACTTTTTTTGCCTGCTGTTGCAGAGCCTCTTCTTGAATTGACAATTAAAAGAGCCGCTACGATGACGACGACAATGACAAATATGATTATTATATCTTTAGGAGACGCGTTTGATTTTGATCCACCCCAGCTAAAATCTGTCGCTGATACTAATGGATAAAGCATTAAGATATTGCCTGTCATTTTTCACCCTGCGCCGTTTGCCGGCAGTTGTCTAAAATAGCGAAATATAATTCCTTTAATCTTGGAGCCGCTTCATATTCTGCAATGTCTCCAATAATGATTGTATCATGTTTTTCGTAAGCTTCCAACAGTTGCGTTAAGATATTTTTAAAATCACTAAAGTCATGGGCAATTTTATTTGCTTTTTCCATCTGTAATAGATAACCTTGAATGTTTAACTGGTAAAAAATACGCAATATTTTTTCAGTTAGAGATGAAAAAATTTCTATTGTTTTTGCCGCAAGCAGGTCTTTTCCAGTTTGAATATTCAAAGGAAGATTTATAAGTTTTTCGCAAATTTCATTTAAAATAGGTTCGAGCTTTTCCAGTTCTTTTACAGGTTCTGTTACTTCCCTTTGTACTTCTTCAGTTATTGAGCGCAAGGTCAGGACGGATACATTGCCTGTGGAAAACGCATCAACAAAATAAGAGTAAAGCTCGGGCATTTCTTCGGATATATACTGCGCCTGTCCGCTTTTCTTCCAGTTTTCAAAGAATTTTGCCTTTTCATCAAAGTTAAGTTTTTCGTATTCGTCGATATCCCGTTTTAAATTAATTATGCAGGCCGTGGTTAATTCCGCGATTGAATTAGTGCGTACTTCAATACATTTTACCGTATTAATGTCTTTTTTGAAAATTTCCTCCACCATAGAAGAGTTGACATCCTGACCGTCAACTGACATTTCGCTCATACGGTGTCCTGAATTGGAAAGCCATTGTTCAAGGCCGGCGACAATCTCTATTAATGTTTTTTCATTGCTAAGCGTATAATCCAGCGGCTTGTCATTAATTTTTATTATCATTACCTGCCGCCCCGGTTTTGCTGGCTAAAATTGTCAAGCGACCTTGACATTTGTTCCATCCGCGCGTAGGCGGATTCCATTCTCGCGTATTGCATGCGAAGATCCTGTTCTTTTGCGGCTAATTGGCGATCTAAAGTGGCAATACGCCTTTCGTCCTGGTTGATACGGGAATCAATAGTGCTGCTTTTCAAGGAAATAATGCCGCCTGTTTCAACAAACGGCCTTACAAGAGAGTCTACGTTAAACGCGATGCCCGTATCCGCGATTATGTCTCCTGAAGTGTTGCTTGCAAAAAGCTCTTTAATTGCCGGTATTTTAGTCTCCAAAGCCGCGTCAAGGGCTTTTTCGTCAATTTCCAGATAACCTCTTAACTGTGACGGATTGTATCCGGTGCTTCTTGAAGCGTTTGAACTGACGCCTATTTGGGATAAAAGCGTAAGTTCGCGCTCAAGGCTTGTAGGGTAGGGCGCGGTAACCGTCCTTGTAAGGTGGGTTTTTAAATTGGTTAATGTAAGGTCTCCGTTAAAAGCGCCCAGTCTGCTTTGCATCTCCTTTTTTTCTTCAGCGGTTAAGTATGTCAATTCATTTATAATCGCGTCATCCGCGGCGGTATTGTATCCCGATCCTGAGTACACGCTTCTTGCGGTCAGTACGTTTATCTCCGCCATAAGGCGGTTGTAATTTCCAACAAAAGCGATAATCGCTTCTTTTACCGCTTCCTTATTACCGGTAATTTTTAAATCAACCGGTTTGCTGGAAACGCCTCTGACAGTTAAGGTAATGCCGGGAACAAGGTCGTCTATAACATTGGTAGGGCGGGTAATTTCTATGCCTTCCATTGATAAAACTGCGTCGCGCGCCGTAGAAACGGCGTTTAACGGCCTTAAGCCGCCCGCAACCGTAGGATCTACTATTTCTATTTTACCGACTGAAACTTCACGGTGGGTATTCGCGTTTTCGATATTAAGCGAGACAATAGTCCTGCCGCCCGCGATTTCAGATAAATTGTATTGCCTTGAGGTAAATGAATTTGAATCGCTAATAGCCGGTAATTTTGCCGTTGTGCCGTCTGAGAAGACAATGCTTAATACCGCCATATCATCGTTTCGCTGAGCAGCGGGCGGCGGGGTAGAGTCAAGTTTTGGAGCGTCGGACGGCAAGTTTTCAATTGTGATGTCTCCGTAGGTTACTGAACCTGTCGGGATATTCGGCCCCGGGCCGGGTTGAGGAGTATTAACGGCGTCGCCGGTATTAACCTTAGTTTGAGTTTCAAGCTTCAGTATTAGGGGAGAATCGGAGCTAATTGCGATATTCATTGGGACGGAGGCGGAAGAAAGCGGGGCAACCTGTAATACGCCGTTGTTAATTGTCACATTAGCGGCGTTTTGTCCCGATCTTTGCACTGTGTTTTCATTGACGGGAAAGTTTGTCTGTTCTCCGCTGCCGACTTCCATCATTCCGATACGTGTGGCAAGAGCCGCCGCGTCCTGAGAAAAGATCAATCTGTTTTCAGAGCCGGTTAATTTGGATTCTATTAAAAGTGAAATTGTTCCGCTTTTTACGGTTATAAGAGAAGCGGAGATTTTATTGCGCCCGCGGTTATTTATCGTTTCTACAAAATTTTTTAAGGTGCCGCCGCGGTAATTTATGGTAATTTCATCATTGCCGACTGAAAAGGAATATGTGCCGGCTTCTATTCTTGTTTTTTCATCAAGAGGCTGGGAAAGGAAGCGGTCTGCCTGGGCGGTTTGTTTAACGGTAAAAGTAAAGGTTTGTTCCAAGGCATCCCTATTTGCGATTGCCGTTATTACGGATTCATCGGAACTATTGCCCAGTCTTTCGTTAAAAGGGTTTTGAAAAGAGTAGAGTTGGCGGGCGCTCTCCCGCAGCGCGTTTATCCTTCTGCCGACTTCCTGCCAATAGCCTTTTTGAACGCGCAGAGCGTCAATGTTATTTTGGGCTCTGTCTCTGGGAATTCTTTCAATTTTCATCAGGCCGTCAATAACCTGATCAGAATTAAACCTGCTTTTTACCCCCGGTATGTAGACATCGGACATAAACTTGAACTCCCCATCATCAATTCGCTTAAAATAACCGCTCGTTTACGCTTAATCTTTGCGGCTAGACCATCTCATCAAATAAAAGACCTATGGCCTCTTTCAGGTTACTGTGCAACCGCTGCAACTCTTCAGGCGGAATTTCCTTGATCACCTTATCGGTTTCTTTATCAATAACCTTGATAATCACCTGATTAGAACCGTGATCTACTACAAATTGCAGTTTCCTGTTAAAAGCAAGACCTATTCTCTCCAAATCCGCCGTTGTAGAGTTACTGACTTGAGGCTTTACTTTCTTTTCCGGCTGCGTAAGCGTCTGCCTGACCGGTTGCTCCTGTTCGTGTACCGGCATTGGCGTGACAGGATTAAATCCCACACTTGCTACGGACATGATATACCTCCATGTAAATTGTCTGACTTTCCTTATATGGATTGCCAGACGCTATTTTTCCGCCAATCCCTGGCAGAAAAAATCGGGCAGTGAAGGCGCGAACTTCACTGTCCTTGTACGAATAAAAAGACGACATCCAGAAGTCTCTTAATCCGTTATTTTTAAATAATCGACACTTACGAAAGCAGCGACAAAACAGATTGACTGCGAAGATTGGCCTGCGCCAACATCGCGGTCCCGCTCTGGTTCAAGATGGAGTCCCTTGTATAGTCAACCATCTTATTCGCCATATCTGTATCCCTAATGCGGGATTCCGCCGCTTGCAAGTTCTCCGCCGCAATGGCTACGCCCTGCGCCGCCATTTCAAAACGGTTCTGATAAGCGCCAAGGTCCGCGCGTTGTTTTGAAACCATTTTTAACGCGTTGTCCACCGTGCCTATGGCTTTGTTAGCTTCAGCGGGGTCGGCAATAGAAATCTTGCCTTGTGCACCCTGCGCGTTATTCAAACCTAAAGCATCTGCTGTCATATTGCCAATAAAAACCCTTGCGCTCTGATCCATGTTCGCGCCAATCTGGAACTGCATAGTCCTTCCGGTTGTATCCGTCGCAAACGCTCCTGTGAGCATATTCATGCCGTTAAATTGGGCATGGCTCGCGACGCGGTTTACTTCATCGACTAACTGCGAAACTTCGACTTGGATCTGCATACGATCCTCGTCCGTATAGATTCCGTTAGCTGATTGAACCGATAGTTCCCGAATACGGTGCAGTATATCCTGGGTTTCCTGGAGATAACCTTCAGTAGCCTGAATAAAGGACACACCGTTTTGAATATTGCGTTCCGCCTGATTTAATCCGCGAATTTGGCTTCTCATTTTTTCGGAAACCGCAAGTCCGGATGCATCATCCCCAGCTCTGTTGATCCTCATACCGGAGCTTAATTTCTCCATGTTTTTGGTCAACGATTCCTGGGTTACGCCGAGCTGACGATCGGCGAACATGGCGCTCATGTTGTGATTAATAATCATTTTTTTACCCTCCATAGTTTGCTTGTCCCGGCTATCCCTTGCCGGGACCGTTCCGCGGACGCGGTTTACAGGAGACGGTTTCGCGCCGCCGCCCCAATAAACCGCAAACAGAACGAAACGATTTATTAACGATTCGAGGCAAGTATATATACTTGCCTTTTTGTCAATTAATCTATCGTTTCGAACTGTCCCACGCAAGCCTAATCAATATGATTGGACTTGGCTGGAAGGTTTTTGTCAAATAACCCTGCTGGATTATAAACACCGTTTAAAACCCAGACTTTAAACTACCTTAAGAAGGGGGGCTGAACCTCTTTCCACGGTTAAGTAGATTCAGTATCCCCCTATAAGGTAATTTTAACACATTATTGCAACAATGACAAGACCGAAGTTGACCTTTGATTGGCCTGTGCCAGCATTGCGGTGCCAGACTGATTCAGAATTTGGTCTCTAACATAGTCAACCATGTATTTGGCCATGTCCGTGTCCCTTATTCTGGATTCTGAAGCCTGCATGTTTTCCGCGCCTACGTCAAGACCGCGGACGGCGTGTTCCAGACGGTTCTGATAACCGCCAAGATCCGCCCTTTGTTTATTGACGATTTTGAGGGCAGCGTCCATAACGCCGATGGTTCTGTTCGCTTCATTTGGGGTTGATAAACTGATGAAAGTATCGTCCATTTGGCGGATTCCAAGACCTTTGCTGGTCATGGTGCCGATATAGACCTGCTCCCTTTGATCCATGTTGGCGCCGATATGGAGCCACATTGACGCTGTAACGACATTATCGCTGATTACGCGGGCAAAACGCCCTGTAAGCATATTCATGCCGTTAAACTGGGCATGGCTGGCGATTCTGTCCACTTCGTCAACAAGCTGTGAAACTTCAACTTGGATGTACATTCTGTCTTCATCGGTGTAGATGCCGTTTGCAGACTGTACCGCCAATTCCCTGATACGTTGAAGAATGTCCTCTGTTTCCTGGAGATACCCTTCCGATACCTGGATGAACGAAATGCCGTTTTGGGCATTTGTTGAAGCCTGGTTAAGACCACGAATCTGGCTCCGTAATTTCTCGGAAACCGCCAGTCCGGACGCGTCATCGCCCGCACGGTTGATTCTAAGACCCGAGGAGAGTTTCTCCATGTTTTTGGTGAGGTAAACTTGAGTTACCTTGAGGGACCTGTCCGCAAACATTGCGCTCAGGTTGTGATTAATGATCATAAGATCCTCCTTGAACTGTTACGAAAGCATCCATGCTCCCGTTTGATTCTAGCCGTTTCCGGCTTAAACCGTTAGATAATGTACCTGAGCGGAATCCGCGGAAATCCCACGCCAAATACATCTTTCCGTTTTTATTGTCGGCAGGTGGGGATTTATACTTTAGATAAATTTAAAAATTATTTTGGGAAAACTATTAATGGGCGCCTATGGCCGGTTTGCTGTAAGGCGCTTCCTTCAGGGAGACTCATATCTTGCTGTTGTATATTTAACTGTTTTTCTGTCGGTTTTTCCAAAGGTCTTTCAATCGGCTTTTCAATTGGTTTTATCGCGGGATTTTCTATTACAACCACTGGCTTAAAAACCGGCTTTTTTTCTATTTTTGGGGTTGGTTTTGTTATTTTCTCAGAAACAGGTTTTTTTGATGTTTTTGGCGCGGATTTAGAGATTTTCTTGGAGACCGTTTTTTTAGGCGTTTTTGATGGTTTCTTTAAATCAGGTTTAACAGCCTTTTTTTCTGTTTTTACTGGTTTAGCTTTTACGGAAGCCTTTTTTGATACAGGCTTCTTTACCTGTTTTGCGGGGCTTTTTACTGCCTTTTTCTTGGAAACTTCCTTTCTCATAAATAACACCTCTTTTGAACAATTTATACGCTATATATTAAATATAACATAAATTATTAAAATTGTGAACTATATAACGAAGAATTTCACACGAAGAGCACAAAGGAAGAGAAGAACACGAAGGGAAAGAGGGGGTTCTTGTACGTATTTTAGGAGACTGTCTTAACTTTCTTCTCTCTTCACTTTTCTTTCTTCTTTCGCATTATCCGCTACGTGCCCGTTTGCAATTAATTACGGTTCCATGACCAATTTCTGTCGGGATGTTTCCCCATAATTCCTCTGGAAGTTTGCAATGTTCAATGCTTCCATCAATATGCCTTTGTTTTGGTCTTTCACAGTTATACAAATTAATAATTTCATTGTTTGTTAGATTGACTATTTCGGCTGTCTTTCCGAATAATGTTTGAAAATCGTTAATATTTATTACTATATAACCGCAATCGTAATTTTTCTTTTCTGGCATAATTGGACAAAAATAACATCTGCTCATGGCATAATGCAATGAAAGATGTTCTTTATGAACTTCATATTTTATCCCGGTGCATTTTATATAAAAAAGAAGAGCTGCAAAACTAAGATATATTTCGCCCATAGATTTTGATACGCTGCCTTATATTGTGAAGAATCCCACTTCTTTAATCGGAGTTTTGTGTTGTTGTGTTAAATAGTAAAAATTTATAACGCTTTGGCAAAAAAATATATCAGGCTCTGTTGGTTTTAGAGAATTTCTTTCTCGTGAATCTTTAGGGGTTTCAAACCAAATTCTAAGCCTTTCATAGTATTCTAACGACCTTTTTGATTGTTTATATTTATCAAATTTTTTAAGAAAATTCTGGTCATTAACGCTCATAAGCGGAACCGGTTTTTTCCCCTGCTCCTTAAAAAATTCTTTTTCGCCTTCAGTTGTAATTTTAATAATTCTATTAACTATGTCAAAGAAGGCCGCGAATAACATTTTTTCTTCAGAAATAACCCTTAATTCATTTTCAAGACATAAGCCAGAGAAATCTTTAGAGTCTTCCCTATAATTACTAATTACTACATTGAATTCCCTATCAATGTAATCTTCATCCGGGATTTTAAACGTGAAAGCGTAACTGTAAGGAACGCCTTTATACACCATGCACATAATATTTCTCCCTTAGACAAGAGGGCAGGTTCCTTCGCCGCAAAAGCGACAGCTTTATAGGCCGGAAACCTTCCAACCCCCTCCTTAGTAAACAACCCCAAAAAACCTATATATTAGCCATAATTCTTTTTAAGCTATTTTTATTATTGCTATATGCTGCAAAAAAAGTCAATAGTTATACAAAAGAAAAAAGAATAGAGAAAAATGAAAAAAGCAAGAACCCAGTTTCGTCAGATCATCGTCTCGGCAGTAGCCCCGCTCACTAACAACAATCTTCCCTTTCTTCTCTCTTCATTTTTATTTTTTCTTTTGCATTTGCTCCGTTCGCTACGGCTCGGGCATTTCGCTAAGCTAAAAAGCCGCAGGCTTTTTAGCACTTGAGCCTGTTAAAAGGAGCGGACAAGCCGAAAGCCAGAGGAACTGGCCCGGGGGCTCGGGTAGCCGACGCTCCGAGACGCGGAACGCAAGTCCTCGGCTGAACTACTCCAACCCCCGCCGCGCCCCACGCGGTAAGTCCCCGAAGACGCGCCTGTCGGATTATTAGTCGGACTATTCAAATAATAACCTGAGTCGTACCAATCCCAGCACCATTCATACACGTTCCCATACATATCATACAAGCCCCATACATTTGCGGACTTCAATCCCACCTGATGCGTCTTATTCTCGCTGTTACCATAATACCACCCAGTATTGTCGCTAATCGTATTTCCCGTGTTGTAAGCGGTCGTCGTCCCCGCCCGGCACGCGTATTCCCATTCCGCTTCTGTCGGTAATCTATACCCGTTTTTGTTCTTGTACATTACCGCGTCATTCCATATCGCATTACCGCTTGAGGGTATGCTTCCTCCGTTATTTTTTATCCAAGCAGCAGGATCGGTACTGCCGCCAATGCTGTACACTGGGCTTAATCCTTCTATTATGCTTAATTTGTTGCAGAACACTATTGCATCATACCAGTTTACATTGTAAATAGGATAATTATCTCCTTTGCCACGTTGGGTGAAGGTTCGATCTTCCCTTGTGCCCATTACCGCCCGATACTGCGCTTGCGTTACTTCATACTTGCCCATTTTAAATCCGCTCAACTTTACCTTATGTTGCGTTTCACTTGTAGGACTGCCCATTATAAATGTCCCGGCGGGTATTGAAACCATTTCAATTCCATTTTTTATAAGCGTAAATTCCGTTTCTTTTGCATATAAATTCATTGTATTCCCTGAAACAACCGCAGTACCAAATTTACCGTCGACTGTCAATGTAAAAATTACCGATTTGTAGTCTAGGGAATAAGTACAAGCACCTGAAAAAGAGCCTTCATCATAAATTTCTGCGATCCAAGCGGGACCTGTACATATTAATGTCGAATTATCACCTGCCCATATTCCAATAAATGGATTGTCATCGTTGTCATTATCCTCGTCATTTCTGTCATTGGCGTTATCACAAGAGACGAATGAAAACCCGATTATTGCCGCAAGTGTAATAAGCCAAAACAATTTGGTTAATTTTTTTATCATAATATGTGCATTTTATCATTTTTTTTTGGATAATTTGTCAAGTAAAATTATACCCCATCCATGGACACGGCTGCCTAAAGTCAGCCTTACTTTTATTGTAAACAGCGGCGTTTATTGGTGCTACGTTGTGCGGCATTATTCATCCACACGGTTACACCGTGCGTTTGTTTAACGAGTGTGAGGTCTTGGCGAAATAATTTACAAAATAGCTGTCAAACAAACGCTCTTCCACTTCCACAAAAGCGGGCCTTTGCCTATTCGCGTTCTAAGCGCTTCTTCAATCGCGGTAAAATCGTCAGTTTTTAAAGTTTTCGCCATAAAAGCGCCCCAGCGGGATTGTTCGGGACTGAACCAGACGGAAAGATCTTTTTCGGTGATTAGGCGTTCTTCTTTTTGGTCGATTGTTTGGAGGGAGACGTTAAAGCCTTGTTCTTTAAAGGCGGAGGTAAAATCTTCCGCTTCCCAAAGATCAGCGCTGTTTTTAAAGAACAATTCTTCAGCCTGACCTAGCGATAACGAGAGTTCTTTTTGATTACATTCTTGCGAAAGTACGCGCGAAAGACGTTCGCCGAGGCGGGGAGGGGAGCAGAGTAACACTACATTGCCTTTTTTCGCGAGAATAGCTTTCGCGCTGGAGGCAAGAAGAGCGGGGGCGCATGTTAATCTGAGAGCGCGAATAAGGATGTGGTCAAATTGGGGGCATGAAAACCACTCATCACACTCCGCAGGAGCGGGTAAAATTTCTTCTGTTACGGCGATTAGCGGTTTTTCAGTTTCATCTAACACTGAGGCGTATTGATAAAGAGCGTCTTTTGCGGCGGCGTTGTTTACAAGCGCGGCGCAAAGGCCTTCGGGGCAGCGGCGCAGGCTTTCCCAAAGAAGAAGGCCGTCGTTAGCGAGGGGGATTAAAACGCGGTCATGGCGCATAACGGAAGCCGCCGCAAAAATAGTATCCCTGTCGTTTAACAGCAGCCTGCTTCTTCCCGATTCAAGGCGTTTAAACCACCCTTCGCGCCCTTTTGCCGCCGCCGACCATGTTAAAAAATCTCCTTCAGAATCCGCTGTTTGCGAGCCTAGTACAATCGCCGCCTGCAATTCGCGTTTTCTTAAAACGTCTTCGCGTATTTTTCCCTCATAGCCTGACGATGACGGAATGTAAAAAGTCCTTCCGCGCAAGGAATTGGGCAGGTACTGCTGGGCAGCCCAATGGTCGCGGTAAGCGTGGGGATAGACATACCCTTCGCCGTGGCCGAAACTTTCCGCGTCTCTGCTCGCGTCACGCAAATGGTTGGGGACTTCGGCGTCTTCGCGTTCCACTTCTTTGAGAGCGTCAAAGTAGGACATTGCGGTATTCGATTTGGGGGCGGTCGCAAGGTACAGGCAGGCGTGGGAAAGCGGAAAGTTTCCCTCAGGGAATCCGATTCTTTCAAAAGCCTGGGCGCAGGAGATGACGACTGAGATTGCGTTTGGATCGGCAAGGCCGACATCTTCGCTCGCCAGGATAATCATTCTCCTGAAAATAAATTTTGGGTCTTCTCCGGCGCGTACCATTTTCGCAAGCCAGTACAAAGCCGCGTCCGGGTCGCTGCCCCTTACGCTTTTTATAAACGCGCTGATGGTGTCAAAATGATAGTCGCCGTCGCGGTCGTAGAGAAGGGCGCGTCTCTGTATGCTTTCTTCAGCCGCTTCCATGGAAATGTGAATATCGGCGCCTTCTTTTGGCGGCCAGGGAGTGACGCTTGTTTCCACCGCAAGCTCTATAGCGTTAAGAAGGCTTCTAGCGTCCCCGCCCGCCACTTCCACAATGTGTTCCAACGCGCCTTCTTCAAAACTGACATTCCATTTTCCATAGCCGCGTTCTTTATCCGTAAGAGTCCGCCTCGCCGTTTCAAGCAGTTCCGGCCGCCCCATAGGTTTTAACTGGAAAATTCTGCTTCGGCTGACAAGGGCGCGGTTTACCTCGAAAAAGGGATTTTCCGTAGTCGCGCCGACAAGTATCACGGTGCCGTTCTCTACCCAGGGAAGAAGCGCGTCCTGCTGGGCTTTATTCCAGCGGTGTACCTCGTCTACAAACAGAATGGTTCTTTTGCCATAAAGCCTGAAACGGTCATCAGAGCGGTCTATTACTTCGCGGATATCTTTAACGCCGGATAGGACTGCGTTTAATTTTTCAAAAGCGGCGCGGGTTGTATTTGCGATAACCGCGGCAAGAGACGTTTTCCCCGTCCCCGGCGGACCGTAAAGAATAATTGAAGAAAGACGGTCAGCTTGAATGGCGCGGCGCAGAAGTCTTCCCTGTCCTACGATATGATCTTGGCCAATAATATCTTCCAGAGTTCGCGGGCGCATTCTGTCAGCGAGAGGGCTGGCGGAAGTTTTGTTTTTTTCGTTAAATAGCTCGTCCATCAAATAAAGAATAGCAGATTATTCTTCCGCATTCCATATCATAATGTTATCACGCTTTTTGTATGACCAAAGGCCGTCCTGTTGCGTGGAAGCGAACATGGTCATATTCTCGTCTATTGTAAAAGGAGTTTGAATAATATTATTTATAAGTTTTTTACCCAAAGAAGGCGTATAACGATCATAATCATCAATACTGGTCGGAGGGCTTTTTCCCGGTTCTCTGAATCTTTGTATTTCATCGCCTTTTTCATTTAACACAATCTTTATTTTGCCTGTTTCATCTAACTCAATTTCAACATAACCGTTTGAATACGCCGAAGTGGTGGAATAATAATCCTCATACCTTCCCGCAAGCAGCAAACTTGGCGTTTTGTCATTTATATCTTTATGCCAAAGGGCAAGGGCGCCTGTTGAATAACGTCCGTCATTGAAACCTGCCACTTTTTTAGAAATAGGCCCATTTTCGGAAATTGAAATTTCATGAAGGTCTCCTCTTTCGGAAATTGCCGCAACGCAATTAGCGTTTAAATTAATAATTCCGGTAAAGACGTAATTTGCTCCGGGTACTAGTAAAGGAGAATCAATATGTTTGTTTACATAAAAAATTCCATAATTAGTGCATAGATAATAATAAGTGCCGTCAAAAGCTACGCCTTTTAAAATGCAATTCTTTTTTTCCGTATCAGAGATTTGTAAAGAAATTTCTTTAAAACCCGTTTTCTCATCTTCTTTATAATAAAAAGCATACGCATTCTTATCATTTCTAATACATGCGAATAAATAATTATTCGACGCGTAAATTGATTGGACATTACATGGAACATTATCTGGCAGAATTTCTACTTCAATGGGATTGCCGTCTTTATAATACCGTCTTATTTTTCCGCTGTCGCCGCTTAAATAAACCGCGTAAAGTGAATCGCCGACAACCGCGAGATTTATTACAAAAGAATCTAATTTTTGCCAAGCGGGGTCTGACCATTCATACTTGCCTGATTGTTCATTCTTGCCGTATGAGAAAATATTTTTCCCTGACGCGATATACAATTTGCTGTTATATTCAACAAAATTCGTAGGCGATCCGCCGATTAACGGTTCAATCATAGGGGGCTCTACGGTAATCTTATAAAATATCGCGTCGTTACAGGATACAAGCGAAAAAACAACCAATAAAATAATTAATTTATAATTTTTCATCATCCTAACCTTATATTAAAAATGATAACGCCCAACAATCGCCAAATCAACAAAAAGCGCGTCAACGTTTTTTGCAGGCTCATTTGTCCATTGCGGAAACCAACTGAAATTTGACGTTATTCCGAATGACCATTCATGCGTAATTCTGAAATATGCGCCGATTCCAGCTTTCATATATAAACCAAAATAACCGAAATCAAGATATGTTTGTATTGTTCCGCCAAGAGATATAAAAATCGGAAATTCAAACTTCCCAAGTATAAATTGGGTTCCCGCCCTTGCTCCGAAGAATGTCATAAATACCGTATTGCCGCCCGTTGTGGGCATAAATAAAAGGCCAAGCTCCCCGCCTGTAAAAAAATAGGAATTTAAATAATATGTATAATTTAGGATTCCGGTTCCGCCCATTGGTATTTCGGTATTAGGAATTTTAATTCCATGGGGGATCTCTTTGCCATTATTAATAAAAACAATTGGAAAACCTACTCCAACGCCAATGGAAAGAGTCTGATCTCCCCTTGAGTATAATTCATTTGAATAAATATCCCCCCAATCGGGTTCAGTTTCAGGGTCGCTGTCATCTTGGGCAAAAAGCAGAACAGAAATCCCCCAAAAAAGTATTAAAAATAAGGCTGCCGCCTTTTGCATAAGAACTCCTAATATTAAATTACTTTATTTCTCTGCTTTATTCAACAACTAACGGGGCTTTAGGTTACTGTTTTTTATATTCGCCTTTTTCCATTGCCAAATATTCGAGTAAAATGGGATATTTTGTAAGCAATTCCCCGTAATGTTCCAATTCTTCAAAACGAAGCTGGGTTTCCATGTGGCTTTCCGCTCTTTTTCCAAAGGAGGATATGGCGTATTCCCGCTGACTGGAAAGATATCCCTCATAAATAAGGCGTAACTGCCTGTAAAGGACAAAATCAGGGTACTTTGCCGACTTAATTTCAAAAGAAAAATCGCAAATTTCAGGAAAATTTCCCTTTATTTCCCTTTCCAATTCCGCGTCTGATATTCCGGACATCAGCTGTTCCAGCCTCACGCTGTCTGTTCCCTGCGAAGAAAGAAGCCTAAGCAGCAGAACTTCGATATTTTGCGCTACGGACTGCAAATATGCGTCCAAATCATTTTGATCGATAATATTATTTTTACTTACGACAGGAATGAGCATTTGCGGGTCAAGTTTAAAACTCAATTCCCCAGTAAGATTCCATGAAAAATCCGTGTTTGCAAGGCCGATAAAGGCGGCATAGGTATCTCCGGACGGCAGAGAACTGTTAAAATTAACGGGGTATCTGTTATGATCCAGATTAAAAATGGAAATTTTTACATTTGTAGGTATCAATTTATACCAAATCCAGCGGAATTCGCCCGATTGCACGGTTTTTTGATCAATGCCGTGTGTTTTTGAATAAATAACGCCGTATTTGCCCGGAGGAACGGAAAACTGCGCCCAGCCGAACATGAAGGCGGTTCCCGCGATTATTATCAATATAATCAGGGTGATAAAAAACTTTTTCATACTGTATTATAATAATACATATATTGATCTTTTGGCAACATATATAAAGAAGGTAAATGGATAAATTGGAGAATAACACAAACAGGATAACCGATCCCTTAACATGGATATTGTTTTTATGTTTTGGAGTTTCACTTTTCTCGCTTATAATTTATCTTTTAGATTTTAATTATAGCGATAAAACCCTGTTTTTATTGCTTTCCGTAATACGGTACTCGTCATCTATGCTGTTTATATGCGCTTTTTATAAAGTGTTATTGAATATTTACCGTACTATTCGCGATCATAAATTTCATTTGTTAAAATTATTGCTTAATCTTGTATTAATGGCATATAGCATAGTAATTATTTTTATGGATGAGTTTATTAATACGTTTTCAGGGGGAAATTTATGAAAAAACTTTACGCGCTTAGAGGGGCCGTCCGTTGTGAAAATACGGCGGATGATATGATTTTACAAATCGGTTTGATGTACGGGGAACTGCTTAATTTGAACAAGCTGGAAGAAGCGGACATTGTTTCGGTAATGTTTTCCGTAACCGATGATCTTGACGCTATTAACCCATGCACTGCATTACGGAAAGGCGGCAGGGCGGGGGAGCTTTCCCTTTTTTCCACACAGGAGCCAAAAGCTAAGAATTCCCTTGAAAGGGTTGTAAGAGTCATAATTCACTGTTATCTTGATGAAGGCGCTAAAGCAAGTCATGTCTATCGTAATGGTGCGGAAGTCTTGCGCCCAGATAGGGTAAAAAAATGAACAGATTTATATTTATTGTTGAAAACGAGGCCTTTGAAGGCGTAAAAAGAATCGCCAAAAAAGTAGGCGCGGATTTTGAAAAAGTATGCGGAGCAAGTCCTACTTTTTCACAAAATGTTTTGTTAGCGGCAAAAAAGCCCAATACAATTATTTTCGCTACGTTGGGAAAAAGCCCTTTTGTGGATACGCTAATAAGCGAAGGAAAATACGATTCTTCCGCAATAAGCGGCAAGAGGGAAGTTTATAGCATAAAGTTTATTGATAACGCGTTACTTGTCTGCGGCAGCGACAAGCGCGGAACAATTTACGGAATGTTCGCGTTATCTGAATATATAGGAGTTTCCCCATTATGCTTCTGGGGAGACGTTGAACCGTGTCGGCGCGAAGATTTAAAAATAGAAAAGGATATAGAGACGGTTTCAAAAGAGCCAAGCGTTAAATACAGGGGCTTTTTTATTAACGATGAAAGACCTTGTTTTGAAACATGGGCTTTCGGGCATTTTAGAGGTTTTACGGTGGAAATGTACGATTATGTTTTTGAATTATTACTGCGGCTAAAAGGGAACTATATGTGGCCGGCAATGTGGACTTCTTCATTTCCTCTGGACGGGCCCGGAAACCGTAACGAGGAATTGGCGGATATTTACGGCATTATCATGGGTTCTTCTCATCATGAGCCGTGCCTTAGGGCAAGCGAGGAATGGGACAAGGTAAGGGGAGAAAATTCAATTTACGGCAATGAGTGGAATTATTATACAAATAAAAACGGCCTTTTAAAGTACTGGGAAGACGCTCTTATTAGAAGCGGCAAGTACGAAAAAATAATCACAATAGGGATGCGCGGGGAACGCGACAGCTCTATGTTAGGTGATAATTCATCGCTTAAAGAAAATATTGATCTGTTAAAAGACATAATAAAAAACCAGCGCGAATTAATAAAAAAGCATATTAATCCCAATTTGGAAGAAGTTCCGCAGGTGATCGCCCTGTACAAGGAAGTTGAAGAGTACTTTTACGGAAAAGAGGGGGTTGAAGGTTTAAAAGATTGGGACGAGCTAAACGGCGTTATCTGCATGTTATGCGAAGATAATTACGGCTTTATGCGGACGCTGCCCACGGCGGATATTCGCTCCCGTAAAGGCGGCTTTGGAATGTATTATCATTTTGATTACCACGGCGGCCCTATTTCTTATGAATGGGTCGCGTCCGCGTCTTTTGAAAGAACATGGGAACAGATGTGCATGGCTTATGATTACGGAGTTAGGGATATATGGATAGTCAATGTTGGAGACATAAAATTTAACGAAGTTCCTCTTAATTATTTTATGGATCTTGCGTATGATTTTGAAAAATGGGGGACAAGATCGCCTAACAGCACAGGTGAATATACGTCGCTCTGGTTAAATAAAAGTTTTCCAAACGCGGAAAAAGAAACGCTTGAAAAAATAGCCGCCGTTCTGCACGGCTATTTAAAAATAAACGCGGCAAGAAGGCCTGAGGCTCTTAACGCTGACATTTACAATCCATGCCATTATCTTGAGGCTGACAGAATGTTATCCCTTGCGGAAAAAATAGATTCATTAAACGAAGAAATTTATTCCTCGCTAAATAAAAATGAAAAAAACGCGTATTACAGCATGATCTATTTCCCCGCGAAATCAAGCGTAAATTTGCTAAGAATGCATTTATACGCTGGAAAAAACAGGCATTATGCCGCGCAAGGGAAGAAAATCGCCAATAAATACGCCGATCTTGTAACCGATTGCATAGAAAAAGACAGCCTGTTAAAAAGCGAATTCGCCCAGTTTAAGAACGGCAAATGGTTTGGCATGGAGCTTGAACAGCATATCGGTTTTACAAAATGGAATGAAGATAATTGCAGATACCCTTTAAGGATTCAAGTTGAACCCGCATATAAACCGCGTTTGGTCGTTTCCAGAAAAGACAGGGAAGAAATTTATACAAAAACTTACGGCGACCCCATGACTGTCGAAGTTAATGATTTTCTTTACGCCGGAAATGAAGAAGTGACACTTGAAATCGCCAATGACGGAATAGGCGAGCTTGATTATACGATTGAAACCGATAAAGAATACCCGTGGCTTGAGATCAGTTCGTTAAATGGAACGGTTGAGTCTCAGGAAGAAATAATTATCAGGTGCAAAAAGGACAAACTTGACAAACAGCAAGCGGAAGAAAAAGCGAGATTCATTATACAGGATAACGAATCAATTGTCGCGGTAGAAGTAAAAGCGAAAGTTATAAATTTCGAGATGCCTGAAATGACTTTTTTAGAAAACAACGATATAATTGTAATGAACGCCAAGCATTTCTGCGCTAAAAAAGACGTTCCCAAAGGCGGCTTTATAGAGCTTAAAAATTACGGCAGGACCGGCTGCGGCATGAAAGTATTTCCCGTAACGTCGGATTTTGATGAAAAAGAAGAAAAACCGTCTATTACATACCGTTTTTTAACCGAAAAATGCGGCGATTATACCGTTGAATTGTGGACGACTCCCGTTAATTCAATACAAAATAAACGCCCTCTCAGATGTCAGATAGAAAGCTCTAATGGCGAAAAACAGATTATAGTAACTGTTCCCGATGATTTCCACGCCGGAAGCCCGACTGACGAAAGATGGTGTCAGGGAGTTTTAGATAATATCCGCATAAATAAAACGTCATTTAAATACGAAAAAGGCGTTCAGGAAATTTCAATAAGCGCGTTAGAAGCCGGGCTTGTTCTTGAGCGTATTGTAATTTACCCGATAAATAATCCGCCGCTTGAATCGTATCTGGGACCGCCTGAAAGTTTTTTTTGTAAAGAAAATTAACCACGGAGGACACGGAGTTACACGGAGGAAGAAAAGATTTTCGTACAAAAACTGCGTGTACTCCGTGTAACTCAGCGTACTCCGTGGTTTAAATTCTTAATTGACCTCGAAGAACGCAAAGTTTTACACGGAGGAAGATAAGATTATCGTACAAAAACTCCGTGGTTTTAAATTCTTTTATTCCCACATTAGCTTAGGATACCCGCGCCCGGTAAGAACTAAAAAATCCCAAGTGTTAGATAAAGCGCCGAGACCAGAACCTGTGCCGCTCATATTAAAAGCCAAATTATCCGGATCTATCCAGAAGCTCGTCTCGCGAAACTGTTTAAGGAGGGTATTTTTGCCATCAGGCTTTGCCGCACCGTCTTTTGAGTCGTTATCTGGAATAGTACTGCTTGGATCAGTCCCGCTATAAGTTGTAGTTCCAACACGCGTTGTACTTAGAGCGTAATTATTGCTGCCGTTGCCTGTTGACGTATTGTAAATCCGCGACGCGACTCCAACGGAGCCGCCGGTATTGCCGCTTTTGGCAACAACAAGCGCGTTAAGCGCCGCGTTGTGATTTAAGAGGCCGCTAACCATGTACCCTACGATGCCGCCAGCATAGGCGGCGGTTGTGGTTGAACTGTTTTTTGCTATGACTGTTCCTGTGGCAAAACTGTGTGTAACAGCTTTAGCCGCGTCAATTTGCATATAGCCTACAAGCCCGCCTGAGTAAACAGCCAAACCCGATGAAGATCCATTATCCGAGGTAACATTACCCGTGGCGTAGCAGTCATTAATGGAAGCTCTTTGTTCATTCAACGAAGTAGAAGTCCAGCCAAGGAAGCCCACAAGTCCCCCGGCAATGATCGGCATGATTCCATCATCTACAGTTTGTACGATTACATTACCTGTGGCGTAACATTCGCTTATGTCGGTGGCTTGCGCCAGCCCTACAAGTCCTCCCACTCTAAAATTAAAACCGGATCCGCTTGCGGTGTTATACGCGTTAATTCCGCCGGTAGCGTAGCATTGGCTGATTGTGTTGTTATTTGTAACAGCGGTAGAACCGTAAGAAAGACCAACAAGGCCGCCGATACAGTTAGACAAAGTATTAGTACTCGTAGAATTACAACTAACTTCTAATATATTACCGGATGAAAAGCAGTTTTCAAGACCTGCGTTATTGCTACCGCGGCCTTGTAAAGACCCGCAAAAACCGCCAACAATAACTGGACCTGTCCCCTGATGATAACTGAAAGGGACAGTTATATCAATTGCGCTGGAACAATTTTTAATATTACTGTTTGTATATGCCTCTCCAACGAAACCGCCTATATATAGAGTTCCGGAAGATGATGAATTAACATAAGCCGACAAGGTATTAGATGGACTCTTTTTAAGAGAGTGGCAATTAGTAATATCGAAGCCAGACCCATTTATTTTACCTATCACTCCGCCAACCCATGAAGTTCCGTCTGTTCTTATAAGCCTTATCGTACCTGAGATGTTTGAGTTTTTTATGCTACCACCGGCATAACCGATTACGCCGCCTAAATAAACATCGCCGTTACCTGAGAGAAATTCGCGGAAATGTCTCCGGTAACTGAACACCCGTCAATATTGCCGCCAGTACCCGTGATCCCGCCTATATATAATTCATTACCGCCGAAATTTGACGTAGCGTCAAATTGAATCTTTCCGCCGAATACGCAATCTGACAGTCCGGAACCATAGCCAACGATTCCTCCAAAGTAGTTGGTTATGCCAGTTGAAGAGCCGTTGGTTTTCTTTATGTTTATTTGTCCGACGCTTGTTATTTCCTTGTAATTGGCGGTAGGATCTTTATTGCCAATTACGCCGCCCAGATTAATACCGTAATCGCCGCTAACGGAGAGGCTGATGTTCAACGCGGCGCGGCAGTTTTGGATATACGCGCTATTGCGAATGTCACCGACAATGCCGCCTGCATTGGTAATAGCGCTTGAGTTTAAAGTGAGTGTCGCCGTATTAGTGGCGCTTTTTACAATACAGTTGAGTATTGATGTGTTTCCGTATGCCTGATACACGATGCCGCCAAAACCGCTTGAGCTTACCGTCATGGTAGCGTAATTTACGGTAAGGTCGCGGATCACATTATTATCATTTTGGTTGTTTAGGCCAATAACGCCAAAGAGGCCGCCTGAGCCGCTTGAAATAGTTATTGTATGCCCGTTACCGTAGAAATTGCCTCTGAATGAAGTATCGGCGCCGGTGCTCCCTACCGGAGTCCATGCTGTGTTAATAGTGATGTCTTCGGTTACTATAAAATTTTTCCCGCTTGAACCGGCGGCGACTAAATTCGCGCTGAAATTGTCATTGTCAAGCAGTACCGTGTTTGTTTGGTTTATATTCATGCCCGGTATGTTCCAGATAGAAAGCTCCTGCGCCGCCGCTCTGCCTGCCGCGTTATACGCTTCCACGCGGATGTCGTAACGCGTAACATTGGCAATCGCCTGCCCCTCTCTCACGCCGGAAGCGTTTATCTGCGGAACCGTAAATTTGTAACTCTTCGCGCCCTGGCCGTCAATCCGCGTCTCTGCGCCGTTTACATACACATACGCGCCGGTCATGTCATCCGGTGTAGTCCAGCTTGCCGTTACCGAGTTACTCACCGCATCGTATGCCGCCAGTAAATTTGTAACCTGAGTAACCTCTCCTGCTATCCGCTTAATGGTTAAGCCGGTATCATTTGTCGATTCATTGCCAATAGTGTCGCGGAACATCACCATAACCGAATATTCTCTGTCTACTGTCAGATCGGAAATGTCTTTTGTCTGTTCCTTAACAGGAGTAAACACATTGTTCACTACTCCTTCTTCTTCCGCGTTAAGCCAGCCTGAATCAATCACGTCCCCGACAAGAACGCGCCACTGCAGGACTTTACGCTCGTCCATTGTCCATGGTCGATTCCACGCTTGGCTTACCGGTATTCCGCCCTGCGCCCCGTTGTCGTTCAGGAATGAAAGCCGATTAAGAGTCAGCGTCATTGCGGTTTCTTTCCCAAAGATATGCAGTCCCGAAACGGCGGAAACATGGCCGGTTATCTCCGCGCCCATGCCGCTTAAGCCCGGAGGAGCGCTGTCTATGACAACCGTTACATACATTCCCTGCGCTATGGCGCTATTCAATTCCATGTACTGAAACAGGGGTACGCCGTTTTCTTCATGCCAGGGCAGTACCAAAAGCCGTATAATGCCCGACGTTCTGGTTTGCAGTTCATGGCTGATTGTATACCAGCCGCCTGACGGGTTTATATTTGAATAGGGAATTTCAATACTGCTTTCCGAGTTATAGCCGCCTAAATCATAACTAAGTTTTTCAATAATGGTTATCCTGTTCGGCACGGACGGAGCGTTTTCCGGAACATTTGTCGCCGGAATGGCGAACCTTATTTCAACGGTTTTGAGTCTGTCATTGGCGTAATTGAAGCGCCGGTCTTTAGTGGGATTATTCCAGTCGCCGTCCTGAAACCAGTCTCCGTCTTGCCTTTTCGCCTGTATTGTCGCTGGGCGGTACGCTTTCTGCGCTACGCTTGTGTCGGTTTGATAAATTATTACCTGCGTTTCCGCCATAGAAACGCCGCCTTCAGTTTCAATCCCAGGACCGACGCTTATGCTGACGCTCAGCAGTTGGAGATGTGTGGAAGGATATTCCGCCGTGCTTTTTGGGCGAAGCTCCACATAGTCTACAAGAGCTTTATCCTTATCATATAACAGTTCAAAATAATTCGTTATTCCGTCATCTCCGCCAAAAAGCTGCCCGCGCTGCCCCCGCTCGTCGTCTGTCAGCAGTATCGCGCTTACTTTGATGTTATCCTGAAGGGTGCTTGCCTTTACCGGCAGCGTAAACCAGATACTGACAATTTGGTCAAACGGAAACGGAACCTGAATGGGGTTAACAGGCGGGTTAGTTTGTTGGGAAAGTCGGGGCCTGTTGCCGCACCAGGGGACGAGCGTTACAGACTCTAGTATGTTGATTTTTACCTTTGCGGTTCTCGCGCCAGTTTCGCTTATGTCTTCGGTTATCGTTACATCAGCGCCGTTAAGGGCGGAACCTTCAACTTCGCTTGAACTTTTAGTCTTATCCAGCCCCGCGTAATCGGCAGTTTTAAAGGCAAGCCACTTTTCAAATCCGTAGCCGGAAAGCGGGGTAAACTCCACGCCGAATTCATAGCCCATGCGCGTATCGCCGCACTTGCCTTCACCGCTTTGGGGGCTGTTCCCCCATTCGGGCGGAAACGCCACGGTAACGGTCAGTTTTGGAGCGTTTGCCCAATCCACTTCATCGCTGATTACCTTAAACAAATCAACTTTAGGAGCGGAAAATAGGTCGCAAGAAATAACGAATAATGAGGTAATTAACAATAACGTAATAAGCAATGAACAATTCAATTTTTTGCGCGTTTTTGGTGATTGTAATACGCCATGTTTTCGGACACTTACATTATTAATCGTTAATTTCTCATTATTCATTGTTAATTCTCCTTATTATAATAAAATAACTCATTTTTAAAAAAATGTAAAAAAAATGGGTGTTGAACAGATAAATTTCTCACAAAGATCACAAAGGAAATCAGGGGACTTTTGTTCCCTATCCCATCGTAAAATCCACGCTTAGCCCTCGGACAAAAACCCCCTCTCCCCTCTTCTTTGTGCTCTTCTCTTCCTTTGTGTTCTTCGTGTGAAGTCTCTTTAAGATAAATCCTAAAATACCGATACATAAAGAGAGGTATAGTCATGATTTACGAAAAATGCAGGGATATCCTGCTTCAGGAATGTGAATTAATCCAAAACGCCGTTTTTGAGCAGGAAAAAATACGCCAGGCGGTTACAAACCGGGAATGGACGGTATTTGAAGACCATTTAGGCGCGATAAACTCAATCGAAAGCAAAATTGAAATTCTGGAAAAAGAACGCGAACAGCTTTTTAGCGTTTTTAAGACATTAATTCATCAGAAGAGTTTTTCTGAAAATCTGGACGCAAAAGGGCAATTTTACGCGTTAGTCACGTTCCTGCCTGCAAATCAGCGCAATGAATTAACCGCTATTTACCGCAGTTTAAAGATTGAAGCAATAAAATTGAGAATGGCAAACGAATCGTTATTCGCGTATTTGTCGGGAATAAAATCGACATTAAAGGATTTCTTTGATCTTGCGTTTCCCGAGCGGGGCGGAAAAATGTACACAAAAGAAGGAATGCATTTTTCCAACGATATGCAGAGTATTTTTTTAAACCGCAGTTTTTAAGAGGAGAGTAATATGACATCGACATTCATGGGATTGGAAATCGGAAAAAGAGGCGTTCAGGCGCATCAGCAGGCGCTTGCCACAGTCGGACATAATCTTGATAACGTTAATACGCCCGGATACTCAAGGCAAAGGGTGGAATTTACTCCTGTAGAACCTATTTTTATGCCGGGGCTAAACCGCGCGGAAACTGCGGGGCAGATAGGGCAGGGGGTCAACGTTGAGCGCATTGAGCGCGTCAGGGATCAGCTTCTTGACAGAAGGATTGTGGCTCAAAGCTCAGGCGAAGGCTATTGGGCGACGCGCGACCGTTATATACGCGAAATGGAGCAGATCTATCTTGAAACGGGAACAAATTCCGTAAGAAGCAAAATGGACAGTTTCTGGGACGCATGGCAGGAGCTTTCCCAGCACGCCTCGGAAAACGAATTCCGCATCGGCGTTATTCAAAGGGGAAAAACTTTAATTGACGGCATAAAAAATCACTATAACGGTCTTAGCAGACTGCAAACTCAGACAGACGATGACATTCAAATGACGGTTTCTAGGGTAAACGAAATATCGCGCCAAATAGCCGCTCTTAACGGGGACATACAAAGGATTAAGGCGCAGGGCGATAACCCAAACGATTTAATGGACAGGCGCGATTTATTAGTTGACGAGCTTTCATCGTTAATTGACGTAACCGTTACGCAAAAAGACCCGGATGAATTTATGGTACACACTTCAGGCCATATTCTTATACAGGGGCAGGTAGGCAGGCAGTTTGACATGAGGAAGGACGTTGACGCTGAAAGTTTCGCGTACATTTATTGGCGCGATACTGGGACTGAAATGGTTTTTTCAAGAGGCAGTCTTGGCGCGTTGATGGAACTGCGTGATGTGACAATACAAAAAGAAATTCAAAACTTAGACAACATGGTTATGAATTTTACAGACCTTGTAAATGAGATTCACAGCGAAGCCTATGGCGCTAACGGATCGACAGGGAATAATTTCTTTTCCGAATATCCGTTTGTAACCAATGTGAACGGTAATTATGACAGAACAGGAGACGGAGTTTTCGATTCAAGTTATATTTACAGGATAAACGGACAGAATAGGCTTGAACCAATGGCGCAGGTAGGCTTGGAAGGAGTAATAACTCTTTCCGGAAATGACAGGCAGATAGAAGTGCCTTATTATCCCACGGATACCGTAAACGACATTATCATCCGCATAAATAATTCAGGCGCGGAAGTTGTGGCGCGGTTGAACAGGGAGGGAAAAATCTCTTTTAAAGGCACTCCCGCCGAATTAGTTGACGGGCAGAGGGTAAATCCCGACTTTGTTATACGCCATGTGGAAGATTCGGGGCATTTTCTTGTGGGATACGCTGGAATGCTTCTTCAATCGGGAGCGGAAGGCGCTTATGATTGGGGGCGCGCGGACGCCGTGACAAGTTTAAGGGGAACTCCTGAAAATTACGCGCTTGCCCCTGTCGCGCATCCGGCGGGATGGATAGAAGTAAATCCAATGCTCATTAAAGACCCCACTTATGTGGCGGCGGGTTTTGGCATTAACGGAAGGTCGGCTAATCCCGGAAACGGAGACGCCGCGGCGGATATCGCTTCCATTAGAAACAATCCCGTAATGGTAGGGCGGCTTGATACATTTGACGATTATTTTGCCGTTTCAGTCGGAAACATCGCCTTAATGGGAGAAGAATCCGAAAGGGCGCTTAACACTGAAAATCAGATAATGAAATATCTGCGCGATTGGAGGCAGTCAATATCGGGCGTAAATATTGATGAAGAACTCGCCAACATGATCCGCTTCCAGCAGGGGTACAACGCCGCGGCAAGGTTTATCACGACAGTCAATTCCATGCTGGATACGCTAATAAACCGCATGGGAGTTTAAATAAATAACACGGAGGAGTAATTATGAGAAGGATATCAAGCGACATGGCCCATTCGGACATGCAGTATTATTTAAGGCGGCAGGAAGAAAACCTGAATAATATTCAATCAAGAATTGACACGCAGAACAGGCTTCATAGGTTAAGGGACGATCCTCTCGCCGCGTCTCACGCGGTAAGATATGAATCTTATATTACGCGCCTAAACCGTTTTGAGGAAAATACATATAAGGCAAGAGAACATTTGGACAATACTCATGATTATTTAAACGAAGCTAACAGTATTCTTCAAAGAATAAGGGAACTTGCCGTGAATGGCGCAAACGGCGTCCATCAGCAATACGAACTTCAGACGATGGGAATGGAAGTAAATGAACTTTTAAAAGAACTTATTTCATTATCCAACGCCATTGGCCCTGACACAAGGCAGATTTTTTCCGGGGATAAAGTTTATACGGAACCTTTCAGGGTTGTTGAAGGAACGGTGGAAGGCGCCGGTGAAACAGTGGTAACCCGCGTTGAATACCGAGGGGCGGGGGCAAGCCGGAGAGTAGAAATCGGCGACAATATGTTTTTAGAAATTGATTTAGCCGGAGACGAAGCTTTTTGGGCTGAGAAAATGCAGGTATTTTCCACTACTGACGCTACAGATTACAGAGTGAGGGAAAACGGAGCGTTTTATATTGACGGCGTGGAAATAACCGTAAACATCGGCGATACATTGCCTTCGATAGTCGCAAAGATAAATGATTCCGCCGCTCCCGTTAAGGCGTATATTGATCCTGATACAAGAGGGCTGGTTCTTGAAGGCACAAACGCCCATCTTATCCGGGCCGAAGATAAAGCCGGTGGCGCCACTGTGTTACGCGATCTTGGAATAATAGCCGGTAACATGGAAAATGGCGCTCCCAATTGGAACTCTTCCGCGAGAGTTTACGGCGGGTCGTTATTTGACATGGTGATACGTTTAAGGGACGCGATGTACAGGGGAGACCAGGATTTTATAGGCAGCCAGGGAATAGGGGGGATGGATCTTGCGGTTAACAATGTAGTGCTAAGATTAGCCGATGTCAGCAGCCGCAAGGAACGCGCCGAAACCGCGTGGCAGAGGATAAACGCGCAAATTCCCAATGTTACGAGCATGCTTGGTCGCGAAACAGGACTTGATTTGGTGGACGCTATTACGGAATTTAAAATGGCGCAATTCGCGCATCAGGCCGCGTTGCAGACGGCGGCAAAAATTTTGCCTTCGACATTACTTGATTTTTTAAGATAGGAGTAAAAAATGAAAGTTGACACTAAGGTCTACGGGGTTATAGAAGTTGACGAAAAACAAAAGGTAATAATACCGCAGGGGCTTTTTGGTTTTGAAGATTATAAAGAATATGTATTGCTGGATAATATGGAGCAAGGGCAATTTTTTTGGCTTCAATCCATTGATGATAAAGAAACCGCTTTTATATTGATAAATCCCTTCCTTTTCCGCAACGACTATGAAGCTAACGTAACAAACGACGAACTTGCCGAAATTGGAATAAAGTCCCCAGAAAACGCCCTTGTTTTTGTCATTGTTACAATTCCGCAGGACGGCAGCTCAATGACGGCCAACCTTCAGGGGCCGATAATCATCAATAAAGAAAATATGACGGGAATGCAGGCGATACTATCCGACTCAAAATGGAGAACAAAGCACGACATTATAGCTGAATTTAACAAGCAAGGACAATAATATGCTTATACTGTCAAGAAAAGTGGATGAAAAAGTCGTAATCGGCGATGATATTAAAATCTCAATTATAGAAATTCGAGGCGATCAGGTTCGTATAGGCATTGACGCTCCTAAAAAAGTAAAAGTTTTCAGGCAAGAAGTTTATGACGCGATTAAAGCCGAGAACAAAGCCGCTTCAAAGTCGGCGACCGTTATACCAAATGTGAATTTTGGCAAGAAATAAGGAAGAATATTATCACGAACCTGAGCACTCCAGAGTTGTCAGGTAGGCCAACTCGAACATGAATAAAAAGAATTATACTGTAATTTATCAGGATGAAAAAATAATCGCAGTTAATAAATCATCGGGTATTTCTATTGGCGGAGACAGGTGGGACGAGTCAAAGGAAAGGCTGGACAGGCTTATTGAACGGGATTTAAATATTCCAAAAATTTTTACGGTTCACAGAATAGACAAGGAAACATCGGGGCTTGTAGTATTCGCGAAAGACAATGACACGCACCGAAGTTTATCCATGTCCTTTGAACGGCGTGACGTGAAAAAACTCTATACCGCAATTGTTCATGGCCGCCCATCATGGAAAGAAACTTCCTGCGATTTGTCCCTTATTCCAAACGGCAATAAAAAACACATGACTATTATCGATAAATACCGTGGTAAAAAGTCTTTTACCCGCTTTATCTGCATTACAAGCGCCGCAAACTACAGCGTACTTCAAGCAATCCCCGAAACGGGCAGAATTCATCAAATCAGGGTACATTTAGCCGCGCTTGGCCATCCTGTAGTCTGCGACGAATTATACGGTAAAAAGTCCGTAGTAAAACTCTCATCCTTCAAACGCGGCTACAGAGGCGATCCCCTAGAAGAGCGCCCGTTACTCGAAAGACTGGGCCTGCACGCCCAAGAATTGACACTGCCGGATGGGGAAGTGCTTGTTGCTTCACTGCCCAAAGACATGTCAAGCCTTATTAAACAGCTTCAAAAATATACATAATATACCCAAAGAAAACCTCTCGCAAAGGCGCAGAGGCGCAAAGTTTTCGTCCGATAGCCCATTATTGATCTAGATATATTAGTTTAACTACAAATCTTGAAGGAAAAACGATGATTCTACGAACAATAACTTTGCGCCTTTGCGCCTCTGCGAGAGAAAATTTGAGAATAATGCTTTGTAACTAATATTTATCCCTAATAGAAATATCGCTAATTTTAGAAATATTGTTAGCTGCCATGTATTTGTGTAAGCCGTCAATAATTTCTAACATTGTGTGGGGATTGGAGAAAGTCGCGGTTCCCACTTGAATGGCGCGTGAGCCCGCCATGAGGAATTCAAGCGCGTCGTTTGTGCAGGAAATCCCGCCCATTCCTACAAGGGGGATATTCACTTTTAAATCCTTTAAAGAGTCATATAATTCCCACACAATGCGGAGGGCAATCGGTTTAATCGCGGGACCGGATAAGCCCGCTATTATATTGTCAAAAACAGGCTTGCGTTTTTCAATGTCAATGGCGATAGCCCTGAAAGTGTTTACAAGAGATAGCGCGTCCGCGCCGGCATTAACGCAGGCGAGGGCTACGGAGGCAATTGAAGGACAGTTAGGTGAAAGTTTTACAATAAGCGGCTTATGGCGGCAGGCGCGGCGGACAGCCACGACCAACGCGGCGGAAGTTCCCGGATCAAGTCCAAATGCAAGGCCGCCGTCTTTGATATTCGGGCAGGAGATGTTTAGCTCGATCATATCAACTGAAGAGCTGTCCAGCAGAGCGGCGCCTTTAACATATTCATCGGAAGAAGAGCCTGAAAGATTGGCGATTATCACGGGACCAAGGCGGCGCATATAGTCAAGATCGTTTTCTATAAATGATTTAATGCCGGGATTTTCAAGTCCGATTGAATTTATCAGTCCGCTTGGAGTTTCCCAAACGCGCGTCCCCGTGTTTCCCGGGCGCGGAATAAAAGTCAGTCCCTTTGTACATATTCCGCCAAGAAGCGAAATGTCAAAAATCGTGCTGTATTCCCTTCCTTTGCCAAAAGTCCCCGAAGACGCAATAACGGGATTGTTAAATTTTACGCCGGCGATTTCCACCGACATGTCAACTTGGTTTTCGTTTGAAGTTGCATTAGTATTATCACTCATTAAAAATCACCTCACGCGCGGAAAAAATCGGACCTTCCATGCAGCAGCGGCGGTTTCCGTTTATTGTTTTTATTGTGCAGCCCATGCACGCGCCTGTGCCGCAGGCAAATTTGTTTTCCATAGAAATAAAACAGGGAACGTTTTTCTCTTCGCATTTTTTCTTTAAAACGCTCAACATAAGAGTAGGGCCGCAGCCTAAAATTACGTCAAAATCCTGCGGTGAAAAAATAAAATCGGTAATCTTGCCGATAAGGGCGTTTCCGCCGTCTTCCGCGGAAATAGAAAAACGTTTTGAGTTTACGGCGTGTCCCATAACGGCGTTTTCCTGTTCTTTTTCCCTGAAACCTTTTTTAAAACCGGCAAAAAAATGAAAATAATAATCCGGCTTTTCGCCGACAAGGGCGGCAAGCGGGGCGACTCCAGCGCTGCCGCCGACAAGAGCGGCCTTTCCGTTTTCAGGAAGGAAATCCGACCAACAGTTGCCAAAAGGCCCCGTTAGCTGAATATTTTCCCCCGCCTGGGCGCAGAATAGTTCTTCAGTCCCCCTGCCTTTTTTCTGTATAAGAAATTTTACCGTATTTGTTTTGGCGATATATTCAAATACGCTGATAGGGCGCGGCAACAAAACGCCGCCGCGCAACGGTTTTATCATAAAAAACTGACCGGCTCTTGGCGCCGGTTTTTTCCATGAAAATTCAAGAATAAAATATTCATCCGTAACAACGGTATTTTTTTCAAGTTCGCATACAATACTTAGACTCATTTTTTATTTCCTTGCCTCTTTAAATATATCATCTCTCATAACAATTACTGCCTGCCTTGCCTTTTCGGCGGCAAACAAATTATCAGCGTTTTCGCTTCCTTTTTCTTTCTGCCACGCGGTAATAATCGACCTTGACGCGTTCACAACGCCGCCGTTTCCATCCTTTAACAATAACGCCGCGTCCTTCGCGCCGCCTCCCTGAGCGCCGTAACCGGGTATCAGAAAGAAAAGATCGCTGTAATTCGCGCGTATTTCAGCGGCTTCGTCTCTTTCCGTACAGCCTGTAACAACGCCAAAAAGCCTGTAGCCGTAATTTCCTATGAAATTCTCGGAAAACGAAGCTAATTTATCACCAACACTATGATATAAGCGTTTTCCGCCGCCAATTTCAAGATACTCAAAGTCCCTCATCCCGGCGTTACTGGTTCGCATTAATACAAAAGCACCTTTTCCCTTATTTTGGGCTTCTTTTAACCACGGCTCAATAGAATCTAAACCCATATAAGGGCTTAAGGTTACAAAATCAGACTCAAAATCGCCTGAAAAATGAGCTTTTGCGTACCTAATAGCGGTATCCGCTATATCGCCGCGTTTAATGTCCGCGATAACAAGGCAATCCTTACTTCGAATATATCTTAAAATATCAGAATAAACACGAAGACCGTCAAGTCCTTTTTCTTCATAATAGGCAATTTGCACCTTAAAACAGGCGCATACGTCGCAAACTGCGTCAACTAGTGTCCTATTAAAAGCCAGCACGGCCTCAGCGTCATTCCGCGCCCTACGCCTCTCCAACTCAGGCACATAATCTGCCGCCGTATCCAGCCCAACGCAAACATTCCCTCTCTCTTTCACTCTCTCAAACAATTTATCAACATTAAACATTCACATTATACTCCAAAATATTTTTCGAGAATACTCTCACAAAGAACACAAAGGAAGAGAAGGACACAAAGAGGAATAAAGGGTTTATGTCCGCTATCTTAGCGTGAAGCTCAAGCTTAGCCTTCAGACAAAAACCCCTTTCCCCCCTTTGTGATCTTTGTACCTTTGTGATCTTTGTGTGAAGTTCTTGCGAAAAAAAGTTCATTTAAAGTCTCCAGCGGAGATGATTTCGTCGCAGTACTCGCAACGGTAGGTGCGCTGTTCTTTGTTTTCTAGGTGGAAAACATGGGTTAAATATTTTTCCGTGGAACTGATACAGCGCGGGTTTTTGCATATAAGCACATTTTCCACTTTTTGCGGAAGCTGGAGTTTTATTTTTTTGGTTACTAGCTCATTTTCTATGATGCTTACGGTAATATTTGGGTCGATTAAGCCAAGAACGTCAAAATTAATTGATATTGTATTGTCTATTTTGATAATATCCTTTTTTTCGCATTTTGTTGAATTGGCGTTAGCTACAAACGCCACAGTATACGGAACTTTATCAAGCCCAAGCCAGTTAAAAATACGGCTTCCCAGCCCCGCCTTAATGTGGTCTATAACAATGCCGTTTTTAATCTTCTCTATATTTAACATTCGCTAACCCCCAGTATAGAAGCAAGTAACGCCATGCGGACATACATTCCGTACTTCGCCTGTTTAAAATATGCGGCTCTAGGATCGCAGTCAATCTCAACGGAAATTTCGTTCACGCGGGGCAGGGGGTGCAGAACAATCATTTTTTCCTTACCCATAGCCATTTTTTCGGTATTAAGAACGTATGTATCCTTCAGGCGGATATAATCATCCTCGTTAAAAAACCTCTCCCTTTGGACTCTGGTCATGTACAGTACGTCCAATTCATGCATTGATTTTTCAAGGTTTTCCCTTTCTTCAAAAGCGATATTCTGCTTCATTAATATGCTCTTTATGTATTCAGGCAGGACAAGTTCGTCAGGAGAAATAAAAATCAGTTTTATTTTGGGATAACGCGCCAGAGCTTTAGCTAGAGAATGAACCGTGCGCCCGAATTTAAGGTCGCCGCAGAAACCTACGGTAATATCGTCAATTTTCCCTAAAAGACGCTTTATTGTAAGAAGATCGGTAAGAGTTTGGGTAGGGTGGTGGTGTCCGCCGTCACCGGCGTTTATCACGGGAACGGAAGAATAACGGCTGGCAAGGAGCGCCGCCCCCTCTTTGGGGTTACGCATCACTATCGCGTCGGCGTAACTTGCCGCCATGCGGATTGTATCGGCAAGGCTTTCACCCTTAGAGGCGGAACTGGAACCGGGTTCGGCAAACCCCAGACAGCTTCCCCCAAGTCGCAGCATGGCTGCTTCAAAACTAAGGCGAGTCCTTGTGCTAGGCTCAAAGAACAGGGTAGCCAAAAGTTTTCCCCTTAGGCTTTCCCTAAGGTACTTTTCGTCTTTTTCTATCAACTCTGCAAGCGAAAAAAGACAGTCCATCTCACTTAGTGAGAAATCTTCCGGCTCTATTAAAGACCTTCCTTTAAGCATTTTAACCTCATTGTAAACCTGACCACTTTGTAAAGTGGTCAGGCTATCTTAATCGAAGTCTCCGCGTAGCGGAGACAAACCTCATTTTAAGTCTGACCACTTTGTAAAGTGGTCAGGTAATTTATCAAAAAAAAACCGCCCTTTTAGGCGGGTTTCTTATAATGATGATTTTTAAGTTCACAATAATCATAGATGCATTATACCCAAAATATAATTTTTTATCAAGAGAAAAATAAAATTTTGATAAATTTTCTTTAAATTTTAATGCAAATTTCTTATATTTGAATTATAATTAAGGAAGAATATTATAATTTTGCGAAGAAATATTACATTCATGTTTAAAATAAACATGAAGGGGGCTTAAAATGTGCAAAAAAAACCTGTTTGTTTTCGCACTGTTTTTGATTATTGGAAGCAGTCTTTGGGCAGGCGGCGGAAAAGATAATGTATCCAAATCGGCGGAGGATCCGTCAGGTTTTACAGATACGTTGGATATTTCAGAAAAAAAACCCGGAAAATACAATTATTATCTTGAAGCTAAGGACAGAGCGGGCAACACAACCCTTGCGGGGCCTGATAATATCTATATTGATCCAGAGTCCGATCTTCCACGGACTACCATAATTAACCCTCTGCCATATATGCGCGTTCAGGGTAACATGAATATAGTCGGCATCGCGTTTGACGATGACGGCATTAAAAACGTGGAAATCGCCGTTTATAGGGGAACGGACGGCAGAGGCGAAGAAATAGTTCGCGTAACGGCAAGCGGGACGGATTACTGGTCGTATTTCCTTGACACGTCGGACGGGGAGATTTGGCGTGACGGAGACTATACCGTAAAAGCATGGTCTACGGATATAAACGATCTTTCAGGCGTCGCGGATAAATACCCTAACGGGGATAAAGTACCCGTAAAAAAACAAAAAGTCGCGGTAGTTTACTGGAGGCTTGACCGCAAAAAACCGGAAACAATTATAACAAGCCACGCGGTTGGCGCCCTTGTCGCCGGAAATATACGCCTTGGCGGAACAGTTACCGACGGTAACGGCATAGCCGCTTTAAATTATTCAGTTGACGGAGGAGAGAAGTACCTTCCGGCAAAATTCAAAGTGGATAAAAGAAAAGGCAATAATACATGGGAAATAAATCTTAATACAAAACAATTTAAAGACGGCCCTGTCGTTATCTGGCTTAAAGCGCGAGACGGCAACAACAGTATCGGAACCGCCGCGCATCTGTTATTTGTAAATAATACCGGCCCCGACGTAAAAATCGTGTATCCGGAACCCGGCTCTACGGTAAACGGAATTTTCTCCATAGCCGGTTACGCGAAACATCCCGTTGGGCTTAAATCAATAACATGGAAAGCCGGAACCCAGCAGGGAGAATTTGAATTACTGCCCGGGAATCAATGGTGGTCAGCGAGTGTGGACGCGCGCGGCTTAAAAGGCAATTCAATTGATGTCGAAGTTAGGGCGGTTGACGTTTCTGGAAATGCGACCGTTTCAAAACAAAAATACAAAGTGGATCAAGCGGCAGATATGCCAGTAGTAAAATTAACGGCGCCCGTACCCGGAGTTCTTAATAACAAACTTGGTTTAATCGTAAAAGGAACCGCGACAGATAAAGAAGGCGTAGCTTCGGTATTTTATTCGCTTGACGGCGCTCAGCCTGAGGAAATACCGTGTAACGGTTATTTCCAATTTATAATTCCCACTCCGACAGAAGGAATCCATTTCCTTGACGTTTGGGCAAAGGACATTACCGGAGTTATTGGAAACAAAGTGCAGGTAAAAGGCATTGTAGTTTCAAACGCGGTAATACAGCCAAGTATCGCTTCTGTTTCATGGCCGGAAGGAAAAGTTACAAAAACTGATATTTTCAATACCGGCATGAAAATCAGACCTGTCCCAAAAATGACTATGGCGCTTTCTTTCAAAGCCGCAGCCGCGCCCGCGTCGGCTACTATTACATTTGGCAGCCAATCGCCGGTAAATGTAAAATTGGCAGGCTCAAAAGAAGTATTTACGGCGGCAGTTCCAGTTCCATCTTTGCAAGAAGGCCTTTTGGAAATTATATTAACGGCTACCGACCGTCAGGGAAAAGTGTTTACATACAGCGAATTTGTTTATGTGACAAATCAACCGGCAGATGACGAGGAGCCTTTCAGCGCTTCTAATAGTTCATTTACATGGGTAAGGCAGAATACCCTAAATGACGGGCGCATATTATTGAAAGAAGGCGAAACATTGATGGGTATCAGTTCGACTCCTGTCAACAACGCAACTCTTCAAGGCACAGGGGCGAATTTATTAAATGTGACTGTTGACGAAAAGGGAAGGGTATTGCTTACCGCCGCAAACGAAGGCGAAGCCGGCCCTCTGACGCTCAGGCTAGAAGTTGACGGCGGCACATTTACAAGCGGCCAGTTCAGAGTCGTCGCGGAAACCGCTGGACCCGTTATCACATTGCAGAACATTGAAAATTACAAGTGGGTAAAAAACAGCGTTCCTGTCACTTTTAACATAACAAGCAGAAACAAGGTAAGCGCCGTAGACGTGTCCTTAGACATGGGAGACAACTGGCAAAATCTATTAACGGCGGCTGAATTGACGGCTATTCGCGCTCCTGTAAACAATAATTATTCAAAAACATTGGATATTACAGCCGCTGAAGACGGTTCGATCAACATATTGATAAGGGCGGCTAACGAATCAGGTTTTGATTCTGTCGCGAATTTTACAGTGCTAAAAGACACGCAAGCTCCGCAGGCGCAGACTATTATGCCAATCGCCGAAGCCGGAGTAAACGGCACAATACGCCTTGCGTTCGCGGTAGAGGAAATGGGCGCCATTCAGTCCATTAAATACAGCAGAACCGTTACAACTCCGGCGAGAGCGGCGACTCCCGCTACCCCGGCGGCTCCGGGAAGACCGGCGACTCCCGCTTCTCCCGCCGTTCCCGCGTCTACGACAAGTCAGTCGAAAGAGATTTTTAACGATACTCAATGGGATAAAGATTACGCGCCGCGCTTCTTCGAGGTGTTGATGGATTCGCTGGAAATGCCGCTTGATAAGGACATGCGTTTTACATTTACGGATAAAGCCGGAAATTCAAGCGAAGTCGCTTCATGGTCATTTATAATCGATCAGGAAATGGACGTTCCCGTAGTGCAAATAATCCTGCCTTTGGATAGCGAGGTAATTACAAATGATTTCATCGTTTCAGGCGTAATGTTTGATGATGACGGAGTTAAAAAGTACCAATGGAAAATAGACAATAATCCGTGGCAAACTGAGGACGCCGAATACGGTTTTTCAATCCCCGTAGCGCTGACAACGCTGACGGATAACGAGCATACGATTTCTGTAATTGCCGAAGATATTTACGGCGTAAAAAGCCAGCCCGTTACGCGTGATTTCCGCGTGTCGTTGAATGAGCCTACGGCGATAATGACATATCCGCTTTATGATACGGTATTAAAAGAAGGGATAGAAATAAAGGGGACTGCTTCCGACAAGAACGGCATTAAAGAAGTGAAAGTTTCAGTAGATAACGGAAATTCATTTAACGTGGTAAAAGGAAATTATGGAACGCCGACTGAGACAATACAATGGTCGTATCAGTTTAACACCACGATTTTAAAAGACGGCCCGCATGTCGTGTTTATAAAAGTATATGACAGGTATGAAATACCCGCCACTTACGCGTTTATGATCAATGTTGACAATACCCAGCCTGAAATTATTTTGGACAGCCCCGGAGACGGTTCAATCACCGTTGGCAATATTTCGGTAATGGGCCGTATTTTGGATCCCAATTTAAAAGAAGTAAGCATAGAGCTAAGAAGCCTGGACGGGTTTACAATTCCCGCAAACTTAAGGTTAAGGAAACTTGATTTAAGCTCGATGATCAGGGAAAACATCGATATTGCGGCGATGGCAGACGGGCAGTACAATGTCGCGATTATCGCCACTGACAGGGCTGGAAACATGACCCGTCTTTCACGTAACGTGCAGATGGCGCGGCAGACTTACAGAAACTACATAGAAATCCTTTACCCGCTTGAAAACGAAGAGACAAGCGGCGAATTTAACCTGTATGGCTTTGCGGGAGGCGCGAATCCGGCGGGGACTGTAACGTTAAGAGTAAACGGAATGGATTTGGACACGGCTCATGTTGACGATTCGGGTTATTTCGTCTTTAAGATGAACGGCGAAAAACTCAGTACCGGAGCCAATGCTATTACCGTAAACAGCAATTTCGGAGGCCCGACTCTTGTTTCATCGCGCTCTTACAATTTGGTTTACAGGGACGGCGGTCCGTGGGTAACGATAGACAGCTTTAAGTTTGCGGAATTCGCCTATGAAAGGCCGTATCTGTACGGGCGCACGGGATACGTTTTATCGGAAGAAGACAAGGAACTGCTTGCTGACAAGAAAACTGACAAAGCCATTAAAGACAAAATCAGGGCAAAAACACCTGATTTTACCGAAATAAGTTTTGATAACGGAAGATCGTTTATAATGACAAGCAAGTCCGCGGCAAAAAATATTAATTACCGTTACAGGTTAGAAGACGGTGAAATGGCTGAAGGCTACCATTATATTGTAGTAAGAACAACAATGAAAAACGGCGAATTCGCCCTGACAAGAATGTTAGTCCAAGTTGACAAAACAAAACCTGAAATCCGTCTTATATCGCCTGAAGCCGGAAACCGATACAATCAGTCTATCGCGTATTCCGCTTCGGCGACTGACGACATTGAACTTGTAAGCATGACATACCACCTTCGCAAAGGAGACAAATCCGCTTACGAAGTGCCGGGCTTCTTACAGGGGCTTTATATTGAAGGCGTAATACCTCCGTTCTACAGACAGCTTGCGGTTTCAAACGGTTTTCAAGAATGGGCGCCAACAATGCCATTTGCCGGAGGCGCGACATACACTGATTTTGGCCTCGGTTTAAGCTTCTTTGACGACAACGTAAAAGTACAGGGACAATACGGTTTTATGACTCAAGACCTGTACGAAGCGCTTGGCGGTGAAGGCGCGGTTCGTTACGGCGGAGACATTATCGGCCTAAAGATAATCGCGAGCGTTTACACATTGCCTCTTGGCTCGGTATGGGGCCCAGACTTTGACTGGCTTTACGCGTCAATCTCCATTGGAGCTAACTTCTCGCTGTTTAACTTCTTAAACAAAGAAAATCCAAAGTTTTCGCCAAATAAAAACGGAGATCCCGTGTATTACACCCAAAGCGGCGCGTCAACATGGTTAAGCGCGTTGATATTGCAAATTGAATTCCCGAAAGTGACTATTCCAAAGAAGAAAGCTTTAAGAACATTCAGCTTATTTACAGAAGGGCAACTTTGGTTCGTACCAACCGACATAAACGCCGAACAGATGGGCATAGAGACAATGATTCCGCATGTGATGATGGGGTTAAGAATTTACATATTCTAAGAATACTAATAAATGAAAAAGGGGCTGTCGGATGACAGCCTCTTTTTTTATTTTTACGGAAGAAGTTCACAATTTAGCGATAATATCAGGAGATAGTCCAGTATACTTATTGATCTTAGATACAGGCATATTATCAGCCTTCATTTTTCGGGCATTTTCAAGCTTTTCTTCTTTACGTCCTTTTTTGCGTCCTTCTCTACGTCCATCTTTAAGGGCTTTACGCTGAGCGGTAACCACTTCGTCCTGATAGTCCATATCGCATTTTATCCGATAAGATTCGCGTATGTAGTCTAATTCCCTCTGCGTGAAACCTTTCATCGTTTTTACCGCCATCGCTATGCCCTCCTCCTTATTGATTATATCAACAATTTTAGACCTTTTTCCGGTATCTGTCAAATATTGGAAAAATACCGCCCACAGTTCCGCAGTTGTCATCTTTTCTATCGGTTTTTCAACTATAGGTTTCGTCTTTTCAAGTTCAACGGTTATTATTCTGGTTTTTCCTCCCAAAGAAATTCGGGTTTTTGGATCATAGTAAATAAAATCATGTATGAGGTCATTGTCAGGGAAAAAATTTTTCTTCGCCAGAATTGCGATTTGATATGTCTTTTTCAAATCGACATAATTTTTGCCTTTTCCGTGAAGCTCCTGCCCAGCGAACAGCCTCGCGGCGTGGTACTCAAGACGAACATGTTCATTTGCCTTTGGGTTAAAGGACATTTCGACGTTTATAAGCTCCCCTTTTTTTGTTTTGCAGGCGATGTCGAAGCGCAAATATCGCTGCCGCAGATCGCTGACCGGCGGTTCGTTGGCTGTGATTGTCCCCACCGTAATAACACTGCCTATAAGCGCCGAAATCAGATCGGACAGCGCGGCTCTTGAATAAGCGGTGTCTCTGGTGAATACGGCTTTGAACACCGGGTCATGGCGGATGTCAAAGACTTGAGTCCCGCCCTCGAAAGGGAAGGGTCCCCACTCGTACTGGACAGGATTTTGAATTTTAGATTTCATTAGGTCTCCTTAACAACAAAATTGTTGTTACCTATATATGGCGCGCGGATGCGTGGCGCTTGACTGTTTTTAAAAATTTTTGAAAAAATGAATAAGAATTTCTACCACGAACTACATGAACCAGAGCGAACCTAAAGAACGAAGAAATTTATTATAAATACGCGTGTAGTAGCCGTAGGATCAGGGGTTTTTGTCCGTTATTTTTTGTCCGTTATCTTATCGTGAAAGCCCAAGCGTAATTTTTGAACAAAAATTCCCTCTTCGTATCTTCTTCTTCCTTTGTGTCCTTATCTTTCTTTGTGTTCTTTGTGAGAAAATTTTTCAATATGATTCTTCATATACAGGAGGAACAAATGGTCTGCTATTGATACATTTTGATGGTACAAATAAAACACATAAATTTTATATTGAGAGGTTAAAATAAACCAAGGAGCCTTTTGGCTCCCTGTAGGCTCCCGAAACTACAAGGCCGCATCGGGGGGTGGCTACGTTATCGTTCATCACGATACGCACCGTTTTGATTAAACAAAACGACTAATGAATTAAATATATCGTAATTTTATTAATCTGTCAATATCATTTTTTAGAATTTGTTAAAGAAATTCTTTATTTTTTTTAATTATAGTCAAGCAAAACGGGAAATACATACCAATATAAGGATGTTTATACCGAAGAACATCACACAAAGAACACAAAGGAAGAAGAGATCACAAAGAGGAGAGAAGGGATTTTTGTCCGTTATTTTATCGTGAAGTCCCTGCGTAATTTTTGAACAAAAATTCCCTCTTCCCCTCTTCTTCTTCGTGCTCTTCTCTTTCTTTGTGTTCTTTGTGAGAAAATTTTTGGAAAATTTTCAATATTTGACAGATAAGGAAAAAAGAGCTAAAATTATTGATATAATTAATAGGGTGGAATGTATAGCGATGGCGACGGAAATTTTATCGAAAATAACGCAAGATGAGATAGAATACGCTCGTATGACTACGTTGATAAAAAGCCAGCTTGACTACCAAAGCGGAATGGTAGAAGCTAGACGAAGTGGTATTAAAGAAGGACGTGAGGAAGAACGTCAGTATTTCCTTGAGTTGCTAGATCAAGGCTTGTCTGCCGATGAAATAAAAAAACGACTGAGAGATGGTTAATCAAATGGATGATATAAAAGTTAAACTTATTAATATAATTAACCGAGAGGAAGGTATAAGGATGGCGACAGAAGTTTTATTAGAAATAACAAATGACAAGGAAGAATACGCTCGTTTGTGTGATGAAATAATAAAAAACCAACATGACTATAAAGACGATATGGTAGATGCCATGCGAGATTGGATCAAGAAAGGCGGAAGAATAGACTGGGAAAAAGCCCGTGAAGAAGACCGTAAGTATTTCCTAGAATTATTAGGTTACGATTCGGCTAAAGAGGAAATTAAAAAACGACAAAGAGACCAATAACAGCTAGACAGTACCACAACAAAAAACCCGGTCAAAGTACCGGGCTTTTTTGTTTTGAGTGACAACCCCCGCTGTCAGTCTTTGGCTGAGAGTTTGACACGTCGGTCATAAATATGTTACCGGAAGATTTACGGAAAAACTCACACAAATAACACAAAGGAAGAAGAGAACACAAAGGGGAGAGAAGGGGTTTTTGTCCGTTATCTTATCGTGAAGCCCAAGCGTAATTTTCGGACAAAAATTCCTTCTTCGCATCTTCTTCTTCCTTTGTGACCTTCTTCGCACTGTCGGCTGCCTAAAGGCTGCCTTGCTTTATTACAGACAGCGAATTTTTTTGGTGCTCTCGCTATGCGGCATTTTTCATCTTCACTGCTTCGCAGTGCGTTTATCTAGCGTTCTTTGTGTTCTTTGTGAGAAAATTTTGTGATGTTTTTTTTTAATTTTTTTTATACGCCTAACCTTGACATTACATTTTAAAAAAGATAAATTAAATAATAAAGCATATTTGAAGGAATAATTATGCCGGTAATTAGGAAAAAAACGGATTTATTGAATAATTTAGAAGAATTAATCGGCAAATTAGAACTTTATCATTCATTACAGATGGGATTGGATCAGATAAATAATGGTGAATTTATTGAAGAAGAATAGTTTATGGCATTTTTAGATAATCTGGAGTTAATATACCATATATAGAAAAATAATCTCTATAATTTACAATAAAAAAAGAAGGAAAGGTTATATATGTCTCGTTATGATGAATGGATTGAACGAGCAAAAGGCAGTCTTGAATTAGCGCAATAACCTATTGAATAAATTCTGATATATTGAGTATTATAGTTATATGCCAACAATTTCAATGTTTTATGGTATACTAATTAGAATGTATTTGGGGAAAAAAGAACATAATCCCCCGCATATTCATGCAATTTATCAAAACAAAAAAGCTGTTTTTTATATAAAAATTGGTGAAATAACTGAAGGAAATTTACCTAAAGACAAAGAGAAATTAGTCTCTGCTTGGATAATTTTACACTAGGACGAATTATTGGCTGATTGGGAATTAGCCCAGAATGGCGAACTTCCATATAATATTGATCCGTTAAAATAAAGAGAACGAAAATGTATTTATCTATAAAAAAAGTAAAACCATTAAGCGATTACAATTTGGAACTTACCTTTGAGAATAATGAAATAAAAATATTTGACGTAAAACCATATTTAGATACAGGATTATTTAAGACATTAAAAGATGAAAAAATATTTAAGAAGGTAAAAATAACATATGATACAATAGAATGGCCTAATAGAGTAGATTTAGATCCGGAAGTATTATATGAAAAAAGCAAGATAAAAAAATAGGGAGCGCAATATTTCGCATAACCAGACCGGTAAAAACCTGCGTAATTTTCGGACAAAAATTTTTTCATCCTCCGTGTAACTTTGCGTACTTCGAAATCAAAAAAGAATAAAACCACGGAGGACACGGAGTTCACGGAGTTTAAGTCTGATAATCTTTCTTCCTCTCCATGTCCTCCTAGCTATCCAAAAAACAGCAGTCCTCTGTGGTTAAATTCTTCCCTCCCTGTCCCCAATCTAATCCCTGTGTAAGGCTCTTCCCCACTTTCCCCCCTTTGTGTCCTTCTCCCCCTTAGTGTTCTTTGTGTGAAAATTTTTGGGTATTAATTCAAAAAAAAGCGGACAAACGCAATCGCGCCTGCCCGCTCGCTGTTACCGTTATTCGCTATTTTCCCGGAATCCCGCTCGTCATGTCGTCCTTAAGAATAGCGCCTTCATAGTTAACGTTAGTTTGATAACCAACCAATATTGAATTGGTTATGTTAGTTGTCGTCAAACCAGTACCTGATATTGTTCCAGTGCTGGGAACTCCGTTACAGATAAATTCGTTCGATACCGGCACGTTGGCGACAGGGACGGTCATTACTTCCCATTTGCCTGTAAACATATCACTGCCGTCTGTTCCTGCTGACAATGTGGAGCTTTTCTGCCAAGCTACCCTGATGGAGTTTTTGGTTTCCGTAAATGAACCGTGGAAATATGTAATGTACGGAGTAGTGCCTCTTACATTGATCATAAGTTTTGTTCCCGCCGAAAGGAAGGTGTCTACCTTTACTGTTGTAACAGTTCTGGGGTTTGTAAGTGCTGTTGGTGAACTGGTGATGTTTGTAATAAGGGCGTAATACACGCCGCCGTTATTCAAATCATAATAAGCAAGGTGAACATTATTGCTTGAATCAACCGCCATGTCTACGTGAGCGCCCTTACCTGTATCAACTACAAAGGCATTGTCTTGCCATTGTGTTTGTGTAGTTACAACTCTTGACGTATTGTTACTGTCGTTGTAACCATTAGTAGACGGCGTACCGCTACCATAGGATAAGTATAATGTATTCTCATCATCATACCATGCGATAAGAGGTCTTCCGTCGCTCAAGAAGCCAACTGCCGTATACATACCGGCTTTTTTCCCGGTTGAACCAGTTGCAACTACTACAGCCACACTAGAAGTGGTTGCCGCATCAGAACCAGCAGTTGCCGTATTTTCAATATTACTGGAATTAGCACCACCGCCAACATTACCGTAAATTATATTGACGGTTTTTTTATCTCCATCGTAATAACCTATTAATACCCTGTCAGCATTACCGTCTGATCTATTATTACCTGTTGTACTAGTAGATAGAACGGCGACACGCGGTATCTTAAAACGATTACTGTTGGCTTGTATCTCTTTTACAACAGGAATTGCCGCTGGTGTAAATGTTGTACCGGTGGAAGTAACAGTAGCAGTACCATTTTCAAGGCTGCGACCAAGAAAGAAAGGATAGCTGGTAGGTACGCCTTGTTGTCCAGTGGTTGAATCAGTACCCATTGCATACCATGAACTATTAGTATTACTTCCAACGACAGTTGTATTGTACATTCTATTACCCTGCGCGCGCGCGACTTGGTAATTAGTACCATTTCTGTTTACATTTAATCTTCCATTACCTGGACTAGGATAATAACCGTAGCTTAACAGAAGGGTGCTGTTACTGGTTATTCTCATAAAGGGATTGAAGATTGTGGATGAAGCGTTATTATCAATATAATTTGTTGTCCACACATAGATGTAACGGCTGTTGTCTAGGATGTTGTTGTTTGTGTTATTAGGCTCCTTATTGTAAGCGGCGGACGTGTATTTGTATAAACTGTTATTGAAGGAAGGAATATTATTTGTCTTAACTTCAAGATTGCCTGATGAAAGAGAGGCAGAAACAGTACCTTTTATGGAAGTGTTATCTCTGCTGGTAACAGTAACATAGTTGGTTCCTCCTCCTATTGTTACGTTGTTAGTGGCGGTATTAGTGTCGTCAGTTCCAAAGTTAAATCCATTAATTGTGATTGTATCGCCTTCACGCACCGGATAGCCGCCTAACGCTGAACGGTTAAAGGCGGACGGTGCTGTATTATAGGCTCCGGTTAACGGGGTTATTATTTCCGATATGTATGGGACAATGTTTACATTTTTTACCGAGGTTGCGGTTAAAGGCGTGTCGTTACCGTCGTAAACCTTAAAGGTAATATTAACATTGTTTTGAGCGACGGTACTGATCTTTGAACTGTCCCACATAAACTGCCATACTAGCGTATGACCGTAAGGAAGAGAGAACTGCGGGGCGTCATCTTGAGAATATACAAGCCTGAATTCCCTCTCTCCGAGTATAGTATTTGTCGGATCCGGTCGAAGCAAACTGTTTTCCGGATTTCTTGAAGCAATTATTATCTCGCTATCACCGTTATAACCGGGAATTTGAACGGTTATTTTATTGATTTGGTGGTTGTCATTAACTTTACCGTTAAAAATAACTTTGCCGCTTATATTCGCCGTAGTATTAGGCGATGAATGAGCTTGGTACTGAACATAACCATTTTTTACGCCGGTTGATGTTGTATCAACATAATCAGAATAAACAGCGTTGGCAAGAGGCGATAAAACGTTTGCGGTATAGTTTTGAACATTCCCCGTTAATGACTTTTCATGTTTTTGGCCAAAATTGGCTACTTCAATTAGGGGTGCAGTATTATCATTATTGTTTATAGATACTGTTAGCAATACCGCGTGGCCAAGCTGATCATATTCCGAGTGTACTGAGCTTCCTGATATGACCGTATCGTATACTTTTACGATAAACATCCCATCTGTCCTATCTGTAACTCCGTCAAAATTAGTAAATGTAAAAATGTTTGCGTCTTCAACATTTTGCGGACCTTGTTTTGAAATTTCAGTGAACGGATAAACGGTACCGCCATCTTTTCCTTCGGGAGGAGGAGCGGCGGCGGAAGAGGCAATAAAAACAGTGTTTTGACTGTTATTCGTAGCACCGTACTTGGTATAGTCCGTATATTGACTAGATGTGGCAATCTGATAAACTTTACCTCTTTCCATAGAGGTAGCAGGTATTGTAGCGCCTCTTGTAACATTGGTAACAGTAGCTTTTTTCTGGCCATTGCCCTTGTCCAACCCAAGCCTCAATCCAAAACGCCTATTGCGAATCCTGAAATCAGCGTCAGGAGTTTCAATTCTGCCGGTGCCTTCCGAAGTGTTGTTAATAGAATATCCATGTCCGCCGCTATTATCCAGGAACTCCGCCGGATAATCAAGTCCGCCGCTAAAGTCGATATCCGTTCCAATGTTAATATTTGTGATACGCGGTTTGTTGTTTTCGATATAGATGTCTTTCTGGTAATGGGTGGCGTTCCCCGCCGTATCCATTACGATATAATGCACCATATACGGGCCGTCGGGAAACTGCTGTGTTCCGCTTTCTCTATCGGAGATCATCATCCTCGCTTCCCATGTTTTATCGGTAAGGCCGATCCATTTCTCACCGTAAGTTCCGTCATGGTCATAGTCCTCTTTAGGATCATTTTCTGCGTTATCAATGACCAAAGCGGTTGGAGATGTCCATTTTTTACCGACGCTGTCATATTCAAGCTTAGGTATTCGATAGGTTGAGCTATTTGGGGTTGTTTGACCAGGCGAGTAATTCAACGAGGTATCCATAACATTTGGATGATCCATAAAGAATGAGTTGCCAGTTGTAGCAGCGGCGCTGCCGCTTGGAGTAAGGTAGCTGCCGTTCCCGCTTACAGTTCTGCCTGTCCATAATGTCGTACTGGTATAACTTATTGTCGCTTTCTCAAAGTACACCAGTACTCGTTCAAGCCCCTGTAGAGCGCCTGAACCGGTTCCCCAGTCCTGCGCCGTTCCCTGGACAAGGAAGAATTTATCGATATTTATATCATCAAACGCCATAATGGAAGTTTCAATAACCGCGCTCGGGTAGAAGTTGTCAATGCCTACCCTGAAATTGTTCGTCGCGGAAAAATTCTGCGCCGTATCGTCTTCCACTGTTATTTCCAAATTCATAACGCCGGTTTTCCCGTAACCTATTCCTGAAACAATGGAATTGATTGCTGTTGAATCGACAGTCATCGTAAGGGTAGCTTCATAACGAGCCTCAGAATTCATTGTGGGCGTGGTAATGTTCCATACTGCGCCGTTTTCCAGTGCCGTGTTACTGGTCATTAACGTCACCTGACTGTCATTGTTCACCTTTGCCAAAACTTTATTGATGCCGTCCAAGGCGCTGATTGTCATTGATACTACAAATTTCCCCGATGAGCTGATTCCTTCAACGTAATCGCGTATGTCAGTTCCTTTTGTAATCTTAATATCTTCGATCCTTGGCACTTTTGAACTGAACTTGACAGTCTGCGTCGTTATTGGCCCGATTATATGCGGCCTGATATGAGTCGGCTCGTCGGTGTCAATGGCGACAACGTCAAACCTTACGTCTACCGTTTCCGCGTCTCCGGGAGGATTGAGTTTTCCATCCCCGTTTACTGTTGCAGTCCAGTTTACGGAAAGGCCGTCGCCCACTAAATTAAGCTTGAACCAGCCGGCTTCGTCCCGCACGCCGCCGCTCTCAGGAGCGGGATATGACGCGTCAGGATAGAACTTTTCAGTCGGGGGGACGGTAGGTATGTACCAATAATCGTCTCCCGATGTTCCGTCTTTGTGAATCCTCATAAGCACGGTGTGCATCCAGTAATTGTCTTCCGCCGTTCCCGTTACGCGGACGGTGCCGCCTACGGTGCTGTTTTTTTGCGGGTATATTATGTTCACCTGCGGTTCGTCCAGAAGCGGGTCTACGCAGAGCTTGTAATGCACGATGTGAAAATTTTCCGCGTTGTCTACTACTTTTACATAGAAGGGCAAATAAAAGCGGTCTCTTTCATCGGTTTCGGAATTTGAACCTGAAAAATTTGCCAGATCGCTTAATTCCTGGGTTATCTCAGAATGGTCTCCTTTATAACCGATAGGGTAGTTCACGGTATATGTCCACGCGTAGGACGTGCCGCTCCACGGGGTTACCGGCGTTGAGGTATTCAACCTGGTGTCTTGCCAAATGACAGCGTCATCGTAATGGGCGTCCCAATAGCCTTTGGGATCAGAATCGTCGCCGAGTTTTCCCACATGATAATAAATCCCCTTTATGTTGGATTTGTCATTCGGAGTTCCCCCTACAGATATGGTTCCTGTTACCCACTTTGGAGATTCCGACGGATAGTAAACGGAGTACATTCCGCCGTTTAACGTTCCATCACGTATATTTGTTAAAACTACCGGCCTGTCAATTACCACTTCAGGCGGCGTAATGTCATAAGTGAAATTCTGGTATAAATACGGGCCAGGCTTTTCTAGCTCGTCTTTTGCCCTGAGTCTGACGGACATTGTCCCTTCCTGCGGATTTTTCCATTTTTTTACTTCCTCAACCGGAATTGTCAGTATGTATCTGTAAGGGCTGCCCCTGTCGGGAGGCTGGAAAACAGGAGTATACGGTCCGCCTATTATATTTTCATCCACTTCATTGGCTTTGGTTATTATATACGCCGCAACAGGCTCGGTAGGATGCAGTTTATTTTGACTGCTTACTAAAAAGTCAACAACCAAGTCCTTAGCGCCATTGTAGTATTGGGGGCTGTCCGTTACCTGAATAATAGGTATGTCCGAGGCAAGGTAATTTATCTCTATGTATTTTTTTGAAGCCGTAGTCGCCCCGTGATCCGTCCTGTTGGGATAGTAATTTTCATTTCCAAAAAGGTCTTTGGTCACTATCCTTATGCGGTATTTACCGATTTTAAGGTTATCCACCAGCTCGTCATCTTTCGGTAAGCGATAGCCGCCGGGAGCGTCGGCATCCTTATGAAGCTTTAACATCGGCCATGAAAACTTTGTCGCAGTTAAACCGGGTTTGGGATTGGGAACGACAAGGGAGCGCCATGTTCCGTAATATTCATTTGTCGGTAAAGGCAGTCCGTCTTCGTCAATTTCATTAAATTCGGCGGGGTCGGCCGGCCAAATCAATATCTTAGGATAGCCTTCTGCGATTCCGTAATTATCGGTGGCCAAACCTAAAAGTTCAAAACCCATGTAAAGCGGGTCAGTGTTTATCAGGTTGTCAAGGAAAGCGTCATCGTCCCAGTTATTGTCAGTTACAGCCGGCATATTCAACTTAATCTGAGGCGGAAGATTTTTTATGAAGTAGACCATATCGGTAGTAGTGGCTTTATTGCCGTCAACGTCGATGGCGGTGACCCACGCCGTGATGGTGCCGTCTTCCATGCCGATAGTGTCAAGATCAACATACCATTTTTGGTTCGCGTCGTCAAAAAAAGCGTCAATAATTTTACGGGTTTTTTCTTGTGTCGCGCTGTCAATATATTCGACTTCCATGTAAACTTTTGCGATGCCGAATTCCTGTTCGACATCCAGCCATATTCTGTTGCCGTTTCCCGCGATAAAATCGCCGGGTTTGTTTTCGTCTCCCGCCGTTTTGATGACAGGCTTTTCGGTGTTTACCTTTGTGCCCAAGCCAATTGAGTTATCGCAAGTTGTAAAAATTAAAACCGACATTAAGAGTAATAAAGATACTTTAATAATTGACTTCATAAAAGTCCTCCTTAAATAAACACCTAAAACCCCGGCGTTTTTTATTGTTTTTTTAAAATTTCCGCCGTTTTGGACAGAAATTAATATTTTTTACATTTTGAGTAAATTTTATAGTATATTCTATAAAATGTCAATATTTTTTAATAAAATTATGCCCCTTTTTGTTAATATTTGGTTAAAATTCGGCGTTATTTACTTATTTTGAATTTTAGCTTATTTTAATTTTTTTTAAAAAGGTGTGCTATCCACTTGACAATTTAGAACGTTTTAATAAAAATTAAATAAATGAGTTTTTATAAAAATAGCCAGAAAAAATTTAAAAATATACGGAGTATGTTTTAATAATGCTTGAAATTGAGACGAAAATAAAGTTAGATGGGTAATATTATCAGTTAGAATACTCACCAAACCATAAAAAATGGTGTTTTTTGTGTACAATAATGATGGAGGAGAGAAGATGTGCATGATTATTCCGCTTAAAAGTGTCGTTGCGAACGCTTTTATTGAGTTGAGAAAAAAAAGAAGTGAAGAAAATGAACTTTTGTTTGATAAAATGGACGCTTATAGGCGTAAAATAATTGATCTTTTGGCTGAAGAAAAGAATGAGATCGCGGCAATTCCTTGCTCAGGTAATGACGTTTCAGAATTTTTAAACGAATATTCAAATTTATTTAAACTTGAAGAAAGAAATAAAAGGTATTATTTTCTCCTAAAAATCAATAATGAATCTGTTGATAAAATATTGATGGGATTTAACGCGTATCTGCCGCTTAAATTTTTGGCGGTTGTTTCTAGTTCAAAATCGACTGAACCGTTATTTCAGGCGGAAAATGTCCAATCCAAAATCCATAAATAGCAGAAATGAAAAAATATTTAAAGACCCGCTCTATGGCTATATAAGCCTCCCCGTTAATTTTGTTGATACCTTCATTGATACGCCTGTTTTTCAGAGATTAAGAGATATTGTTCAAACAAGTTATTCCTCGCTTTATGCGGCTACATTACATAATCGTTTTATACATTCGCTGGGTGTTTATCATTTGGGCTGTATAGCTTTTAAAAATATGCAAAATTCGATAAATGAGGTGATATATAAGCGTAAAATTGATAATTTCTCCGTAGATGAACATGAAGAACTGTTTATGGCCGCCTGTTTACTGCATGATGTAGGTCACGCCCCCTTTTCACATATTGGAGAAGAATTTTATGAAAAGCCATATGGAAAAGAATCCCTTGAAAATCAATTTTGGGAAGCGGCTGGCGTTGCAGAAGATAAATATAAAATGGTTAATCCGCATGAGATAGCCGCTCCGCATGAAAAAATGAGCGCTATCGTGGCGTTGCGGGTTTTTAAGTCTTTCTTTGAAAACAAAGATAAAGAATTTTTCGCAAGATGTATTACAGGATACAAATATAATGTCTCTCTATATGATAAAAAATTAAAACATCAACTTCAGCTTAAAAATTGTTTAATCTCCATCTTAAAATCCGAACCAATAGACGTGGACCGTCTTGATTATTTAATTCGTGATTCTTTTGTAAGCGGTTATCAAAATGTTTCTATTGATTATAAGCGTTTACTTAACGGTCTTATGGTGGTATATGATAATAAAAAAGATGAATATATTCCCGCATTCCATAAAAATGCGGTAAGTATTATTGAAAGCGTTATCTTTGCCCACGATTCAGAAAGAAAATGGATACAAAATCATCCGGTTATTTGTTACGAGGCCGAGATTATTAAGTATGCAATTAAAAGAATAATTACTTTAACTTATAATAATATAAGCATCTTCTGCCGTGAAGCGTTAATGGAAGAAGGAGTTGTAGTAAATGCCGAGCTGCATTTAAATAATAAATTAAAAATAACATTATTATCTGATACAGATGTTTTATTTTATATAAAAAATGTATTATATGAAGATAAATTTCTTAAGGAATTATTTGACCGCGCTAAAAGACGTAACGCGTTATGGAAATCAGAAGTTGAATTTACTCATTTGTATAGCGCAAAATTATCGAAAGACGCAATAAAGTCCATAATAGAAATATGTAAATCCATAAACGAAGTTTTTAGCGGAAGTCTGTCGCATATTCCGCCTGTTATTAATGAGAACGCGCTAACTGCTGCGACAGAAATACTAAATAATTATAAAAATCGGGGCGATTACGAATTATATCTTGATGAAAAAATATATGATAATGTTGATGAAAAACGAAAAAAAATAAATAAGAAAGGAATTACTGACTTTATAACATACTGTAAATGCTTTAAGAAATTTGCCAATGATAACAAATTGGATTTTAATATAGGCTTCATGATTCTAATGCCCGATAAATTTAAAAGTAATTTTGCGAGAGATAAAACTAAAAATATACGAATATGGTTTCCCATTACGCAAAGAATAGATTATTTCTCTAATATAACATCAACGCTTATACCAACACAAAACTCTGAAACCGCTCCACAGCCCGAAGAAACGAATGTAATATATTTTTATACGCAAAAAATAAAGAACAATGACGAAAAAAGAAAAATACAAGAAAAATTTATTTCTTTTATTGAGGAAAATTTGAAAAAGAAATATGAAAAATTATCAAAGATATAGCAAAAACGCTACCGCCTAGATAGAGTAAAAAGGAGTGATGTGAAACAGGAAAAAGTATTAGTTATAGCTATGAACTATTTAAAAGACTTTGTTCGCCCAAATTGCGTTAATGTGTCGAAAAACATACAAGACTTTCTTAACGCTGTTCAGAAAGAAGGCTGTTTTATTCCCAGAAGCAATGCGGAGAATGATTTTAACTTCAAGCAGGTGATTCCGTATATTTACATTTCTCATGATAAAAACATATTCCTAACTAATAGAAAATCAACTCAATTTGAGTCAAGGCTGCACAATAAATATTCGTTAGCTGTAGGCGGTCATATTAATGAATTTGATATTGAGGGAATTGAAAATATAATTCAAAACGGAATGCTTCGTGAATTAAATGAAGAGGTTATTGTTGACAACTACGATATTTTGGAAATATCAGCTAAATGTTTGATAAGCGATGATACTAATGAAGTGGGACGGGTTCATATCGGCGTTGTTTATCAAGTTTCATTAAAATCGCCAAAATGCGCGGTAAATGAGATTGATATGATGGACGGAAAATGGATTCAAATATCGGATATTCCCTCTTATTATGAAAAATTGGAAACTTGGTCTCAAATAATTTATGACTTTATTTTAAGGGATGGCGCTAATATTTAAAGTAAATTGTCCGAGTCTATGCGTGAATTTCACGATAAGATAACGGACAAAAACCCCTGACTCTTCTTTGTGATCTTCTCTTCCTTAGTGTTCTTTGTGAGAGGTCTTGGCGAGTAATTGGCGAATTATTGTAGCGGTTCTATGATCCAAATTGCCGCGCTTCTACGCCAAACAAGATTCTTATTATCAATCCAAGCGTCTTTATCCAAACCGGCTTTAACGCAGATTTTTTCCAGAAAATCTTTTTTTGTATAGTGTCTTTGCACGGCAATCGACGCTTGAAGGATCGTGTTTTCATAACCGTCCGCAAGCCAAAGGTTGTGGCTGCCGGGAATAAAATCTTCGGGCGTGGACATATCTTCCCATTCGCCAAAAATAAGCAGTTCCACTAATGTATCAGCCGCTTCTTCGGGGCGAAGCGGCTCATAACGTGAGTCTCTTAGAGCCTGTGCGGCGCAGAATGCGGCAAAGAGATTCATATCGCCTGAATTTTTGTACCACGCCAGACAGCCTCGGTCTTTTCCCTGAACAATAAGCCGGACTGCCAAGCCTTCGTTTATGCCAAGCGGAGGCAAAACAGGCGTCTGTCCGTCATTCCAAACCTTGAAAATACTCTCTCTTGCGGACTGGAGAATCTCTTTTAGCCTGTCCGTGTCATAAGTTTCCCGGAGTTTTGCGTTTATTTGTAATTCTTTTCCGGACGGATTGCAGGAAATGAGCAAGGCTAATGCCCAAATAAGAAATAATCCGCAGACGCGCATAGGGCAGTATACATCAATATATGGAAAATTTCACTTGGGAAACTCTAAAACTTTGATTTTTTTCCAAGAAACAGCATAAAAATCCTCCTTTTTCATTCTTCTGTGAGAGATTACTTTCATTATTTATCAATATTGTTTATAATTGAAATATGTGGTGGAACATTATTGCGTTTATAAAAAAATTTTTTTATAGATTAGGTTTTTTTGCGAAAACTCTTAAAGGAGTCGGTTACTTTATCCGCCATTCGCAGGCTTCGTTTAAGGTTCTTATCATGCAGATTCTCTTTACATTCGTATACGCTTTGGGGATTACGACCCTGCTGGCGCTGGCAATCGGCGCGGCTGTCAATATAATTGGAGTGCCTTTTCTAGCGATGATAAACCAGCAGCAGCTTATTTATACGCTGTTAATCATAATTATTACAAGGGAATTGGGCCCTCTTTTAATCGCTTTTGTCGTTATCGCCCGTTCGGCAACCGCTATTGCCACGGAAATAGCGGGAATGGTTATCTCGCATGAGGTTGAAGCCTACATTTCCGTCGGGATAGACCCTATTGAACAACTTGCCGTTCCCCGGTTTTTAGGCGTTACTATTTCGCTTGTGCTGATGAATATTTATTTTTCAGTTTTCGGGCTTGCCGGTTCCTATATTGTCACGCAGATATTCAGTTCAACTCCGATGGATTATTATTTTACAAGTTTATTGCAGCATTTGAGCATTTATGATGTGATTGTTTCGATAATTAAGAGTGTTGTGTTTGGTACGATCATCTCTGTTTATGCCGTAATTGAAGGTTTTTCAGTTGAAAGGGCAAGTACCGAAGTTCCAGTCGCGGGTTTACGCGCTGTCGGCGGCGCTTTTGCGCTCTGTATAGTGGTAGACGTTATTATTTCAGCTTTATATTATGTTGCGTTAGGGTAATGGAAAATATTATTGAATTAAACGATATACATTTTTCTGACCATGAAGGCAGGAAAATAATACAGGGAGTTTCCATTAAATATAAACCCGGAAAGACTACCGCTATTATAGGGCCTTCAGGCGGCGGTAAAAGCACCGTGTTAAAAATTTCCGCCGGGCTTCTTCAGCCAAGCCACGGGGCGGTTTTTTATAACGGGCAAAATATCGCGCTGATGAACCGAAGCGATAACCTTGAATTCCGCCGTGAAGGGGCTTTTGTTTTTCAAGATTCGGCGCTTTGGGCAAATATGGATTTGTTTCAGATAATGGAGCTTCCGCTAAAGATTCATTATCCAAAGATGACAAAACAAGAGCGTAAGGATCGCATTAATGAAGTTACAACGGAAGTTGGTTACAAAAAAAACATGACCGTCCGGCCTTCAACACTTTCTATGGGCGAGCAAAAATTAATTGCCTATGCGCGGGCGATGTTATGCGATCCGTCACTCCTTTTTTTGGATGAATGGACTGAATCAATGGATGAAAATTCCGCCAACAGGCTTGTCAATCTTGTAAGAAAAAAACAAAGCGCTGGAGCTACGATTTTATTTGTAAGCCATGATATGAGGGTAATTAAAGATTTAGCCGATTTTGTAATAGTAATTGCTGACGGTAAAGTAGCGATGAATACGCCGAAAGATCAAATAATAGGCGATTTATCACTTAACGATTTTGTACAGATGGGGGTAGTGTCATGAAATTTTCAATAAGGTTTGCGGATCAAATTGTAGGTACTCTTGTCTTACTCGGGCTTGCGATTTTGATTTTTGTAATTTTTATGTTGGGCAAAAATCAGCGCTGGTTTGAACATGACAGCCAATATAAGGCTTATTTCGCGTCCGCTTCTGGAATAAGCCCCAATATGGTGGTTCAGTATAAAGGTTTCACCATCGGGCATGTTAAAAAACTTTCACTTTCCTCCGATGACCGCGTGGAAATAGTATTTTCTATTTTTGAAGAATATACAAACAGGGTTACCGAAGGCTCTTTAGTAGAAAGAATGGAAAGCCCGATAGGCCTTGGAAGTTCATTTAATTTTTATCCCGGTAAAGGCAAAGATCAGCTTCCGGAAGGTAGCGTTATTCCAAATGTAAACTCGCCGGAGGCAAAAAAGTATATAGCGGAAGGATTGGCCGATATTCCAAAATCAAACGACAGCATAGGCAATATTGTAAATCAGGTTAATTCGATACTTGAGACTGTAAACGCCGCGCTCGCTGGTTCTAATGGAGAGCCCGCCCTTGTACAGATTGTCAGTAACATAGAAGGAGTTACCGCAAGCCTTCAAGCGTTAGCTGATAATCTTTCCGGGCAGTTGAAACCGATATTAAACAATTTTGAAGGGTTTACAGATAATCTTTCCAGCCCGACAGGCGCGGTTTCCAATATTCTTGACTCGAAAGGGCCTTTATATGAAGCTATCAATTCGCTTGCGGGCATAATTGATAACCTTAACAAAACAAGTAAATTTATCCCAACCCAGCTTCCTCAGATTGCCACGGCGATAAATGAACTTAATATTCTGCTTAAACAAGTTGAGGACGTATTAACATCGGTGGCCAATAATCCTCTTTTAAAAGGCGGCATACCTGAAAATAAAGAAACCGGCCCAACTGGCGCTAGTCCAAGAGATCAAAAGTTTTAACCGCGGGGGAAATTAGAATGAATAAAGTAATCGGCATTTTTATTTTATCAATAGTTTTTAGTTTGTTATCATGTTCAACGGCTCCAAAAAATTCCGGGGATATCTATAATTTACGAAAAACAGCTGAGATAGGGCTGGAATCGGCCAATAGGGAAGTGGGAAAGGGTAATTATGCCAACGCGGAAAATTTCTTAATTGAATATAAACGCATGGCGATTCTTGCCGATGATCCTTCGCTTATAATCAGGGTTTGCCTGTCTTATGGAAACGTTTTATTGTCTTTAGGGAAAACAAATGAAGCCTACGCGCAGTGGGATCAGGCTGTTGAAGAAGCTCAAAAATCGGGAAATAAAGAACTATTATCCGTAGCAAAAATTTTTAAGGCGAGGGGAAATCTTCTTTCTGAAAAGGCGGCAGCCCAATCCGTAATAGATGAAGTGAACAGGGAAATTGTTAATATTAAAAATAATCTCTTTATCGCCTATTCATGGCAGACAAAAGGTCTTGCTCAGAGGGTAAAAGGCTCATACGCCGATGCGGAAGAGTCAATAAAGAAAAGTTTGGATATTCATGAAAAAGAAAAGGCCCTTGAAAATGCTTCCTATGACTGGTATACTATCGCGTCGATACGTTCTCTGGCGGGAAACGCGCAGGGAGCGTTACAGGCTTTGGAAAAGGCGGTAACAATTGACCGCCGTATTGAAAATTCTTTCGGTCTTGCCGCCGATTGGAGGGCGATGGGCGATATTTACCGTAAAATGGGGAGAAATGACGACGCGTTGGAAGCGTACAAAAGATCAAGGGCGATTTTTGAAGCTTTGGATAAAAAAGACGAAGTTACGGAAATTGACAATCGAATGACAGGTTTTTGAAAACATCTAAAAACTGAAGTTTTTAAATGTTCCATAAAATTAATCTTGACATAATGTTGGAGAAATAAATGAATAGCGTTTTTATGAATACATATCACAGGCTGCCAGTGACTTTCGCAAGGGGCGAAGGTTCATGGCTTTTTGATATAGACGGGAAAAAATATCTGGATTTCAGTTCCGGGATAGCCGTAAACATTCTAGGCCATAATTATCCGCCGCTCGTGCGGGCGGTTACGGAACAGGCGGCAAAATATTTTCATGTGTGCAATTATTTTCAAAGCGATATAAGCGTGGATTTTGCCGAGAAACTTGTGCAAGCCACCGCTCCCGCGGGAATGAAAAAAGTTTTTCTTTGCAATTCAGGAGCGGAAGCTAACGAGGGAGCGTGCAAGCTCGCGAGAAAATACTCGCTTGTAAAATACGGGCCGGGAAGGCATACCATTGTCACTTTAAAGGGGAGTTTTCACGGAAGGACTATTACGACTTTATCCGCGACCGGGCAGGAAAAATTTCACAAGGACTTTGGCCCCTTTACGGAAGGTTTTATCCATATACCGTGCGGCGATATTGACGTGCTTGAAAAAACACTGGATAAAAACACAGTCGCCGGCCTTTTAATTGAAGCGGTACAAGGCGAGAACGGCATAGTGCCGCAGTCGCAGGATTTTATCGCCGCCGCCGCGGATTTATGCGCCCAGAGGGACATACTGCTGATGTTTGACGAAATCCAGTGCGGACTTGGAAGGACGGGAACCTTCCTCGCGCTTGAACAGTACAAGGACAAAAACGGCAATCCCATTAAAGCCGATATTGTAACGCTCGCGAAAGGCCTAGCCGGCGGAATTCCCGCTGGCGCTGTTTTAGCCGGAGAAAATACTTATGCCGTTTTTGAAGAAGGCGATCACGGCAGCACGTTTGGCGGCAATCCTATCGCCGCGGCGGCTGGGATTGTAGTATTAAAGACGGTAAACGATCCCGGTTTCCTTGCTGAAATAACCAGGAAGGGTGAAATACTGATGAACGCGCTTAAGCAAAACCCAAAGATTAAAGAAGTGCGGGGCAGGGGACTGATGATAGGGCTTGATATTGAAAGCAGTTCATGGATATTCCTTAAAGCGGGAATCGCAAGAGCCGATTTCGCTAAACAGCAAAATGGCCTATTACTGCTGTCCGCCGGAACAAACACTTTACGCCTACTGCCCCCGTACACGATAACAGATAGCGAACTAGAGCAAGGCATTGAAATAATGAACGAATTACTCGCGGCTAGTTGATTCGCCAAAACCTCACACAAAGGGCGCAAAGGAAGAGAAGATCACAAAGACGCTAAATAAACGCACGGCGTAGCCGTGTAGATCAATAATGCCGCACAGCGTAGCACCAATAAACGCCGCTGTCTCTAATTAAAGCAAGGCGGCCTTTAGGTCGCCGACAGTGCGCGAGAGAAGAGGGGGTTTTTGTCCGTTATCTTGTCGTGAAGTTCACGCATAGACTTCGGACAAAAACCCCACTGCTCACTGCTCATTGCTCACTGCTCACTCCCCTTACTTATTCGGCAATCCCGGCGACGCTTTATTCAAATCAGTTACATACCAATCATTCGCGGTGTGGGTATTTTCTTTGTTTTCGTGTCTGCTGACGCTTTTGGTCGCAGATGTTTTTATTGTCGAAGTATTAACGGCATCAAAAGGTCCGGGCAGATGGCCGTCTGCGGATTTCCACGCTTCTTTATTAAACAAATCTTCTATAATTCCCGTGAAATGCGTTTGATTTTTTTTCCATGTTTCAGCGGGCTCATCATTCATAATAATTGTGTCCAGAATTCTGCCGTTTGCGTCCTCTAAATACACAATATCGGTTTTGTGCAGCAATTTTTCAGAGCCGGAAACCCAAAGATCACGCGCAGTAGGGCAGGAGTCGGTCCCTGCGGATTCAGACAAGTTCTCTCCTAATTCATTAACGCATGTACTTTCCAAAGTACGCAAATGAAGCGTAACATATTCACCTAACTTTACGTCAACAGACGGGAAGTCGTAAGTATATGGTTTTTTAGCGTCATACATAATGTAAAGTTTTAATCCGTTCAAATCCCCCGCTGATTTAACTTTAAATTCAATATATTCCGCCCGTTTCGCCGAACTTGAATATTCCGTGCGTAATTCATTTATCTCTATTTTTGGAACCCAGTCATTGACAAACAGGCGTTCTTCGACAGACAACGAATTTTCATGGTTATCTATTACATTAAGTTCAATTAAAAAATCCGTCTGCAATTCAAGGTTTTCTTTTAGAAAAACTTTTACGGTTTTTCCGTCCTGAACGCGCTCAATTTCCTGATGCGGAGTAATTGTACAGGAAACATTTTTAACCGCCGCCGTAAAATTAAAGCGTATTTCTTTTTTGGAAAACAAATAGAAGTCTATATATTCCGCGGGTTCGGTTTCCGTAAAATCAGATTCATTATTATCCGTCTTATCCTGATCGTTATCTGCCGGATCATAATCATTTGGTTCCTGCCCGTCAGAATAATCAATATCGTCACTATCAGCCTCCTCCTGCTCGATATCCTCCTGATCGGTATCCTCTGAATCAGCATCATCTGATTCTTCTTCGTAAGAGAAATCAGGCTTATTTTCACCCGGTTTCTTCTGATTGGCGCCCGGTATTTCCGGGACTTCAAACTCTGGCTCCTGCAGAATGGGAAGGTCATTTGAGCATCCGCAGATTGCCCACAGTAATGATAAAATCATTACCAAGCTAAAAACATTTTTCATTTGCATCTCCTTAAAATAGATTTTAATGTCGCATACGCGACACCTATATATGGCGTGAAAGTGCCATTTTGCTTGACCGTTTTTGAAAAAATTTTTTATTATTTTTACCACGAACCACACGAACCAGCACGAACATTTCAATTTTTTGATAATTTTAAGAAAAAAGCCAGAATGGCTTGACATCTATTGAATTTTTTTCAATTCCTGATATACTTAAAAAGAGGTAAAAAATGGGAGCCAGAGTAAAACCTGTACAACCAACAGAAATTAAAGACAAAAAGATAGTTTATCAAGTTATACGGGAAATCCGCCGGAAACCGACAGCGGCAGCCCTGAAACGCCATAAGGAAGAAGAAGAAGACCTGATAAAGTTGCTTAAAAAATGAATACTCCCATCACCGTAAACCATAGGAACGGTAATACTCTATTTTATTTTGAACAATTATCTTCTGTCTCTTTGTTGGATAGTTTTTCCTGTTTAATAGCCGAATACAATGATTATTTATTTAATGACGCTCTCCGTTCTCAAAATGATCATATTGCGTTAACATGGTTATTAAGAGAACGGACTACCGATGCTATTACCGCCTATATGTCTCTGATTACGGACGCGATAAAATTATCAGTATCAGAAAGAGAAATCCACAATTTAAATTACCCTTTTAAAACTATTCCCGCAATGAAAATAGCGAAACTAGCTTTTTATTTTACGCCGGTCATGGGATACAGTCCAACGGCGAGAACTACCTTATCCCCGTGGACGCGAATATTCCCAGTGAAAACTTCCTACGCAACCGGGCGGTTTCCGTGCAGGAAATGCTTGACGAACTGAACGACGCGGGAAACAAGTTCAATGTGGTAGTATTGGACGCCTGCCGCGACAATCCCTTCGCGTGGAAGCGTTCCGGCAGCCGAGGTCTTGTCGGGGTAGGACAACAGCCCGCGGACAGCAATACTATATACTAACCACTAATAACTAATAATTAACGCCTACAACAGCAAGAAGTGTAGTTATAAGGCGCGGTAGAGGATTAAAAATGATGCCTAATTCCCGCTTGTTTCATTATGCCATTGGCGACATGACGGATGCGTATTTCCCCATCTACCGGAAAATTTTTTTCAGTGATGGGGCTATACCATATATCATGGTCCCCTTTGCCGTGACGCACAAAATGACAATTATATTTAAGAAGAATCTGCCGGACTTTTTTCTCGTATTCAGCCCCATTAAGCTACAACCGCTTGAGCTTCCATTCTGAAAAGCAGATGGATATTTGAGTGCGGTTTTCCGTTTAATTCCAGAAGTTCAGGAGTCGCCGTTTTGACTCGTTTAATAAGCGTATCAAGTGAATCGGATTCGAGGGCGATAGGTATATCGTCATTGAGGGCATACCATTTGGCGGCTTCATCATCCCAATCCAATGAAACGGTGTATTCGTTCATATTTATATTATATCTTATATTAGCAAAGGCGGCAAGTTGGGAACCTGCGCCAAAGGCGGCAAGAAGCGGGGGGAGCGCAAAAACAATAATGCGGTAAATTTATTATAAATTCACTTGACATATACGAAAACATCAGGTATTTTTACTTTTTTTCCTCTTCGTGTTCTTTGTCCCTTCGTGAGAAATTTTCTCCAACTGTCTCTTTTCGAACCTTTACTTATACTCCCCTTCAAAACTCATGTGTTTAACAAGAATCTCCGTAATCTTCTGCGCCGCCAGCCTTGCGTCATGCTCTGGAACTCTTCCTTGCCTGTTAAGGGATTCAGTAAAAAATTCGGCAAGCGATTTATAAATATCAGGAGATTGATAGAACACTACCGCAAAATTGCTCTCGGTGGGATTAAGGATTGTAAAAGAACCAAAACTTTCGTTTGGCTCTTTCGCTATCATTATCTTTGTTTGATTTCTCGCGGTGATAATTTCCAATTCGCTAAAGTGTTTTGGAATTCTCTCGCCGTCCGCCCTTGAAACAGGTTCTTGAAACTTGAGATGATACGAGTCAGGTTCAACCAAAATATACAATTTTTTTCCACCCGTAATAAATTGCAAACCTATATCCGTTAAAAAGATTTCTTTTATGCCGGCGTAAGATACAATTTCATAAATTGAATAGTAGGACGTTTCGCTGAAAAATGAAGATACGATATACCCCTGGGCAAACGGAAGTTTCCCCTGTCTGTAAGCGTCAAACAGATTACGGAATGGAACGTCGCTTATTTCTTCTACAGGTAAAGCTGCCGGTTTTTTAACTACGGGTTTTTTTTTAGCCTGTTTCTTAGCCTCTTCGTCGGTTGGCTCTCCGCAGACTGGGCATATTACCATATCATCATCAAGTTCTTCGCCGCATTTCTTGCATTTTTTAGGCTCCACTTTAACCGGCTGCTTGCAGTACGGGCAAAATACCCAATTCGGCTTTAAAGGTTTATCGCAATTTTTGCATTTCAATTCTTCATCCATGTTTTACTCCTTATTTAAATATAATTATACCACGATTACAATTTTTGTAAAGTATAGAATTTAATGGCCAAGATCTCACACAAAGGTACAAAGATCACAAAGAGGGGGAAAGGGGTTATTGTTCGTAATTTTATAGTGAGGCTCAAGCTTAGCCTTCGGACAAAAACCTCTGATTCCTCTTTGTGTTCTTCTCTTCCTTTGTGATCTTTGTGTGAAAATTTTTCGAATCAAATCCTTAGATAATCAATCTTTCCTTCTCCAAGAGCTTTCAGAATACGACGCTTAACGTCGCCCGCTTCTTTTCCGACAAAATTCGATATTTTGTCCCGCATATCTCTGCGTTTTGAATTTTGACCGTAGGGGCAGGTGCAGGCGTTTTTTAAAATATTTTGTTCCGCGGCGCAGGAAATAATTTGCTTTTCTTCAAGCAGGGCAAGAGGGCGGATAAGGCTGACGGGGTATTTTCGGTATTTTAAATTAATAGGCATGGCAAGCAACTCGCCCTTTGAGCAGAGATTCATAAAAAAGGTCTCGATAATATCGTCAAGATGATGACCAAGCGCTATTTTATTAAAGCCGTTTTCTACGGCGAATTTTAACAGTTCTGTCCGTCTTTGAGTTGAACACCAGTAGCAGTTCATTTTTTCGCCTTCTTTCAGTCTGCCAATGACGGGGACAAATAAATCGGTAAAGGTAATTCCCCATTCTTCCAGTTTTTTGCAAAGAACCGATTTCTTGCAACAGGCGCAAAAATCGGTGCTTATGTGCAAACCCGCTAATTCATAATTTATTTTTAACGCCGGTTTTATTTGCGAAAGCGCCCATGATAATACGCTAGAATCTTTCCCGCCTGAAACGGCGATTAATACGCGGTCGCCTTCGTTAATAAGGGAACGTTCGCAAACTGTTTTTACAACCAGTTTTTTTACGATTTCGCTAGCGTTTGTTTTTCTAAAAAATCTGCTCATCGCCATTTACCCGTTTTTGTTAAACACGCTGTTTATTACCAAACTTGCCAGCAACAACCCGGCGCTTGCCGTTACAGTTACAATACTGCCGTTTACTTTTTTTCGCCCTTGATAAGGACTGTTTCCGCTTGCGTTTACTGACAGTACCGCTTCATCTGCGGCGCGTTGCGGAGTTTCCGTGCTGTACACCGCGGTAAAATCGCCTGAAAACCCGCGCTTCCTTAAACCTTGTCGTACAAGCCGCGCCAAAGGGCAGTTGCCTGTTTTCCATATTGAAGCCGTCTTTATCTGCGAGGGGTCTGTTTTAAGAGCCATACCCATCGACGAAAAGAGAGTAACATTAGCATTACAAACAAGTTCGATTAAATCGAGTTTGTGGTTTAAACTGTCAATAGCGTCTATCACATAATCCGATTTCTCAATACAGTAGTTCCCTGCATTTTCGCGGCAAAAAATATCGTCCCACGCCGTAATCTCACATTTAGGATTAATTTCCAAAAGCCGTTTTTTTAACGATGACGCCTTAGGCTGTCCAAGAGTTAAAGAAGTCGCCTCCACCTGACGGTTCACATTTGAAGCGCAAACAAAGTCATTGTCGATAATGCCTAATTTCCCTATCCCAGAGCGGACAAGCGCCTCCGCCGCCCAGCTTCCCACGCCGCCCGCTCCAAAAACAAGAACGTAAGTATTGTTAAGTTTCTCAAGACTTTCTTTGCCGGTGAGTAAAACAAGTCTTTCAAAAATGGGGTTAACCATTAGTACTTTTTTCCCTCTTTGTGTTCTTATCGCACTGTCGGCAGCCTAAAGGCCGCCTTGCTTTTATTTTAAACATCGGCATTTATTGGTGCTCTCGCTATGCGGCATTATCCAACTTCACTGCTTTGCAGTGCGTTTAACTAGCGTCCTTTGTGTTCTTTGTGAGAACTCTTATCCAAATACCTCTCTTCCTCGCTAAACACGCACCCGCAGTATTTCTGCATATAAAATCCCGCGGATCGGGCTTTTGATTGCCCTTCACGGAAGAGCGGGCGAAAATCCCTATATAAAAAATCAACTCCGTATTTTTCCGCCGCATCTTCGCCAACCCGCTTTATCTCCTCATGATCCTGATACGGGCTTACAAGCAATGTCGTGCTAAAGGCTGAATATCCTTCCCGTGACGCGAAATCCGCCGTCTTTTCAAGGCGCATGCGGTAACATTTTTTACACCGTTGTCGATAAGAAATTGAATTACCGTCTGCCTGCGAGTAAACTTCGTTTAAAAACTCTCTTAACCCATATTCATCAATCGACGTAAGAGCCAATTTTTCGCTTTTGGCGAATTCTTTCAGGCAGTCTCCTCGTGATTTATATTCCGTGTACGGGTGGATATTAGGGTTGTACCAAAACAAGCGTGGCTCTATTTTTTCAGCGCGAAGACTGCTAATACAGGAGACTGAACAGGGAGCGCAACAGCAGTGAAGAAGAAGTTTCATAACTAAATAATTATAACATACTCAAAGGATCAACATCAATTTCTAGGTAGGCCTTGCTTTCTTTGCTTTTTTCATAAATTGATACTGTTTCCCGCGCCATGGAGTGAATCGCGCCAATTGATGGGCCGCGAAGAATTAACTGCCGCCTGTAATTGTTATTTATAATGCCGATTGGACATTCGGCTGGTCCGAGCATGTCGGCGTCTTTGGGAAGTAATTTTTCGGCGATACCCGCAAGTCTGTTAATAGCAGTGTTTGCTTTCGCTTCTTCTTTGGCGCGGACAGTAAAACGAATAAGTCTTGAGTAGGGGGGAAAGCCGAGGGAGCGGCGGTGTTTTAACTCGGCGTTAAAAAAGCCTGTTACGTCAAGGATACACGATCTTGTAATTACAGGGTCGTCGGTACGCAGGGTTTGCACGATTACTTTGCTGTCCGGGAAATATCTGCCGGCGCGGCCTGCGACTTGAACAATCAGAGAAAAAGTTCTCTCCGCCGCGCGGAAGTCGGGCAGGTGAAGGCCGGTGTCGGCAAACACTACACCGACAAGCCGCACTCCGGAAAAGTTCAATCCTTTAGCGACCATTTGCGTTCCAAGTAAAATGTCGATTTCTCCTTTTTTAAATAATTTAAGAGTTTCCTCAAGACCGCCGCTTTTTTTTGAGGCGGTGTCCGCGTCAACGCGGCTAAGGCGCAGATCAGGAAAAGTGCGCCGCACTTCTTCCTCGATCATTTCCGTTCCAAAACCGCGATAGCCCGCTTCTACGCAGCCGCATTCCGGGCAGACTGATGGCGGCGAAGTACTGTAGCCGCAGTAGTGGCATATGCAGCGGTTGCGGTTTTTATGCCATGTAAGCGATACGGAGCAGCGCTTGCAGACAAGTTCCCAGCCGCATTCAGGGCATTTGTAAAAATGAGCGAAGCCTCTGCGGTTTAAAAAAAGAATAGTCTGCCTTCCCATTTGAGCGGTAAGACTGATTTCATCTTTTAATTCCTTTGTAAGACAGCCTTCGGTTTTAGCGAGGCTTACGGCTTTTATCTCCGGCATTCCTCCGCCTGAAAGACGGCGAGACAAGTCAAGCCTTTTTATGCCGCCTTCCTGCATAAGTTTCCACGCCTCAGCCGAAGGAGTAGCCGATCCCATAACAAGACGCGCCCCTTCTTTTGAACAGCGGTGAAGCGCGATTTGCCGCGCGTGGTATCGCGGCGTGTTACCCGATTTATATGAGCCGTCGTGTTCTTCATCAATTATGATAAGCCCAAGATTAGGCACGGGAGCGAAGACCGCGCTTCGCGGCCCTACGACAATCGGCGCTTTTCCGTTTTTTATCCTAATCCACTCGGACAGACGCGCCGAGGGAGTCATTCCCGAATGTAAAGTGGCTGCAAGAGAGCCGAAACGGTTTCCAATCATCTGCGCCGTTTGGTGGGTTAGCGATATTTCAGGCACAAGATAGATAACTGATTTTCCCTCGTTTAACATAAATTGAGCCGCTCTAAGAAACACTTCAGTTTTGCCTGATCCCGTAACGCCGTAAAGGTAGAACATCGGCGGCAAGTTTGAATTGGAATTTTCTATTGGGGAAGTAATCGCGCTTAAAGCAGCCGCCTGTTCGTCGGATATTGAAAGTGAGGGGGAAATTTCCTCATCGCCTGAGGGCAGGGTAGGGATCTTTTCCCTTCTTCCGGACGGGATCATCGAAGAAATCGCCTGCCCTGTGCCGCAAATATAAAATCCCGCTATCCACTTGGCGATTTCTATTTCCCGCTCGCCAAATAACGGCTCGCCGTCAACCACGCGGCGGATTTTTTTTACCGCTTCCTCTTTAACCCCTTGTGGCGGATTTTCACGCTCCCCAATGACATACCCCAGGCAGTCCCTTTTACCAAACGGAACCATCGCCCGTTTCCCTATAGCCGCCTCACTTTTATCGTCAATACGATAGGTGAAACTGCTATCCAGCGGAATGTCAAATACTAAATCAAGAAAAGCCGCCAATATCTGCCCCGTTATTTAAAATTTTGAATGAAGAAGTTTTAAATCTTCCCAAGCCGGACGTTTATACTCTTCGTTACGCAAAAGCGCGGCGGGATGGTATGTGGCGATGAGCGGAATTTTCATCTCTCCAACTTCCAATTCCGTAAATTTTCCGCGAATTTTTCCTATTGACTCGGTTGTTTTTAAAAGTGACTGCGCCGCGATCCTTCCCACGACAAGAATAAATTTTGGTTTTAACAAAGCAATCTGCCGATTAAGATAATGCGCGCACGCGGCTGTTTCTTCCGGGTAGGGATCGCGGTTAAAAGGCGGACGGCATTTTACCACATTGGCGATAAAACAATTTGTCCTGCGCGAAAGGCCGATTGAATCAAGCATCTTATCCAAAAGCTGCCCGGCCCTTCCTACAAAAGGCCGCCCCTGCCTGTCCTCATCTTCACCCGGCCCTTCGCCGATTACCAGCACAAGCGGCTGTAAAACCCCTTCTCCCGGCGCGGCGTTTGTTCTTTTTTCCCAAAGCCGGCAATTCCTGCAAACCCTGATTTCCTGCGCGATTTGTTCAATAGTATCCGCAGTGTCAACTTGCTCTTTTGATTCATCATCGCTAAAATGATACTCCCTTATCGCAGTTTGGTAGCCACAGGAGAGGTGATCGGAAGCAACATCAAGAAACTCCGCTATTTTTTGTTTTTCTTCTTTAGTCATTATTGAAACTATAGCATAGATCCTAAAGATTTCACACAAAGAACACAAAGGAAGAGGAGATCACAAAGAAGAAAAGAGGGGGTTTTTGTCCGTTATCTTATCGTGAAGCTCGCGCATAGCCTTCGGACAATAACCCCTGATCCCTCTTTGTGATCTTTGTACCTTTGTGATCTTTGTGAGAGTCTTCTGGAATTAAATGTAATACTCATCTACCCCGGCTTCTTTGTAGTCGTTTAGAATATTTTGAAGGGTAATGCTGTCAAGATATTTGTTTATCGCTTTTTCAAGACCTTGCCATACGGGCAACGTTTTACAGTATGCTTTTTTTTCGCATTTATTTGGTTCATCCGCAAGACAGGAAACGGGAAACAGTCCACCCTCGGTAATCCTTAAAATCTGTCCTACAGTGTACTTGTCCGGGTCTTTTGCGAGCATATAACCGCCTTTGTTGCCACGGTTGGTTCTTAAAATATCAGGACGGCTCAGAAGGGTAACAATCTGCTCAAGGTACTTTTTGGAAATACCCTGCCTGAGTGAAATATCCTTTAAGGAAATAAAACCGTCGTTTTTATGCTCTGCCAAATCTAAAAGCATATTGAGCGAATACCGCCCTTTTGTTGATATTTTCATATTTCCTAATATACCATAAATTTACTATGTATTCAAGGTTTAAAGTTGCATAAAATAAATAATAAGTTTATATTAGAAAAAGGTAATGCTATTGACGCGTATTATAATACCAAAAATATTTTCTAAACGCCCACTTTATGTACAGCTTTTATTTACTTTTTTCGCGTTTTTATTAATGGTTGTTTTAAGCTATATCTTCACCAGCAGAATTGTGCGGATCAATTTAGTACGCCATGTTGAAAGCGTGCTTGATTATGTTGAGTCGCAAATCTATGCCGATCTTTTAGAATCACGGACGATACTTGACGATTTCGCGCAATCAGTGCAAAGTTTAGCCATACGCGGGGATGATTCCGCAAAACTGACCGCCTATAATACGGATATATCAAGTCATTTACTCTCAAAAAACAACGCGACTTTCAGCACTAACGGTCCTTTTGGCTATATTGAAAAATCTCCAGAGGGGCCGTTCTTTTTTAACGGTATTGGCTGGAATCCGCCTGAAGGTTGGAACCCGCCGGAGCGCCCCTGGTACAAAGCCGCCATCGAAGCTAACGGTGAAATCGCGCAAACCAATCCGTTTAAAGATACGGTAACCGGCGAAACAGTTTTTTCATACTCCCGCTGTCTTTTTGATAATGACGGGAATCGTTTAGGCGTTGTCGCCATTGACGTGAGGGCGGATCATATTGGGGAAAGAGTCGCTTTTACTGATTTCTCCAAAGACAAAAGTTACGGAGTATTGGCAAGTCAGGATTTTACATTGATTGGCCATCCAAACCCGGATTTTATCGGAATGAAAATGTACGATCCTAATATCCCCATTTCAATTGTAGTTGATCGGTTGAATAAAAACGGATATGTCTCAGGAATACAATTTAAGGCGTGGAATGACGATTCGGTCGTCGGTTTTTTTAGAAAGCTTAGAAACGGTTGGAGTTTAGGCCTTATGACGCCGACAGAGATATATTATAAACACGTTTATAATATGGAGTTAATACTCGGCATGTTGGGTGCCGCGCTTGCGATAATATTGATTGTCATTCTTATCAACGTTGATGCGGCCAGGCAAAAATCTGATATAGAGAGCAGGCATAAGAGCGCGTTCCTTGCCAACATGAGCCACGAGATACGCACGCCTATGAACGCGATTATCGGCATGACTGCGATAGGTAAATCCGCTTCAGACTCCATTCGCAAAGATTACTGTTTTTCTAAAATAGAAGACGCTTCCAACCATTTGCTTGGCGTTATTAACGATATTCTTGATATGTCAAAAATCGAAGCTAATAAGTTTGAGCTTTCCGAAGCGGAATTTGATCTTGAGAAAACTCTGCGGCGGGTAGTGAATGTCGTCAACTTCCGCATTGATGAAAAACATCAAAAATTTTTCGTGCATATCGACCGTTCAATTCCCCGCGTGCTCATAGGGGATGATCAAAGGATAGCGCAGGTGATTACCAATCTGTTGGGAAACGCCGTAAAATTTACTCCCGAACAAGGGACTATAACTCTTGCCGTGCGCCTTGCTGGAAAAGGAAGCGACATCTGCACGCTGCAAGTTTCGGTAAACGACAGCGGAATTGGCATAAGCCCCGAACAACAGGCGAAACTTTTCAAATCTTTTGAACAGGCAGAATCAAGCACGACTCGCAAATACGGCGGCACGGGGCTTGGCCTTGCCATTTCTAAAAGCATAGTGGAACTGATGGGCGGCAGTATTTGGGTTGAATCGGAAATTGGAAAAGGCTCCACTTTTTTCTTTACCATTCAACTAAAACGCGCTGCTAATGAAAAACATATGCTTTTGTCAGCAGATGTCAATTTGAAAAATGTCCGTATCCTGACAGTTGACGATGACAGGGACGTATTAACTTATTTTAGCGATATTGCTCAAGGTTTTAAAATTATGTGCGATACGGCCATAAGCGGTGAAGAAGCGCTTAAACTCATAGAGAAAAAAAGCGGCTACAATATCTATTTTATAGATTGGAAAATGCCTGTCATGGACGGCATACAGCTTGTCCGCGAAATAAGATCGCGCGTTAAAAAAGACGCCATTGTAATAATGATTTCCGCCGCCGAATGGAGTTCGGTCGCCACGGAAGCAAAAGCTGCCGGTGTTGATAAATTTCTTTCAAAGCCGCTGTTTCCTTCCACCATTGCGGAAATGATTAATGAATGTCTGGGAGTGGACGAACAACAAGCTGAAAAATCGAAGGCTGCGGACATTGCCGGCATCTTTACCGGTAAGCATTTACTGCTTGTTGAAGACGTTGAAATTAACCGTGAAATTGTTCTAGCCTTACTTGAGCAGACAAAGCTGGAGATAGACTGCGCCGAAAACGGAGTTGAAGCGGTAAATATGTTTACCGAAGCCCCAAATAAATACGACATGATTTTCATGGACATACAGATGCCCGAAATGGACGGCTATGACGCGACCCGGCGCATACGCTCTTTGAATATCCATCAAGCAAAAACCATCCCAATAATTGCCATGACAGCTAACGTATTTAAAGAAGATGTTGAAAAATGCCTTGCCGCCGGAATGGACGGTCATGTAGGCAAACCCATAGATTTTGACGAAGTTTTAGACAAATTACGCGTATATTTGAATACTCCCCACTCCTAGTCAGTAACATCTAAAATATTATTCTCAAATTTTCTCTCGCAGAGGCGCGGAGGCGCAAAGGGCGCAAAGTTCCTGTTCGATAGCCCATTATTAACTAAATATATTAGTATAACTACAAATATTGAAGGAAAAACGATGATCTTGCGAACAACAACTTTGCGTCCTTTGCGCCTTTGCGTGAGATTCTTTGCGAAAAATACTTTTCCTACAGTCTCCTGCGCCTCTACGAGAGGTCTTTTGTAAATATTTAGATGTTACAGAATACTAACTCCCCAATTAAAAAACCACACAAAATATAGTACCACCTATTGACAGGTACGCTATATATATGGTACTATATATAGCGTAAGTTTATAGGCAGGAGACACTATATGCGTTGCCCCCATTGCGGGACTGTTGAGGACAGGGTAATTGAATCGCGGACTTTGGCTAATGGGGATGCCGTGCGCAGGCGCAGGGAATGTATAAACTGCAATTACCGGTTTACAAGTTACGAAAAAATTGATGAAAGACAGTTCATGGTAATCAAGAAGGATTTAAGGAGAGAGCCTTTTGACAGGGAAAAATTGGAACGGGGAGTGGTGCGGGCGCTGGAAAAAAGGCCGTTTTCACAGATGCAAATTGAGAGTCTTGTGAATGAAATTGAGGATGAAACGGCGATTATCAGCAAAGGAAGCCGTGAAATTTCAAGTTCGGTTATTGGGGAATTGGTTTTAAAGAAGCTTGGAGCCTTGGACAAGGTGGCATACATCCGTTTTGCCTCGGTTTATAAGTCTTTTAATGATTTAGAGGAGTTTATTGAGGAAATTAAGCAAGTTGGTGAATAACCTTGAGGTTTGTTGCCGGTTTTGGGCGGGGGTTCCCGTATAGATACGGGAAAAACCGGCAGTCCCCTTCGTTTTGAAGGGATTTTTCTTAAGACCGCGTAATAGCGTAATGCTTTTACGCGGTCTTTTTTTAACTGACACGTTTTAAGATTTATGATATGATAAGACAGCGTTTATTTGCATAACGCCCCGGAGGAACTTGATGAAAATAGGGCTGGATACTTTTGCCTGTGACGGCGGCAAGTCCGGAGTGGGTATGTATTTAACCCAATTTTTAAAACGCATAAAGCCGTCAGAAGCACTATTTGAGCTTTTTGGCTGGGAATATGACAGGTATACGTACAGCGAAGTAGCGCCGAATTTTGAATTTATTCCGCAATGCTCAATTCACGGAAGAACGGCGAATTCACTATGGCACGTTTACAGATACCCAAAATTTGCCTTAAACCGAAAATTTGACGCGTGTTTTTTTGCCGCCGCCCACCGCCATCTTCCGTATAAATCGCCGTGTCCTACAATAGGCGCCGTTCACGATATGGCGGCTTATTACGGCAGCCGCAAGACAAGGGTTCATCTTGGCGTGTTTTTAAGAATGATTTTTCCGAATTCATTGCGCAGACTGGACAGAATTATCGCCGTAAGCGAATTTGTAAAAAAGGAATTAGTTGAATTGGCGCATGTAAAAGAAAACAGAATAGAAGTAGTTCCTAACGGAATTGATCACGAATCGTTTTATCCCCGGCAGAGAAACGAGGAGAGCGTTATTTTAATCCAGCCTTTTAGTTTTAAGCGGCCCTACGTGCTTTGCGTGTCGCGAATTGATCATCCTATAAAAAACCATATCCGCCTGATAAACGCCTTTAACATTTTTAAAGAAAAAACAAAATTTCCGCACAGGCTTGTATTGGCTGGCGGCGACAGCAACAACGCCGCTCTTGTTAAAGAAGCCGCTTCTTCCTCTCCCTGGAGAAGCGATATTTTTTTTACGGGGCATTTTCCCCCCAAAAGCCTGCCTGAGCTTTACGCCGGCGCGGATTTCGCAGTTTATCCGTCCATGTACGAAGGGTTTGGCATGGGCGTGGTAGAAGCGATGGCCTGCGGGGTGCCGGTGTTATGCGCGCGCGCCGCGTCTCTGCCTGAAACCGCCGAACACGCCGCGCTTTATTTTGATCCTTTAAGCGTGGAAGACATGGCGGACAGAATGGTTACAGTCAGCACGGACCGTAATATTTACAACGAATGCAAACGGCTTGGCCTTGAAAGGGCGCAAGCCTTCTCATGGGACAAGTGCGTAGGGAAAACGTTACAGATAATTTATGAAACCGCCGGCAATTGATTTTTAATTATGTTTTTTGAAACGCAGACTTCCGCGCAGTGTCCGCACCCCGTGCATTTTGAATAATCAATTTTCGCGTGATTATCTACAATAACTAGAGCGTTATCCTTACATTCCCTTACGCATTTGCCGCAGGCGATACAGCCTGTTTTACATTTTCTTCTTGTTACAGCGCCTTTTTCAATGTTATTGCACGCGAGAATCACGGGTATATTTGAGTTCTCTATCCAGATTAATTTATTGGGGCATGTTTTAACGCAAAGACCGCAGCCTGTGCAAAGGCTTGGAATTACGCGGGCAAGCCTGTCTTCTACGCAAATAGCGTTGCTCGGGCACGCGAATTTGCAGTCGCCGTAACCGAGGCATCCGAATGTGCAAGCGGTATGCCCGCCAAAAAATTGTTTCGCCGCGACGCAGGTTTGCACTCCCTTGTATTCCATTTTTTTAATTCTAAATTGAGTGGAACCTATGCAATGAATAACCGCATTCTTTCTTTCTATGCTGCCGGCTTCAACCCCAAGAATCGCGCTTATTTTTGACAAGACTCCCGTTCCGCCCGGCGTGCAAAGGTTAATTGCTACTTTTCCGTCAGCGAGAGCCTGCGCGTACCCCGAGCAGCCGGGATAACCGCAAGCGCCGCAGTTAGCATTAGGTAAAATTTCTTGAAGCCGGATTACGCGCTCGTCAGTTTTTACATACATAAGTTTTGACGCGGCGGAGAGAATTATGCCGCAAATCGCGCCGATAGCGGTTATGGAAATTATCGCAAATAAAATCATATTCATATTACACCTGTCACTTGAATAAATTTTCTATTACGCCGTTAAATCCGAAAAACGAAAAAGAAAGTATCGCCGCGGATATAAGCGTAAGAGGAAGCCCTTTAAAAGATTCGGGAGGATCAGTGTTTTCAGTATATTCCCGAATACCGGAGAAAATGACCATGCCAAGGAAGAAGCCAAGCCCTGTGCCAAGCGCGTTTACGAGAGACTCGGTATATGTGTACCCCTTGTTGATATTTAAAATAGTTACTCCCAATACGGCGCAGTTTGTCGTGATTAGGGGAAGGTAAACTCCAAGCGCCTTGTGTAAGGAAGGAACGAATTTCTTTAGAGTGATTTCCACAAGCTGCACAAGGGAGGCGATAACCAGTATAAACACGATGGTTTGCAGATAGCTAAGATCGTTTTTATCGAGAAGATGTTTTTGTATCGGCCATGTGACCGCTGTCGCGAGGAGCATGACAAATATTACCGCGACGCTCATGCCGATGGCGTTTTTCAGTTCTTTTGAAACTCCAAGAAACGGGCATATCCCCAAAAATTGGCGCAGAACATAGTTGTTTACAAGAACCGCGCTCATCAGTATCGTGACAAAAATTCTAAAGTCCATTATTTACTCCCTGTAAGCAATTTGCCGCAAGCCGCCGCCTGTGGGCAGCTGTCGCAGCTAAAATCGCCTTTTTTAATTGCCTTTCCGTTTGAAATTTTATTGACAAAAGCTATTAAAAGCCCGAATACGACAAATCCGCCGGGCGCGATTGAAAAGGCGGCGATGTTGTTGTTGACAAGCACGGGCAGTTCAATGCCGTACCATGTCCCGTTTCCGAATATTTCGCGTATTGACGCCATGGCGAATAACGCGAGAGTAAAGCCCGCTCCCATGCCTATCGCGTCAAGGGTTGAATCTAAGACGCTGTTTTTATTCGCGAACATTTCAGCCCTTCCCAGGACAATGCAGTTTACCGTGATAAGCGGAAGAAAAATCCCTAACGCCTCATAAAGGTTATAAGCGTAGGCTTCGACAACCATTTTTACAATCGTCGTAAACCCGGCGATAAAGACGATGTAACACGGTATACGCACTTTATCGGGAATCGCTTTTCTTAAAACGGAAACGGCGACATTTGAGCCAAGAAGGACAAAAGTGGTCGCAAGCCCCATTCCAATGGCGTTTTCCGCCAGAGTGGAGACGGCGAGCGTGGGGCATATTCCGAGTATAAGCACAAGAACGGGGTTTTCTTTTATTATTCCGTTTGTCAGGACAGAGAGTCTGTTATTCATAATTTTTCCCTCATTATAATATCAAATGCGGTGAACGCGTCGCGAATGCCTTTTTTATAAGCGGTAGACGAAATTGTCGCGCCCGAGATGGCGTTAACGCCGTTCAGGTTTTTATCCTTGCCGATATACTGGCTTTCATGCTGATCTTCAAAAACGGGAGTCGCGATTCCTTTTGTTTCAGTCTGATAATTAAGCGCTGAAGTTTTTATAATTATTCCCTGAGGATCGATGCCGCAAATAAGTTTTATATCGCCGCCGTATCCTTGGGAGGTTATCATAAAAATATAACCTATTCCGTTTGTAGTTTTGTAAATTTCCGTAATTGTTGAAGGTATGCCGTTTTTGCCGCGCAAATTGTCAATATCTAATAACTCAAATCCGCTTGCCTGCGGGATTACTTCCTGCCTTGCCGCCGCCGCGCGCTCATCCGCGGCTTTTTGAATAACGGGGCTTGTTTTGCTGTTTACAATAGACAAAGCGCCCGATACAAAAAGGCAAATAAGCGCAAGAATAATTATTGGTTGAATTAAATTTTTGTTCATGCCTTTAAACCTCCAAGCGCTTTTTTATAAGTGATCTTGTTAATAAACGGAACAAGAGTGTTCATTATAAGTATTGAATAAGACACCCCTTCGGGATAACTTCCGAAAAGACGGATTAATACGGTTAGTATGCCGCAACCCGCGCCAAAAATTACGCGTCCTAAATTTGTCTGTGGGGTAGTGACATAATCCGTAGCCATGAATATCGCGCCTAAAAATAAACCGCCTGAAAAAATTTGATAGACGGGATTAGAGCCGGCTAACGCCGTAAGCGCGAATACAACCGCGATGAATGATACGGGCGCGTGCCATGTGATAACTCCGCGGATTAAAAGATATAAACCGCCAAGCAAAAGCGCCGCTTCGCTTACTTCACCAAAAGAGCCGCCGTGGAATCCCAAGAATAAATCCAACGTGTTAAGGCCGTCGGTTTGGCCTTTTAAAAGAAGCACAAGGGGAGTGGCGCCGGTAACAATGTCAGACGTAGTCTTCCACGCGAAAGGCGCTATCCATGTCGTCATCGTTACGGGAAACGCTAGGAACATTACGACGCGCCCAGTTATCGCCGGGTTCGCGAAATTTTTTCCAAGCCCGCCGTAAAGCTGCTTGACAAGAACAATCGCGATAAAACTTCCAAAGATTGCCTGCCAAACGGGAATTGTTACGGGCAAATTGTAGGCAAGCAATGTTCCGGTTACTACCGCCGATAAATCGTTTATCGTGTTTTTTCTTTTTAAAAGTTTTTCAAAAGCCCATTCAAAAAAGACGCAGGATATTATGCAGACTCCGGTTATAAGAGCGGCGCGGGGGCCAAATATAAATACCGAAAATACAAACGCGGGAAGAAGCGCGATAATAACGTCAAGCATTATCCGGTTTGTCGTCGCTTTATAATTTATATGAGGCGCGGGCGAAACAATCAAATTGACAGGTTCCATTATTTTGCCTCCTTTTTAGCTTTTTCATAATTGTAAAGCATATCCTTGGCAAGAATCATTACCTGAACAAGAGGCCTTTTTGCCGGGCAGGTATAAGCGCAGCAGGCGCACTCGGCGCACATATTTACCTTAAATTTTTTAAGCAGTTCAGGTTTTTTAAGCTCATAGGCGTTCTCAATATTGGGAGGCATAAGGCTCATGGGACATCTTGCGAGGCATCGTCCGCACTTAATACACGGCGTAGGTTCTGGAGGCGACGCGTCTTTCGCGGAAAAGGCAAGAATCGCGTTTGTGATTTTTACAATTGGAATATTAATGTCGGGAATCGCGAGCCCCATCATCGGTCCGCCTAAAGTTATTTTTTTTACATCATCATTTAATTTTCCGTCAGTAATAAGTTTATGTTTTTCATCGGTAAGTTGTTCATCGCAAAAAGCAAGCAAATCGCGGACGGGAGAGCCGATAGGAGCGGTAATATTGCATGGTTTTTTTACCGCCGACCCGTCAACGGTTACGCATCTTGAAACAAGGGGGATTCCCGTTTTTATGTACCTTGTAAATACCGCGACGGTCGTGCAATTTACAACGATGCACCCTACGTCGGGAAGCCGTCCGCCTTCCGGAACAATTCTCCCTGTAACATTATAAACCAGCACTTTTCTTTCACCTTGAGGGTATAGAGTGGGCAATACCCTCACCGATATTCCCTCCTTGCCCTCGCATAGAGCTTTAATTTTTTTTATCGGTTCAGGCTTGTTTTTTTCGATGCAAATAATAATATTTTTAGGTTTAAGGTATTCCTTCATAAGCAGAACGCCTTCCCAGAGCAAATCGGTATCGTCTACCATTGTCCTTGTATCGGAAGTGATATACGGCTCGCACTCCGCGCCGTTCACCAGTATATAATCAAGCTTAACGCTTTCTTTTAACGTAAACTTTGGCGCTGTAGGATAACCGGCGCCCCCAAGGCCGACTACGCCGCTGTTTCTAACTGCTTCCAGAAACTCGGCAAGGTTAGTTACCTTAGGCGGCGCGACGCCTTCCCAAATATCCTGCTTTCCGTCCGAAGTGATTGTAATTGATACGGCTTTCTCGCCCGTAATAACGTCAAGACTGTCGATGCTTTTTACGGTTCCTGAGACGCTCGCATGAACCGGCGATGAAACAAAACCGACAGCTTCGCCGATAACCTGCCCAACTTTTACATAGTCTCCCACGGCGACAACGGGTTTTGCCGGCGTACCCGAGTGCATGGACATTGGCAGCTTGACTTCCGCCGGTACAGGCATAACCTGCGGCGCGTCGTCTGCCGTGTTTTTATGGTGGGGCGTCCATACGCCGCCCAGCTTTTTCATAGTGTCTCCTTAATAGTGAGTAGGATAACATTTTTTTAAAATTTATTAAAGTGGGGAAACCGGCATTATTGACTGAATTAAAATAAAATAGCTATTCTAATAAAGGAAGAACAAATGGGACAATATGACAGTTGGGATTATTTAACCAACTTTATAAAAAAGAATATCGCTAATTTTCAGGATGAATTGGCAAAGCCGCCATTCGCTATAAAAACCAAACAGCATGCGGCTTGCCCTAATCTTTACATGTTCAAATACAGCCAGTTCGAGTCGGACTTTACCAATCCGATTGTCCGCTGCTGCCGCGGCTCTGTCTACGATATTCGCGATGACGGTACTGTCCGCCCCCTGCTTATGCCGTTTTTTAAATTTGCCAATTACGGAGAGGCGGGCGCCGACCCTATCGACTGGATAAACGGTTTGTATGTGCGCGAAAAACTTGACGGTTCCCTCATCAAGCTGATAAAAGTTACTGAGCGCGAAGGGTTCACTCAGAATTATGATTTGTGGACAACCAACGGCAGTTTTGAAATTGACACGGAAGTGCCTGAGTTTTATCCGGTTGAAAACGATGAAAACCTCCCGCCGCCGCATACTTTCGCTTCGTTACGCGATTACGCCTTGCGCGGCCATGAAGAAGAAATAAAACGTCTGCCGCAGTTGTGGACTTTTATGTTTGAGCTGACATCCCCCTATAACAAAATAATTGTTCCCTACCGTGAGACAAAACTGACTCTTCTTGGCTGCCGCGATCCTCAGGGTACGGAACATACTCCCGAATGGGCGGTAAAAAATTTCGCTCTTACTTTTGACACTCCAAAAATTTATCCGTTAAAAAACATAGACGAGATAATTGAGCACTGTAAAGCCATTATCACTAACGACCGCGAAGGCGTCGTGGTACAGGACGGGAATTTTAACAGAATAAAAATAAAATCCGAACATTACCGCGGTCTTTCTTCCCTAAAAGGGGAAGATCATTTTTCCGATGAAAAACTGTTTACGGCGATCAAGGAAGAATGGATTGACGACGCTCTTGCCGCGTGGCCTGAAATTAAAAAGCGTACCGATGAAATTATCGCGGAATGGGTAGATTTCAGGCATAAAGTAAACTCGCTCTGCGAGAAAGCGAAAGATTTTTATCAAACCTGCAAAAATGACTTTCCCGGCGACCCCAAAGAGGCGAAAAAGCGTTATGCGCTAATTGTCATGGGAAAATACAAGCCGTTTTCCAGTTTTCTTTTTGAAACGGTCAAGGAAAACGGGGATATTGAGCATGATTTTAAAAAGATAGAGTACAAAGAATTAAGAAGCTACTGGATGCCGGCAAGGCGTGTAGATGAACAAACCCCAATCGCCCCGGCGCCGAACAGCTCTCCCACGACGAACAAACTGAGGCGAGCTTCAGCTCGTCGTCCGCGCCGCGGCGCTCAAGCATGCACGCCGAAGGCGTGTGGATGGACAATACGGCACAGCGTGGCGCTAAATAGAATCCCCATTTAGAATAAACGCGCCGAACCTTTAGGTGAGGCAGTGCGCCCGGACCAAAGCGAGGTATGTAACACTTTTTAGAAATGTATTTAATCGCCATTAAAACCCCTCACTTTCATTGTCTGCACTTTGAAAAATTTTTGAATTAGGGCAGTAAGTAACGGTTTTTGTGTCGGAATTTGAGTATTAATAGCCATTTTTTGTTTCATTAAGAGTATTTTATCATTTTTGGGAAGTCTGTCAAGAGGCTTTTCGGTAACATTTCTATTTGAGGCAACTAGGTAGGAAATTGGGGGTATTTTCCTAAAATAAAGAGTAAAAAAACCATCCTTTAGGTAATATCCTGAATACGCAATGCCCCACTATCAGCCTAAATGCCTATTACCGTCTGACCACTAAAACATATAAACAGGGCTTTTTCTATGATACTTTTTTCATGTGTTTTAGTGGTCAGAATGTATGCCCAAACCAAAAATATTGAAAAAATTCCTCGCTAAGTAAAAGCCGGGCATACGCAAAGCCCTGCCGGTGATCTTGGCGTGGATCGCCTACCAAGCCACGCCAAAGCGTGCGTAGATAAATGTCACGCCACTAATCACCGGAAGGGCTTTGCGTATGCCCGGCTTTTATATAGAATGTTAATTTTTTTTACTATTGAATTCTTTGGGCATACATCGTGTAGAAGAAAAGCGGATTACAGTGAGACGACGATCTAACAGAATATACTCTTACTTTTTTCATTCTTCATTCTTCATTCTTCATTTTTCATTTAACTAGCAAGGGCTTTCCTCTGCTTCTCCACATACCCTTCCTGTCCTGCGGATAGATTTACAAGCCGTTGTTTTAACAGGGCTTTTTCTATTGAGTCTAGCCCTGGGGTTTTGAGTATGTTCCGCAGCCTTGCCTTGTGGGAATGAAAGGCGATGTGAAAAGAGTCCTTCGGGAAACCTTTTACACGGTAATCTTTATCGTGGGGAATGCAATTTTCAACATTTTGATATTGAGTTTTATCCTCTACAGTTTTAAGGGCAAGGAAAGCGTCATCAAAAAATCGAATTGCTTTAGTTAAACTGCTTATGCTGTCTTTGTCTGACTTTTCACAAAATTGGAGTTCCTGAGATATAAATGTGTATTCGGCTAGTAAGATGGTTTGTGGATCGGCAGTTGTTGCCAACCTTTGGTTTGAGGCTTCTTGAAAAGAAGACATAGCATTTGCAATGCCAATTTCATAGTTTATCCTCCCTTCTTGTTCTTTTCCTCTGGTGGCAAAACCTTTGCGGCCTGCGTCAATTTGCATTGCGGCATTTGCGATATTATTTGCTAATGTAATCAGGTCCAAATTCAGCCTCTACTTCCGATAAATTCCAGTTGTATCTCGTAAAAAATTCCATACCGACTTTCTCTTTCATTATTTTAGCAATGTAAGGGGGTAAAGGGATTTTCTTTATAAGACGATCATAGCCTTCCATATCTCCGGCTTTCCATAATTCCGCGGCTTTACAGCCAATAGCTAATTTCTCATCAAGGGTCATGGTTTGCGACATATAAATCTCCTTGATTTAAGTATAACAGAAAATCCATATAACAACTACCCACTATCAAGAACAAAGAAAATCCGCCCTCTTCATAAATTCATTCGAAAGCCTCTTCTCCCATTTAATGGAAAAACTGACAGGAGATTGCGATTCCTTAAATTCTTTCAGTATCGCGCGAATCCCGTTGATGTTCGGGTTTCGGGTAACGTTTACCATGTTTCCGTTTACCTTCGCCATAATCGCCTGAGAATCGGTAACTAAAATATAGTTACCCGGATGATCTTTCGCGTACTGAACGGCGCGGAAAATTCCTTCGGATTCGGTGTCGTCGTTGGTGGTGGAAGCGGAAATCCCGAAAAAACCGGTCTCTTCAAAAATTATTTTGTTATCTTTAACAACCACATACGCCCATTTTTCAAGGCCGCCGTCGGTGTAGATGTAAATATATTTGTTGGAACCGCTTTCTCGCGCTTTACCCTTCAAAATCGCCGCCCTGCCCTACGCTATCCATTGCCGGCATCCAGTAGCTTCTTAATTCTTTGTACTCTAACCTCCATTTCACCGCAATTTTCTCGCTTTTTTCGGAAAAAAGTCTTTTTATAACGTTTCTTCATATAAATCAATCGACGTACCCCCAGCCATATCAGGAGCAATAAAATGAAAAATTACCAATTATTAATCAGAAATGAACAATTATCAATAAGCGAAGTTAGCAAGCGCGGCGGCCTGCCAAGACAAAGCTCACAAACAAAAACATTGTTCATTGCTAATTGCTTACCGCACCCAGCCCATCGTCCGCTTCTTCTTACTCTTCCATTTCTTCTTTTTTCTTTTTTCATTCTTCTTTCGTCATGCAATTTGTTCACTGGACCAAAGGTTGACCTTTTTCAAGTAATCAGTGACGAGGTTGATTGGGCTAACGCGGCGAGATTGACAGTAACCGTGGCCGTTCCTTCGGGGTGGGGCAACAGCCCGCAGTTTGGGGACGGCAAATGCGGCGATACAAGGCTGGGCTACCTTTTCAACGTGGAATTTACCCCCAATTCGGGATACGGCTTCCGGGGGTGGCTGGCGTTTAAGAGCAGTGAATATAACCAACAAGAAATAATCGCTATGGGGTACGAACAGGCGCTTGCCGAATCCTTGAACGGAAATGGCGTTGAAATAACTGACGGGGAAGTTACCAATACCGGCGCGTATCCGGGCGGCGTTACCATCCGCGTCAACGCGCCAGTTACGCTTATCCCGTTCTGCGACAACCGACCTCAAGTTGTCCGCTCCAACCCGCCGCTTATACCGGCGATAACATCCTTCCCCTTCGACCAGACAGTCTCCGTCTATTTTAACATGGCGGTAAAACAAAGCAGCGTGGTCATGGGCGATACGGTTAAGGTGAGCGCCGTCTACGCTTCCGGGCTGGATAACGGTAATCCTTTTGAAAAATTTTCGGATGGGGTAAACATCGACAACGGCGACATTTCGCAATACTTCACAGTCTCGTTCCCGCAGGCGGATGTCATGTATCTTTCCGTAAAAAACACGGACGGTTATTTCGGTTATGATCTGAAGTTGCTCAACATCGGCGTGGAAATAGGGCCGGGCGTGCAAAACCTGAACGGAATAACGATGCCCGCAGTTCAGACCATAACGTATCTTACCAATTCAAGCGAGGCGCAGAAAGTTTACGAGGCGTTTAACATACAGGCGCGGCGAAGTGAAACGGGCGGCGAACATGACACGGCATGGTTTCAGGACGGGGAACGGTGGAACGACCCTGACATAGACCGCCGCTTTAATTGGAAAAACGCCCAATACGACACCGTTTACATCAGGTTTACAGTAACCAACCCCGAAGGGGTAACGACGCTTCCAAACCGTTTTATCGTTTCCGAACAGGTTGCCTATAGTTTAAACGGCCTGTCCGCTAGCGGAACCGCCACGCCCAAAACATACCGGGACCTTACCCCCGACGGCGGTTATTATTACATAACCCATAAACTGGAAACCGCAGTCCCTGGAATTATCCGTCTGGTAATACGGCCGTGGTATGAAGACGCGGACGGCGCCAACAACATAATGGAGCAGGATTATAACGAGGCGGTGAACCTTTTGCATTTTATAACGGCGGTAATGGATACGGAAGCCCCCGGCGGATCGATGACAAGCCTCGGAGCGGAGATAACGGGCGGCGTGTTGAATGATGACGTTTACACCTTTAACGCCGCGTCGGACATGACCTTTGCGCTTAACAGCATTGACAGGCTTTCCGACAACGCGGGCGACGGCATACCGTATTCGGGCGCGTATAACAAACCCTGGACGATGGACGAATGGGCCAAGCTCCAATGGCGCGTATGCGTCAACAATGTTTCGGGTGATACCTACACTGTGGACTCGGGCTGGCTCGACGTTCAGACAAATCAATACACCGGGGGCTTTTCAGGTTTGACGCAGGGGGTTTCTTATACGGTTTACGTATTATTCCGCGACACGATGGGGAACGTGTCTGGCAGAGCTTCGGGCGGGACGATTAAAACGATAGCCGGAGCGCCCGTTTCCGCCTCGGGATTGAGTGCGGTTGTAGACCCGACAGGAAAAGGGATAAAGCTGAAATGGACGACAAATCCAAATGCTGAAAACAACATGACGGGGGCGCGCGTTTACATCAACGAGATAGAACAATCGGCGGAATCGGGAACGGGCGCAAAGACAAGAGATATCGTTTGTACGCAGATTAACGCTGACGGCGTGAGAAGCGGACAGGCGGTAAGCAACGTCCAAAAATACGTCATCAAAATAATAGCGTATAACGCCGCCGGAAGCGCGGCGCCTGTAACGCTGTCGGTCTGGAACATACCGGGCATGAGCGTGAGCCAGACCGAGCCGGCGGTTGAATTGACGGACTCAAATTTCACGTCGGCATTGGCGGCGGATTCAAGAACTTATGTCCTTACTGAAAACGCCGACTTGGGCGCTTGGACGCCGACGGGAACATTTACCGGCAAGTTTTACGGTAACGGGCATACCGTTAACATTAGCGGCTTAACCGCCGCCGAGAACATGGGCTTGTTCGGTGCCGTGTCCGGCGAGACCGCCGTTGTCCGCGATTTAACCGTGCAGTATTCGGGAAGCATAACCCGTTCCGGCAAGACCCGTTTCGGCGGGATAGCCGCCGTTATGTCGGGTAATGCAAGATTGGAAAACACGCTGGTTTTGGGCGATGTTTCAGTTAATGTAACCTCTGACGACGATATGGAAGTTGGGGGCTTCGCGGGAAGAATGAGAGATTCGGCAAGCATAAAAAACGCCTACGGCGGACTTGATCTTAAGGTGGAACACCTCAACGCAAGTACAGTAGAAACAAAAGGAAGCTCCATTTACATGGGCGGTATAGCGGGAGTTATTACGGGTGACGGAATAAATGAAGGCTTAATGGTAAACGTTGATAATGTAACAGTTGTAGGAAATATCAACATTACTGCCAATGTCTTTTTTGGTACTTATGAGTTCATGATCTATGATGAAGGTCTTATCATAGGCGGGATTGCGGGCTTTGTTTTCGATGCTGTAATAAATGATTCCCTTTACAGGCAGGGGGACATTACTGTAGATTTAATATCAGGAAATCTCAATATGGGCGGCGCCTTTGGGATAATTGGATTTTCAGAAGCGATTCTATCATATGATGTAAAATTTGCAGAATTGTTAATTGAGACCCCGCTTGCCGCCGAGATAAACAATTGTTCCGCTTTTGCCAGAACAATTAATATAATAATAAGAAAAGGTACCGCACCGGAAGTAATTGGAGGTTTCGTAGGCCAGTTTTGTCAATCAAAAATAAATAATTGTTATTCTGAAAACCAGATAAATGTAAATGCAGATCAATCATCATTGTTTGCACAATTATATACAGGAGGTTTTGTCGGTTATATTTTAAATTCCAATATTTCTTATTGTTATTCAAAAAATGATGTAAATGTCTATGTTACTAAAAGCGGAACATATGCAAGCGGTTTTGCAGCTCGGGCAGATGTTAGCACTATAAAATACTGTTACGCTTCGGGAAATGTGAGCTTGGTATGCATATCTGAAGGTGAAGACGGAATAGCGGGGGGGTTGGCAGGTCATACTGGTAGTTCGGTAGTTGAAGGTTGTTACTCTCTGGGGAATGTGTTTATAGATTCAAATGGCAGCTACATGTCTGCCGGAGGCTTAATTGGGTTTGCAGCAGGCGGTAATTATAAAAATAACTTTTCTGCGGGCGCAGTAACTGCTCAAGTTGATGGTGCGGCAGGGGGGCTTTTTGGTACTTTAAATGGTACTTCTCAAAATAATGTTGCTTTGGGTACAAGCGTCACTATTACATCTTCCGGTACCGCAATAGGGCGGGTCTATGGTAATAAAAATGGTACTTCTTCAACTAACAACTACGCTAACAGTGATATGACGCTCTTAAGCCGCACAAATAATAACGCGGCATGGAATACTACGACTGTTACCCCGTCTGCGGGGGGAGCCGCCACAAAAGACGGCGACAACAAATACGAAGGCGATTTCCGCAAACCGACTTTCTGGAAAGGTCTGGGTTTCTCCGACGACGACTGGATTTTCTCCACCACGGTCGGCATGCGCCATCCCATTCTCAAGACAAAAGACGGCAAAGAGATGGGGGGACAGAGGTAGGGGAAGTTAGTGGATAGTATGTAGTATATAGTAGGTAGATAGCGAGGTTTGCAAGCTAAGCGTGATGTTATCAGGCGTGGCTTGCGAACAACAATACTAACTACTATTCACTAACTACTAGTAGTCAGTAACATCTAAAACTTTACAAAGCATTGTTCCCAAATTTTCTCTCGCAAAGGCGCAAAGGACGCGAAGTTCCTGTTCGATGCCTCATTATTGATCAATATATATAATTTTAACTACAAATCTTGAAGGAAAAACGACGATCCTACGAACAACAACCTTTGCGCCTCTGCGCCTCTGCGAGAGGTCTTTTTGTAAACTTTTAGTTGTTACATTGTACTAGGGGTACGCTCGGTGTCAGGCGATGAAATTTCGCCTTATTTATTAAGTTGACAAAATATCAATATAATGATATATTAATAAAAATAATTTTGGAGGTAAATTGATGCCGGCAATACGGAAAAGCGCTGATTTACGGAATAATTATAGCGAAATATCGGAATTTTGCCATAATTATAGAGAACCTATATATATTACAAAAAACGGTCAAGGAGATTTGGCTGTAATGGGTATTGAAGCGTATGAAGAAATGAATGGCAGACTTGAATTATATCAAAAAATTCTTTTAGGTTTAAGCCAAATAAAAAATGGAGAAACAGTTCCAGAAGAAAAAATAATGAAAAAAATTAAAAAATATGCCAGCGTATAATTTAGCATTTTCAAAGATAATAGATGAGGATATTGAAAAAATAAAAAGGTGACTGTCACCCTATTCGTAAGAAGAAATTAACTTGAATGAAACAATTCGTCGCTTTCGCCTCAAAGATCACTAAGAGACAAAGATCACAAAGTAGTAAAACCCCTATTACCGCTAGAAGATGTATGCCGAATAAATTCCTTGAGTACAGGGCAATTCGGCTACGCCGAATTGCTAAGGAGTTTTGCCAAAGAAAAAGCTCCTGTTTCTATTGGAATTTTTTCCTTTGGTAAAGCTCTATGCTTTTTATTGTTTTTCGTATTTGGCAAAACTCCAGACTGTGATGTTCCTATTAGCCCTAGAAGATGTATGCCGAATAAAATCCTTGAGTACAGTCAGGGCAGGCTGCCGGTGGCAAAAACATCTTCTGGAATTCTCCGCCGTAGGAGACTTGGGAATAAAACAAAGAAAATTCAGAGAACAAACGTCCCTGACCACTTAAATGCGATAAAGGAATAGTTTTTATACATTAAGAAAAAAGTAATAAAGGAATTAAGTATTTATAAATTTATCGTAATTTTGCATTTAAGTGGTCAGGGAAGGCTCCGTAGGCGGTATCCTCCAGAGTTTTTGCCACCGGCAGCCTGCCCTGACTGTACTAAATAAATTCTTTAGGCATACATCGTGTATTAAATACGCATTGTACCCACCCCATTGAATATTATTATAATATAAAGTAAATTAGTAAGATAACCAATTTGTTATAAAACATCATAAGGAGGAGTAGTTATGATTCTCAAACAATTTATAACAAAGGGGATTATTTTGCTCATTTTTCTTTTGCTCCCCTTCTCTTGTAAAAAAGAAAACTGGAAACCCGGAATGCCTCTTGCAAAAGAAAATGTAAAAATAGGAGTAGTCCACATAACCGACCCTTTTTCTGAAAGTTCCGGTTACGCCTACTCTCATCAGACAGGCATAGAGGAAATGAAAAAAAACCTTGGTTTGACGGACAGCCAGATACTCTACAAAACCAACATAGACGACGTTGATTTAATAAGCATTGAAAACGCCTACCGCGAACTCATCGCGCAAGGAGCCAACATTATTTTTTCACCAAGCTGGGGTTATATGGACACCTGCGATAAACTCGCGCGGGATTTTCCGTCCGTCATATTCGCCGTCATAGGGGACAAATACAATGACACAAACCTTACCAATTACTATGGTAAAATTTATCAGGCGCGTTACCTCTCAGGCCTTGCCGCGGGCATGAAAACAAAAACAAACAAAATCGGTTTTGTAACCGCGTGGGGAAAAGATAATAGCGACGTAACCGGAGGCATAAACGCCTTCGCGCTCGGAGTAGAAAAGGTAAATCCAAAAGCGCGAATTTACGTCAAAGTTACCTATAGCTGGTTTGATCCAATGGGAGAGGCGTTTGCAAGCCGCGCCCTAATCTTAGCGGGCTGTGATGTCATCGCTCAGCACACGGATACGCCCACGCCAATGATAGAAGCCGAAAGAGCCGGAGTATGGGGAATAGGCTACAGTACCGATATGAGCGCCGACGCCCCCAATGCGGTCATCACTTCGGTAATATGGCGCTGGAGCGCGTATTATACCTTCCTTGTGCAAAGCGTAATAGACGGCACGTTTAACACAGTCCCTTGGTACGGTTCGCTGAAAGATAGGGTAGTAGACATCACCCCCCTTAATAAAAATATCACCCTGAACGCGGAAACAGAGCGAATAATTGACGAAGAGCGGCGGCGCATTGAAGACGGCGAGTTTGACGTGTTCAGCGGAGTGATGGAAACCAACGACGGCAAAAGTATCGGCAGGGAAGGCGGAAACCTGACCGAGGATGAAATCCGTAACGGAATGAACTGGTATTACCGCACGGTGGCAGAATGAAATTATTTACCATGCCGCGTTTAGTATCGCGTAACAATTACCTACAGTTGCTATTTGTGTTCGCCGCGTTTGCGCTCATGGCAATCACATCATTTCTATTTATCGGACGCATATTGCAGAACCGCCTGTCAAGCGAGGCAAACGGAATTCTGTTTTCCGCGGAATCAAACGTGAGAGCCGGACTTTCGGAAGCCGAAACAACCCTCCTCAATTCCTATTACATCATACAAAATATGATAGAACAGAACGCCGAACGGCAGGAGATAATTGATTACCTTAGCCTCACAAACGAATGGCTTCGCAAACGCGATCAGGGGCTGATGATTTACGATGGTATTTTCGCGTATATAAACGGGGAATTTTACGACAGCGCCGGACTCAGGGTCGCCTCTGATTTTATTCCGCAGACGCGCCCCTGGTATCAGATAGGGATACGAAGCGGCAAATCAGTCGCCTTTACCGTACCATACAGAGATTTGCGAAACGGAAATACCGTTATGTCCGCCGTTCGGAATATCGACTTAAAAAATGGCGATATGGCGGGAATTATCGTTTTAATCATTAAAATTGATTGGCTGGTAAAATATGTGGATTCGCTTTCACTCGCGTCAGGCGGATATGGAATGTTACTCAGCCAAAACTTGACTTTTATGACCTATCCTGACACAGCGTTCATAGGCCGCCAGTTGCGGGATTTAGGCGGCGATTATCTTGACATAGCCAGAAAACTGCGTTCAGGAAAAGAAATGTCAGCCGTCAGAATAAAAAATTCAAACGGCAGTTCCGCGATTGTTTTTTTTAAACGTATTTTTAACAACTGGTATATTGGGATCACAACCCCTCTCTCGCGGTTTTACTACGATCTTTATAGTTCCGCCCGCATACTCATCGTGTTAGGGCTGGTTCTCGCCCTGTCGCTGGGCGCGATACTGCTGCGTTTAGCTGTGGCGAAAGGCCGCGCCGTAGAAAAATCCCTCAGTCTTGAACGCGCGCTGTTAAAAACAATGGCGGAACTGGTAGATTGCAGAGATGACGTAACAGGCGGCCACATAGACAGAACGCAGCGGGGGATAAAAATACTGTTAGACGAAATTCGCAGAAACGGCGTTTATAAGGAAATAACAAAAGACTGGGACATAGACCTGATAATCCAATCCAGCCAATTGCACGACATTGGCAAAATTTCCATAGAAGACAAAATCTTAAAAAAACCCGGCAAGCTCAGTGACGAAGAATTTAACGAAATGAAAAAGCACACGACATTCGGAGAGCAAATAATAACAAAAATAGAGAGCATGACGAAAGAAAATGAATTTTTAAAATACGCTAAAATTCTCGCCGTCAGCCACCATGAAAAATGGGACGGCACAGGTTACCCAAAAGGGTTAAAGGAAGATGAAATTCCTTTATTGGGACGCATCATGACGATTGCCGACGTATACGACGCGCTTGTTTCCGTAAGATCATATAAAAAGGCGTTTACTCACGAAGAAGCCGTTAAAATAATAGCAGACAGTAAGGGAAAACAATTTGACCCCTGCCTTATAGATGTTTTTCTGGCAGTTGCTGACAAGTTTAAAAGAGTTATGGTGTGACATAAGCCGGGTAGAGCGGAGGATTCGTAGTTACGGGGCTGTCCAATAAGTAAGAAAATAACCACGGAGAACACGGAGTTTTGGTACAAAAATATTCTCTTCTTCTGTGTAACTCCGCGTACTCCGTGGTAAAAACTCTCGGAATAAAAACAAGTAAAAAAGCTGGACATTTATTATTTTTTGCGTTATATATATAGTATCATGTGTACCCTTGCGGGTATTGGACAAGAACAAAAACATAGTTAAGTTGTGATATATTAAGTAAAGTTTTGAAGTTTTCCGTTTCTTGCCGCTCCTTTTTAACTTTAAGGAGAAAAATGATTACGGAGGACTTATGTATTTATCTAATGAACATTCGCAGTATTCCCGATGGGAATCAGAAACCGCGCTCAAAGAATCCCTTTACAGGATAGCCAAAGATGAACCCAATCCGAAATACGGCGGCATACCGTTATACGCCGATGAGGAAGCGGTCTATGTTGAACATGAGGACATTCATTCGCTGATAATAGGCTCGACAGGTTCTAAAAAAACCCGCTTGATCGGCATGCCGTCACTTCAAGTGTACGCGATGGCGGGAGAATCGTTTATAACGACCGATCCTAAAGCCGAATTATACCAAAAAACATATCAATCACTGAAAGAGCGCGATTACAAGATATTTCTGTTTAATTTGCGAGAAACCCTGCGAAGCAACGCGTGGAATCCGTTAAAAATCCCATACTTGCAATACCGCAATGGTCAAAAAGACAAAGCAACTGAGTCTGTTATTGATATGGCGGGCTGTATCGCCAAGTCAGGAATGGCAAAAGAAACGTACTGGGAAAACAGCGCGGCTGACGTGCTTGCGGGGCTGATTTTGCTTTTGTTCGAGTATGCGGATGAAAACGAAATACATTTTAGAAGTTTACGGACATTAAGGAAAGAGGCATTTAAAAATACTAAGGAAGAATTAACATATATTCAAGAATATTTTTTATCGCGTCTGGATAATTCGACATTCCTTTGTTCACTTTTATCGGGGTCTGCGGAACTGAATGACCATACCCGCAGTTGTGTTATTTCAGAATTTGATCAAGCCATGCGCCCATTTTTCTGTCAGGACAACCTAATTGACATGCTTTCAGGTAACGACTTTGTGATAAGCGAGATTGGCAAAACAAAAACCGCCGTATTTTTAATAGTGCCTGATGAGAATACTCTGTACAACGCGCTGATCAGCGTATTTGTAAAACAGTGTTATTCGGAACTTCTTAACGAGGCCGCAAAACATCCTAAAAACAGGCTTCCAATACGCGTTAATTTTCTTTTAGACGAATTTTCCAACCTGCCAACGATTACTGATTTTCCATCAATGATAACCGCTTCAAGAAGCAGGAACATTCGTTTTAACCTGATTATTCAAAACCAAAACCAGCTTAAAAAAAGATACGGATGTGACGCGGAAACGATTAAAGCCAATTGTGAGAACTGGATATTTTTGCACAGCAGGGAATGGGAGCTTTTGGATGAGATAGTGAAGCTGTCGGGGATGAAAAGCATTGAGGAACCTTTGGTGTCCATGTCGATGTTGCAGACGTTGGACAAAGAAAAAGGCGAGGCGTTTATTCTGCATAAACGTTTTAATCCGTTTATCACCCATTTAATGGATATTGATAAATATCCAAACATGGCGGCGGAAGAGCGGGATGTTCCATATCCTGAAACTGACAGTAAAGCGACAGCGGTTTTTGATTTTGAAAAATGTTGCTGTATGATGGCCAATGAAAATAGCGAACCGATATTTATCAGCGAATTGCCAGAGGATAACGAGATTGAGGAAGCTGATAATGAAGAGGTAAAGACAAATTCCGTTTTAGAAATGACTCTTGACAGGTACGGAGCAAGCGTCGGGAGCGGATGGCACGGCCTTCTTGCGCCGATCTTTGAAGAAATCAATCTGTATAATAAAAATAATAAAGGCGATGAAATACGGATTTACAACATAAAGGAAAAATACGGCACTCTCAATTTAGATGTCAGAAATTGCCCCGATTACATAGAAGGCATGATTTCAACAGCCGAAAAAGAAAGTGGTCACGTATGCGAAATGTGCGGAACGCGGGGGGAAACGGTAGAAATTAATGGATGGTACACGACTCTGTGTCCGCGTCACGCGAAAGCGAAAAAAGCGGCGGGAATTAATTATAATCTGGAGTCAAAACTGTACAGGAAATTCATGGATACTTATGAGCGCGGCAGGAGGTCTGGCACGTACACTCCTGTCATCAATAAATGCAAGGAAGAAAATTGGTTTATTACAAAAGAAAAAGTGGACGGAATATTGCTACCGTTAAACTGGAGAGGGAATATGAAAAAACTAACTTCTATGTGAAAAACGGGAATGAGTTTATTAAACACGGAATATGCGTCCAATGGCATGAAAATAAAGACAAAACATTGCATGAGGGGTATTGGCACGTAATGAAGGAGAATGAAATTGAAACCTACTGGATTCTTGAAAGAAAAACCGCTGAAAAAGAGGCCGCGAAACTGATTTTTTCAAATTGGGGTAGTAATCCCAATATGGAATTGAAATGAGCGGGTGAAAGTCTTGAAGGCGAAAAGTCATGGGTGAATCCCGATATGGAATGATGGGAGTGGAAAGCAGGCAAATGTTAGACTTTTAAAAGAACCTCTTTTCTAGCATTTTTTCTTTTTTACTTCTCATGTTATTATTTCCCATACGCCCACATATTAACAATATGCCATACAGTTCATATTGTCAAGTAATTTCTTTTAAGTTAATACCTGAAAGAGTGTCGAAGGTAACTTGAGCGTGTCCTTTTTTGGGGGAATCAATAGCCGCCGTCATCACAGATAACGGCTACCTGACTCGAAATTGTTTTACTTTTACGCTTCTATCTCTTTCGGTCTGCTTTTTGGCTGGGTATTTAAGGGCTTCATTAAAAGAAGAGTCTAGCTGTTGGTTCAAGTTATCAACCGCGGTTTTTGCTTTTTGCCTAAGTTCAAGCAAAACAGCGGCAGAGGAGGTATTTAATTCGTTTTTATTTAAATGGTATGGTACGAACAGTTGAAAAACATCCATATCAAGGGCTTTAGCAAGCCTTGTTATTGATTTATCGCTTATCCACATCCTGCAACCTTCGATGGTGTTAATCGTCTGAACGGATAATTCGGCGGCTTCGGCAAGCTTTTCTTGAGTTAACCCTAGAAATTCCCTTCTTGATTTGATATTTTGCGCCAAAATACGCCTGATTTCTTCATATTTGTTTTTCATGCCACTAAAGATAGATTATTTTCATTTTTTTTATTGACAAGTTGGTAATATTGGGTTATAATGCTAATAATACCGTAAGAGGTTTTGTAAAAAAACACATTGATTTTTAGGCTTATGAGGGCAAGCAATTAAAAATGTGGGAAGAAAAAAATTATGAAAAAACAATTAACATTTCATTTTTTATCTTTTCTATTTTGGAAAAACGCCAGATAAATCGGCTTTTTATATTCAAAGTCTGAGGACTATAAACAAGGAGTAAAAGATGACAAACAAAAAATTGACGAAAAGAGCATCTATCGTACTGCGTAAATTGCTAACCGTAATATTACTTGCAGTGGTATTCGTCTTCTCAATGGTGGCCTGTACTGGAGGCGGAGGAAAAAGCATCAACAGCGCCGATGCGCTGAAGGCATACCTTGACAGTCGGCCTGCAAATAGTTCGAGTAAACCGATAAAAGTTGCTATGAAAATTAATGACCAGATGTTCGGGAAAGTAAAGGAAGCCATAAATTCAGCAAACAAATATATGAGTCTTGATCTTTCCGGCAGCCCATTAACCAGTATTCCAGCCAATGCTTTTAAAGGTTGTACCAACCTTACCGGCATAATCATACCCAAAAGCATTACCAGCATTGAGAAAATGGCTTTTTATGACACCGGCCTCACTAGCGCAACCATAGGAAGCGGCGTTACTAGCATTGGGGAAAGCGCTTTTGGCAAATGCAATAGCCTTACTAGCGTAACCTTACCGGACAGCGTTACCAGCATTGGAAAGAAAGCTTTTGAAAGTTGTACCAGTCTTACTAGCTTAAAAATAGGAAGCGGCGTTACTAGTATTGAATTGGGCGCTTTCGATACATGTACCAACCTTACCAGTATAACAATACCGGACATAAGGAAAACTGCACGTTTTACCTAATTACAAAATAGACCGTTTCCGTAAATGCTTATCCCATAAGGAATTAGCGTTGCTGATTTTTACGCTATAAATTATGGGAATTCGGTGTAATCACAAAAGACATCATATTCCCAAAAAAGAGGTAGTTATGAAGATTCATAATGATTTTACCTTGTATTTTAGGGTTACTTCTTCGGGTAAGCGGGTTGTTTATTTCTACGCTTATGATGAAAACGGCAAGCGGACGCGGGGCAGGTCTACGGGGCAGACCAATAAGACGGCGGCTAGGGTTCTGGTAAACAGGCTTTTGAAAGATGGGGCGTTGTTGCCGAAAAAAGACGATGTGCCTACCTTCGGCGAATATTCCGTGAACTGGTGGGATTGGGAAAATTGCGAGTACCTGAAAAAAAGACGGAAAAGGGCGAACCTGACGCAAAGTTATTCTGACCACATGAAGCGGAATTTGGATAAGGTTATTTTGCCGTATTTCAAAAACATGAGAATGGACGCCATTACCCCCGCCGTGATTGAGGCTTTTCTGGACAGCCTTATAAAACAAAAATATAAAAACACGACCATTAACGGCTATTACGGAACTTTCAAAACTATGATGATTGAGGCTGTGGAACGTGGGATAATCGCTGTTGACCCTACCGCCAAAGTGGAACGGCTTATAAATGACCGAGCCGAAATTAAAATTATCACTCCTCTTGAATTCAAAAAATTATTTGTGGGCGATTGGCGCAAAGTGTGGGAAAACAGCCATATTACCTGTACCGTGAATAAAGTGGCGGCGTTGTCTGGAATGAGGGTGTCGGAAATTTTAGGTCTTAAAGGGAGTTGCCTTTTTGATGACCATATCTACGTTTGTATGCAACATGACAATTACGGCTACAGGCTGACTAAAACAAAGGACAAACATAATATTCCGCTTCCCGCTTCTTTGATTGCCGATTTGAAACTGTTGAAAGAAAAAAGCGGGGACGGATATTTATTCTCTACGGACGGCGGCGGCAGCCCCATTTGCCGTAAAACAGTTTTAATGTATCTGCGCAAGGCGTTGGTAAACATCGGCATTAGCAGCGCGGAAATAAAAGAGCGGAATTTGCATATTCACGCTTGGCGGCATTTTTTCAATACGGAAATGCTAAAGGGCGGTATGACAACGGAACAAGCGCAGGCGATAACCACGCATAAAAGCGAAAGAATGACGGAAAGATATACGCATTTTGACCCTCTGGAATTTGTGAAGGCGAAAGAAATACAAGAGGCGTTGTTACAGCCAGTTCAGGATAAAACGCAAACAGCGGAAATGCCGCCTAATATTTTTTCTTTTCCTGTGCAAAATACACAGACAGAGGAACGGAAACAGGCTTAAGCGATTTACTTGAACCTTATCCCTCGCTGACGGTGGCGGGGGATTTTTTTTGCCCTGATAAAAATTGCGTGTTTATCCCAATTACTTTTGCGTCTGGCTCTATGAAAATAAAACCATGCGTATGATTTCCAATTTTACCTAAATACTGATAACGCTAAAACCTTTATTTTTATTAAGCGATGATAAATGAGGAAGGCTGGTTGAAATTGCCGTTTCCAAAAATTCTAGGAAACTCCTATATCTTTTTGAATTGCCAAAACTTATTTTTATTTGTATGCGGAGGAAGCATAAAGGCTTATGAAAATAAGGTTAAAAGTTGGACTAAATCCAACTATCTTTATGAAAATGCAGCGGGTATTTTTTATGTATGGGAAGCGAATAAGAATAACGGGGAAAAGACGGCTGAGAATTTATTTTTTACTGAAAATTGCACTAAACAACAGTATCGCTTTGAAGCGGCAGGATTTATTTTTAACTTATGCGGGGGGCGTATGGAAACTTATTGGAAAGTGAATGAAGCGGCGGCGGCGTTGCAAGTGTCGGTTAAGACCATATACCGGTATGTGGCGAATGGGGAGATACCTTTTCACAAATTGAGAAGGGCGGTGCGGTTCAAGCCTTCCGAGATTGAAAACTGGATGGAAGGCAAAAAAACGGAGGCGGTGAAACATGAAATGTAAATACTTTGAAGAGTGTTCAGCGCCTATATGCCCAATGGACGCAGGGGCGGCGCAGTCGGCATGGTTCGCCGATGAGCCTGTCTGCCGTTTGCAGGACGTTCCCGAATGGGTTAAACGTCAGCGGAAAATCGCAAAAATGGGCGTGTCCGCTATAGCGGGATATTTTACCCTTGCCATGCTTGAACGGCGTTGCGTTATCGGGAAAAAGATGTCCGGCATAGACCCTGACGCAACGGACGAGGAACGGGAAACCGCCGAAAAAAACTGGCTTTGCGGGCATCCGACCGTTAAGGCGAAAACAAGCGAGGAGAGGGAAAAATTAGCGGAGCGGATGCGTTCTTTAAGGTCAATCCGTCTTGAAGCGGAGGGGGAAAAACCCAATTCCGCTCAGGGGAAAACGCAAACAGAAGAAAAAAAGGTGAAATCATACGGCAAGGACGGGCAGGGCTGTTTTACGCCTTGTAATTTGAATAATGGCGGGGGATAAAGAAATGAGCGGAGGGGTATTGGTGCTTACTAGGGCGGTGGGACATCATGCGGAGATAAAGAAGTGGCTTGAGGCGTTGGGTTTTCAGAATGTTACCGTTACTGACAAGGATAATAACGCTTTAAATACCGTTATCTGCAATAAAAACCCAAGTCTTGTTATTATTGACAGTTGGTTTTATCATATCTGTACTGCTGAAAGGATCAAAAAGCTGTTAGAAGTGTTTCCGAAGTTGAATATAGCCGTGGTTTCAAACCATGACTTTCCCGTGAGTTATGCCCCTTGTTTCATCTGGTCAGGGGCGAAGTCGTATCTCGATATGTGGGAAGATAATAATGAATTTTACCGTGGCTTGCGGATTGTGCGGGAAGGCGGACAGTATATTTCCCCGAAGGTTCAAGAAATTATAGATCATTTTGATGAATATCCTGACGCTAACAGCAAAGTTACTAAAAAGGAGAGGGAATGCCTTGTCATGCTGTGCAGCGGATTTACCATTGAGCAAATAATGGAAGAGCTGGATATAGCAAAAAGCACGGTTTATAACCACCTGAACAGTTTATATAAAACTTTTCATGTCCACAGCCGTGAAGAAATGATCGCGCTTGCTTGGGAAATGGAATTGGTGACTCCTAAAGATATTAGGTTTTATGACGGGAAGAAAGAATGTCTGCCGATCCCTAAATGGGCTGAGGTGAAAAAGAAATGCGATAAATTTTATACAGATTGATTTCAGCCACAAAACTGCTTTTTTTAAAAGAAAATTGTTCGGAAACTGAAGTTTCCGAACAACTTTTTTACATTTTAACCGTTTTTTTAAATTTTGTGGCTAGAGTTGCGGGGCTGTCTTTGTAAACCCCATGAAGATAGGCGATGTATGAATGGGCGATTTTTAACGTGGGGAATATGCGTGATTGTTTTAACGCTGAATTTTCAAATAACGGGAATGGCGTTAAAGCCGATTTAGTCGTAAAAATTGAAGTGCTTGCCAACTGCGGCTTTCCGTGAATAAGATTAAATTCCGCATACGCCCGATAATGAATTGAACCGCGCCCCCGGCGCGAGCCGGGGGAACTGCGGCGGTTTTTATGCCGCATTTATAACTACCTCCTTTTCTACCGCCGGCTGTTGGTTAAAACCGCATACGGCGCATTTTGTTTTGTCCTTACATTCCGGGCAAACAACCGATGATGAAAAAGCCGAAGATAATTCATTGACGATGATGTCAATGGCTTTTGGCATGGACACGTTAAGCGCCCAAGCGAGGCGGCGGACTGTCACGCACGCCATTTCTGAAAACTGCGGCGAATAAAACCGCTTCTTTTCGTTGTACATAGTACAACCTCCTATAATTGTAGTAGCCCCCGATAGCTAGGCACGGGGGGCATGAAGGGGGGCAAAAAACCCGAAACCGCCGCCTTTAACAAAAACCCAACGAAGGCAGGCGGGGTATTTTGTATTGGTGGTGTGGGCTGTAGCGCCCTTCGCCACCGCACAGGGCGCGCTCACACCACCAAGGAAAACAAAATACCCCGCCTGTTGGGTGTTATTAATTTTTAAAACTAAGAATAGAAAAAATTGCGTAAGCAATTTTTACCTTATTTTACTTTACAAGGGAAAAAACGCTTACACAGAAGAATTAGAATAATTGCCCTGCCCCCCGCAGGGGGTTGGCATGGCTTTTGCCTGGCTGTAGCCATTTTATTCCCACTGCAAAAGCCATGCCAAAAGGGTTATACGGAATGAATTATTTGTTATGTGAAATATGTAGGCAGATGCGATTTTTTTTAATGCTGACCTACACGTTATATATAAGGGTGGTCGGCAGTCAAGCGACACTATGAAAAAGTAGTGTCAGATACTACTACTTGTCCATCGTATTACGCCTACTCTACCAAAAGAGTTACAAAAAGAACTGCCTAATCCGACACAAATTCAACAACTATTGGCGGAAATATTATACAATTAGGCATCTATATTTTCATTAGTTAGATTAGATATTATGGCATGGAAAGAATGATGATTTTCAGACGAGGTATTTTAACGCATTATAAAAAAATATCACAACTGGAAATAATATGGCAGTTTGTGAAAAATACTTTGTGATCATTTATATGTTACGATTATTAGAGAAAACAAGGAACTTACATCTGGCGTATGTTTTGTTATACATTAAGGATTTTATATAATTCTGAATCTTGAATTTTAAGGTTATATTGCTTTTCAGCTTCTTTGATTTGATTGCAAAATTTATTTTTTTCACTTTCTGTAAGAAGGGATAATGTATCTTTGTCATTTATAATTTCTTTTATTAAAGAATCTGAAAATACTAAGGATGGTGATATAACAAAATAATATAAAAATGAAGTTTTATCATCACTTTTTTGTAATAAAGAAATAATTATATCTTTCTTATACTGATAACCATATAGCAATAAATATTTAGTAATATAAAAGAAATTTTTTTTGAAAATACTTTCGTTATTTGATATGATGTCAAAATATAAATCAGCCCAAATTGATTTTTTATTTGTGAGAACTAAACCTAATGGTATTTTTATTTGTTCTGAAACATTAGGGTCGATCAACATTTCATAAACTTTCTTGCGCTCAATATCGTCAATTTGAACATTTGGATTATAATTAATATAATTTATAGCTTGAGTTTTCAATTCTTGATTATTTGATGACAAGTTATTAATAGCTGTCTTCATATCATTAATCTCTTTATCCTTAATATATTTTTCTAGTCTCTCTTTTACAACTTTTTCAAAATTGATTTCTAGTGTTCTTAGTCTTTCTTCAGCATCTTTAGCAGGTTTATAACCGAACAAGTATGTAAGTAAAGGTAATAATAACGATAACCCTGCAAGTAAACCTATTAATATTTGCTGTATGTTTAACCAATGACTAAAAATATTACTATAATTACTAATATTAGTATTTTTAATTTCATCTAACAACTCAAAATATTTTTGATTTAGTTTATCAATTTGGGTTTGTATTTCATAAAATGATTGTTTTAAATTACCTTTTTCAGAATAGTCGGTTTTATCATTTTGATCATCGGCAAATACTGAGTATGAAAAAACAATAAAAAAAAGAAAAAAGATTGCTCTCATAGATTTTTTTATCATTTTATCCATATTTAGTCAACAAATAATACTCTATTTTATATTCATTTGTCTTTTTTTAGTTCTTCAATATCAATAAATGTACCCTCTATCATAATACCAGACAAAACTGGAAATATGGGACCAAAAACAGAGCGACTGTATTGTTTTATAGTATATTTTACACCATTTTTATCAATTACAACAACTTCATCTTCGCTAAGACATAACCCATATTCATTGATAACAACAGAAGAACTTTTTAAATTCTTTTCAGTTGATTTTTGCTTAACTATATCATTATCCTGAAAGTTTGCAAAATATGATTTTTGATGATCGTTTTTTATAAAGTATTCTTTTACTAATTCCTTGTATTCATCTTTCTGTGCTATTTTTAAAAACTCTTTTTTTGCATTTTCATCAGAATTGATTGTGTTAATTAAATTATTAAGCAATGAATCAAATTTTTGAGGGTTTTTTGAATAAAAATGTAAAACCAAGTCGATTTTTTCTTTTGTAATAATTGATTTGTTTGATATAATACTATGTAAACTTTGATTATCAATATCGTCTCTTGACAAAATAAGGTCAAAGAAATTGTCAGTATTAATATGCCATATATTGGAATATGACATATTAATAACCATTTGCAATGCAGAATCATTACATTTCTCAAGGATGAAATCTATATAATTATTTAACCCTCCACCACTTGCTAATAATGACACTAAATAAGTGCTCATTTCATTATTAACAATCAACTGATCTTTTATATAGATTACAGTTTCTGGTGAATTATCTGCTATAAGGTGTGTAAGAATACTATTATGCTTTAATGGATCATATTTTTGTTCTCTTAGTATTTTCATTAAAAAAGAAATTGTTTTCATATTATTAATTTTTATTAATATACTTGTTAATGTACTAATGTTTTGGTTAGAATAAATATGCAAATCACGATTAAGTTCGTTATATAGAACTTCCTGTAAAAGGTCGTAGTCATTGTTATTAATTACTGGATTAAAAGTTAATTTGTTTATTGCATCATATCTTTTTATAAGATTTTCCGAAAATAATTTTGATGTATTCATGTTATACTGTTCTCTATAAAATTGTTCAAAAAACAATCCTGGAGTTTTTTGAATTTCTTTAATGAGATTTTCTGCATCTTTGATTTTTGAGAAATAAATAACGCCAAAAACGATAGCAAAAATGACTAACGCAGCAGAAAAAAGAGCTATTGAGAACTGGATATTAGACAGAAGTCTGTTATATATATTTTCAATATTCGTTGAGATAGAATTGTTTATTTCTTCCTGTATTTTGATTGATAATTCATTTTCAAATATAAAAATATTTATGGGAATTATATCATTCTTTTTGAATATAGGGACAACAAAAAATATTGCTGTAAAGGCAATTATTATAGATGATGTAATAGTAGTAATAAAAAATAAAAACTTATAAAAAGTAGTTTTTACTTTTATTTTTTCATATAATGATTTCATGTCATATACTCTTTTACACTAAACAAAATATCCCTGCACATACTGATTGTTTTACGACGTTTATTGTTGGTTTCTTCGTTGGGGATAAAACCGTTTTTCTGGTAAAAATTAAGGACGCTTTCATTGTGTTCTATATCGGCATCAACGGTGATGAAACGGTAGGCGAAATGTTGTTCATTGCAAGATTCGGCGATCTCGATAGCCATTTCTATCATAAGCGAACCGATACCTCGATATTTTTCTTGAAATTGGGCGGAAACTGCCAGTTTTGCTATTTTCATTGCGGGGACGGTTTTGAAGGAGTAGTCAAGATTATGGAGTTCTTTTTCTGTAGCTGATAATTTTATGGCATCGGATATGAGGGACATATATGCGGCGACAGCACCAGTGGAGCGTTCAAGCAGAAGCCATGTGAGCGCCATTTGGTCATTTTGTGATCTTAACGCCTCGTGTAACAGATAGTCATTATATTCTTCAATCGGGCAGAAAAAACTATCAAGACGGATTTTCTTTGTAAGCTGTTCAAGTGAAAAAAGCCGCTTATCGGTGATAATTGATTTTTTGTCGTTTTGGTTCATTTTGCGGTCAATTCGCTAAAAAGTTTCTTGCGTGCTTTTGCCCATCTAATGTCTTCGGCAGCCGGCTTACGGCGTACTTGGGCTATAACTTCACTGACAATTTTCTTGTCCTTTATTACAGTCGGCTCTACTGGTTTAATTTTGGCAGCCATTTTATTACCTCTTTCTTATAATGTATCATGTATTTTAAGTAATTGCAATTGTTATTGCCACTTTGTAGAACATGAGGAGAAAACATTATTAACTGCATTTCCTTTCTTTTTTGCTTTTAGTAGTGGGTTTTTGGTGTTTTTAAGGACGGCATTGAAACGGAAATGCGAAAGGTTTTACTTTGATTGAGGGAATTTTGCATCTCCCATGACGGACCATTTGACACTGGAGCGATGGGGAAGGCTTTTCCAAAAATTAATAATATTGTCATGTTTTATGTGTTTTACCTAAAAAAAAGATATGATACAATAGATATTATGAATAGCGTTTACGCTGATTATTTATATACAATTGGTGAAAAATTTACCTCTTTGTTAGGGGAAATCAGAGCAGATTACAATTTTGATTTAGGCGATGAATTTGAAATAGCTATATGTAAGGCTCTGCGTGTTATACTTCCAACTAAATACGGAATATGCCGTGGAACAGTTTTTACCATTGATAACAAATCTATAGGTGATGATATTATTATTTTTGATCAGTGGAAATTTCCAGTATTACGTTTACTTGATGATAATAATTATGCACAAAAACAACGTATACCAATTGAAGCTGTACTTGCTTATATTGAAGCAAAAAATACTATTGTTTTAGAAAATGGGCATGGTAACAGTCTTAAAAAAGCACTTGAACAAGCAACTGCAATAAAAAAAATTGGAAGAAAAGAAATGCGATTAAACCCATTTTATTTTGAAACTGCTGATGAAACATTAGATATTATCAAAGCAACAAGGGGCGAAAACTATCCAAAAATTGATAATCCTTTATACACTTGTATATTCACAAGAGGAGTAAGGTTAAAATATAATACTGAACTTCTTGATGCAAAAGAAATAGATGATAACTTGACTGGCAAAGATCTGTCTTCTAGCGGACGCTGTGTAGATTTATTAGTGCTTCATAAAGATATTGTTTTATTCCCCATAGTTAATAGTTACTTTAGTTCTCCATTTTGGTTAAACGGAAAAAGTACAAATTATAGAATTTACAACAGAGAGAATTTAGCTTGGGGAATAGGTGTTTCATTACTCCTTTTTGCATTTGATTTTATTCGACTAGGAAGTATGGATTGGAGAAGGATAATAGGGCAAACACTAAATATGGCTCCTTATGATTAACAAAAGAATAAATCTGGATAATTTCTTGGGGGGTGTTACAGGGACTTGCTCCCGTTGAGGAGGGTATAGTGCAACGAAGTGCGCCTTAGAGGATGGTTTCCCTTCTTAATTATTATAAGAAAAATAATAGAATCTGTAAAGGAATGAAATATGGACTTTATGAATGAAATAGAGAATGAATATATTTTAAGAACTGGGAACGATTTTTCTTTTTTAGAAAAACACGAAATTTACAAAACAGAAATTACATCGTTAATGCTGTTATATGATAACTGCAAATATGATATAGAACAAACAATAAATTATTTCTTGAATGATTATTTGAAAAAACAAGATATATATAATTCTATTTACCCATACTTAAACGATTTTTTGGTATTTTATGAAAGTAAAATATTTGGCAATGCAGAATTTATAGAATTTATCAATAAGTCAGCTCATGTGTATCTGAGTAAATATAGGGGAAATCCTGAAATCGAAAAATATAAATTAGATGAATTATATAAGTGTCCAAAAACTGGAACAAAATTTGTTGATCTTGCATGTGGGTTTAATTTCATACACTTCTTTGATGATTTAGATAAGGAGACTACTTATTACCTAGTTGATAAATCTATTTTTACCTGTGAATGTATAAAAATAAAAATTAAAGAAAAGGAATTAAGCAATGTTTTTGTAATAAATAAAGACATAAGCGATGTTATTATTGAAGATATTGGGGAAACAATTTCAGTAATTCGTGTAAATAATATCTGGTGTTATATGCCAAATTTCCATGAGTATATACCGAAGTTCAAGACGTTTCTAATGGAAGAAGGAGTTTTTGTTTTTCAAGAATATAGTACTACTAAAGTATTTAGCCTAACAAATAATCCTTATACATGGTTGGACGGTTGTTTTGGAGATGATTGGGAAAAGGAAATCAAGATACAAAATAATGAAAATATAAGGGCTTTTGATACAATTACTTACAGAAAAATAAAGACTTAATAAGGGAAAAATGCGACAGGCTGAGTTTCCTCTTACGCCGCTTTTTTGTATGAAAATTTCACTTTTTTAGCAGTTGATTCAAATTTGTATTCTATGATTGTCTCTCCGTCAAAATCAGGATTTTCATCAAATACAAGCCTGAAATGATTTATGGTAATGTCATTGTCTATACAAAAATCTAAATTATATTCAGACGTATAAAATCCAGATAACCCATCAAATTCAGGTGATTCTTCACAACCATCATATATTAAATTCTCGGGGTGTTTTTTATAGTATTTATCTATCTTATCATATGTAGATGTATTTGCCAATAATATATTGGGATATACTCCTTTTTCTTCACGAAAATCCGCCACTTTCATTGCTATTATATCTGCCCATTGTGATATTCTGGTAATTTTTCCGTAATCGACAGGCTCATTTGAAAGTTTATCAAGATGCCCTAATATTTTTTCTTTAAAATATTGTAATTTTTCTTCGTCTGTTTCTCCGTGGCTATTAGCAATTCCTTTTTGTATTGATTCAATAATATCATCCCATGTTAAGTTATTATCTTTCATTTTATTTTCCAAAATTCATTATTCTTCATGATTAATCTTTTATTATTCCTAATTCCTTTAATTGTTTTTCATCTTTCCTTAATCAATCCTAGGAACCCAAGGTAATGTTTCTACTTCGTTATAAATAACATTTTCCATAACAACAGGAGTATTTCCGACTTTATTTTGGTGAATTCTGAATGAAATACCTTCAATAGCATCTTTTGTTCTTTCGGGTGGGAACCCGACAAAATCTGCTTTTATCATTACCATGTAAGGATATTCCTCGTCATCTACAAACCTTATCTGAAATGTGTCTTTGCCTTCAAAAAGACCACGGGTAATTATTACGCCACGTGAGCCTGCGGCGGCTTCAATAAGTTCTGAAGCATTAGGTGATACTAACAAATCCCAGTTACCACAATGCTGACAGAGATAATATAAACCAAGCTGGTAGTAATCGGTCTCAAAATAATTTGTATGTTTCAATTTTTGGTCATCGCCCCAACTAGACAAAACCATGTCTGTGGGTATTTGCATTCCATTTGCTTCTATCATTTTAGTTCTCCTTTATATTTCTTTCTCCATAATACCCCATTCCTAAAATAAATCGCTTTCTATTATGTCTATCTCTTGTTTATCCAGCCCGTAGAGATTATAAACGATTTCATCTATCTGGTTTTCCAAAAATGCTCTATCCTCGCCTGACTTCATGGGCTTTTCGTGCAGAATTTTTTCTACAAGGGCGATAACTTTCTTTTCAGTGGCTTTGTCAGCTTCGATAATCGGGAGGTTGTTAATTTCATAGCCGTTTACGTTGCTGTTTGTGTTAAATTTCTTAAAAATAAAATTGAGCAATTTTGAATTCATTAAACCAAGTAAATATCTTAGGTTAATGTTTTTTTGTATAGATAGGAAATTCAATGAATTGGCGCAGTACACGTTCTTTACAATCATTGCCTTTATTCGTATTTTTTCATTTACGCCCGTAATGCCTTGCATGACGATACGTTCATTATTGATTACGTCCATATTTATTGTTTTTAATTTAAATAACACTGGTTCATTAATATAGACTATTTCGCCTTGACTCATTTTTTTACGCAATATGTAACGATCAATAATTGCCCCTTTGAGTAAGGTTGCCTTTGTCTTATCATCAGAAAAAGCCGATTTACACGCCGTCATGTGTACTTCGCCTTCTCCACAACTGCCATATTCAATAAATCGTTTACCTTTTTTATAAGTCTTTAATAAAATATTGGTTTCAATAGGAGAAGTAAGGGGGAAACTTAAAAATTCCGGCTGTAGGAATGAGATGTCTTCACTCGTTAAAAAGTTTTTATTTTCATCATGGCTGATGCTTCTATCATCATTCAAACGCAGGTAAAATTGTTCTTTAGGAGTCGGGGTTTGCTTTTGACATTGCAGAATGCAAGTTGACATTTTGACCGCTTCAAAAACACGTCTGTTTAGGTTATCCCTTTCGGGAAACGCCTCTATAAAATGTATTTGAGTATTATCAAAAATAAACTTCCGTAGTTTTTTTATGCTAATGTCTCCGGTAAACGCCAACGGGAAAATTTGTGAAAAAATACCGTTTTGTTTTAGCAGGGAAACACTTTTTACGATAAATAGCCGGAAAATATTTAACATACCGCCCTGGGCGGGAGCGTAAAACTCATTTTCTTTATAATACGACAGCTCCTCATCAGGGATTACAATGCTTTCCGATTTATTCTGTTTTTTGTTCAATATGCCGTAAGGGGGATTACCTATAACCGCGTCAAACCCGATAAAATTACCATCGTTATTCAACACTTCGGGGAATTCAAAACGCCATTCAAAAGCGTCCTCATAAATTCTATTATTTTCGATTTCGTCCATAAGATTTTCGACGTTGGTTAATTCGATTTCAAGTTTTTCTAATAGTTTTGCTTTACGTTCTTTATCGCCTGAAATAATAAATAGGTCTTTCTGATTCTTAATGGCGTTTATTTCACCGCGCAAATTTATTTTGCGTTTATAATTTTTGTCAAGATTTTTAATATTGGCACGGAAACTATTTTTTATTTTTTCAATTTTATTGTCTAAATCTTCCTGCGCTTCTTTGTTTGAGGAGTTTTTATAATTCAATACCGTGGTTTTATAATCTTGTACTGAAAAATCAAGCGATTTCAAAACTTCAGATAAATCAATATCCAGATCAAAACGTGTAATTAGACTGTTGCCTGATTTTATATTCAATTCAAGATTTGGCAAGGTTTCAAGCTCGGTAAATTTACTCTCTTTTGTATAGTATGCGCTCTTTAACAATTCTATCCATAATCGAAGACGGCAAATTTTAATCGAGTTTCTATTAATGTCAACTCCGAATAGGGAATTCTCAATCAATTGACGTTTTTCCCTAAAAAGTGTTTCTTGAAGCCTTTGTTTGTCTGGGTTTTTATAATTATATTCAAAAGGTTTTCCGGTCTCTTTGTCCAGTATATCAAGCTCGTCATTGGTAACGGAAATTTTATAATCTTTGATTTTAAAACCTTCATTGTCAACAAGAATACCCAAAAAACTCTTTATTGCGATTATTTCATTCAAAGCGGAAACAAGAAAATGACCGGAACCTACAGCGGGGTCTAAAATAGTTATATTGTTGATTATGTCGTTTGCTTCCTGAATACCTAATTTCTCTATTTTGTTAAAAATATCCTTCATTGTCTTGGCTTTCCAGCCTTTAGCGGCATTGAATTTTGTTATTACCAATTTTTTAATTGTTTCAGAGCTTATAAAAGATGTGATAAAACCGGGGGTGAAATATGAGCCGTCTTTATAGCCGTTGATCTTTTCAAAAATAAGCCCTAATACAGAAGCGTTAATAATGGTCTTTTTGTACTCTTGTATTATATCACTATCGACATTTGAAAAATCATAAGCGTCCAAAAAAGAAAAGATATATTCAAGAAGGGAAATTTTGCCTTTTTTCCTGTTCCCTTGTTCATCTTTAAGAACTGTAGAAGAAAACAAGTCCATCTCTTTATTTTGCAAACTGGAGATGGGACATTTTCTTTCATTGTCAATTTTTATAAACAGCGAACTGTTAAGGTAAGGTACATTTTTGAATTTCTCCTTGATGCTTATATCCCGTGAATTTGTTTTTTCGGCGAGAACCTTAAAAAACAAAGTATTCAATTCATTAAAATTCGGAATAGTATTTATATTCAAAAACGCATAATTTCTATTACCGTCTTGATATTTTAATAATTGGGCTTCAAGCAGTTTTAAAAACAGAATGCGGTTTATCCAAGTGATAACTAATTCAAAAGAAATGGCAAACAATACTTCTTCATCGGCTATATCTTCGGATAATTGGAAGATTGTGCTTTCAAGCAATGAAGCGTTTTGCCTGTCTTTTATATTGCGGACAATAACCCTTTTATTTTCTTCTTTTTCTTCGGTTAACCCAAGAATATAAAGCAGTTCAAAATAAAAATTCTGATTTAATGAATTGCTGTCATTTGAAAATGATTTTTTCAAAAGGTGTTGCGGTGAAAATATTTTATACAAATTTATTAACTTGTTTTCATCTTCGGCATCCGGCTGATAAATAATTTTTTCTATATCGGATAAATTAATATACGCAAACGGAATAACATTCTTTACTTTCTCAATGCAAGGGGCGGCAATGTAAGTGTAGAAGTATGTTGTATCTGTGCCGAATAATGACTTGTTTTTATATTCTTTGTATTTGTTTACCAGTTCAGTATTCTTTAAGAAATAACGATAAAAATCTTTAGAGTCAAAAATGAACCATTCTATCCCATTAGTAATAATTAAATTTTTTATATCATTGTTTTTATTGGTAATTGTTTCATTAAAAAAATAAAACAATAATTGTTGCATGGACTTAACATTGATATTTGAACGGCTTGCCATTTCTGGGCTTTTACCTGGCTTTTTAGTTTCAATAATTACACCAACCGAAGTACTGGATTTCTCGCCGTTGTGAATAACCAAGTCAAGTTTATAGCGTGTGTTGATATAATAATCAGGAGAGTAAAAAGTTTTCTGTAAAAAAGCGGATATTGTGTTTTTATGATGTTCTTCGGACTCATCAGGCTTTTCTTTTATGTCAGAAAGCAAGTTATGTATGCCTTCTTTGAATTTATCAATGTCGGAGCGGGAAACTGGAACTTTTATATAGGCGCTGTTAAGGGCGTCTTTTATCGAAATTTCCGGCAATGATTATACTCCTGAAAATCATATTACCACGCAAGAAAAAAACAAGCAACTCGAAACCTGTCTTCTATACAAATATTCAGTTTTTACCCGAAAACTTCGTTTATAAGCGTTTTCAGCTCTGATACATCGGGTAATTTTCAAGTTCAGGCAAGGCAGATGAAACGCCCTCATAATACCACTTAATACGGTCTTTAGTGGCATTAAAACGTTCCCAAAGTTGATCGCCAACAATGGTTTTATCACTTGCCATTGAACGTATATTGGAGAGTTTGTCGGCACAGCATACCAATTTTGTTTCCAGAGAGGCGTTTTTAAGATGATCGATTGTTGCCTGTTTCGTTCTTCCCATGTTTTTGACTTGTCTTCGGATTCTGTTTGGACAATTTCCAAAACGTCCTGACCGAATTTTTCGCTGATTTCATCTGGCTTTGTAAAAGTGTCTTCTAATGTGTCATGAAGTATTCAAGCAACAATAACTATTTCAGAGCAGTTATTGGCGGACAATATTTGCATTACTTCCATTGGATGCGTTATATATGGGATATTAGTCCCTTTTCTGTTTGAGTTTTTTGCCGAGTTATGTTTAAGGGTAGCAAAAATGATAGCTTCATGAATTAGGTTCATGCGGACATTATATCATATCTATATGGATTGTGTAAGGGAGTTACAAATATTTACTCTTCTTTTTGCTTGTACGCTTTTTCTCTTCTATCACAAACATCTCCAGAAATTTTTACTGAATTGTTCCCTATAATTATCTGATCACCTAATAATCCTGAAAAATAATCACACCATTCATCCTGTCTTTTATAAAATGTTCTTACAAGCGGATGCTCACGTTCATTTTGAAACAACCTATCTGCGGGTCTCATTAAAAGCCAATAGTAAAATTCTTCCACTTTTAATTGGTCGATATTGGGTATATCTTCTACAAGAATATTACCATCTTTAATAAATAAACCTGTTGGATAATAATGATCTATTAATAAATACGTGTCAACATTTTTAGTAAAAAGATGCTCATGGGATTTACCACCATAATGTAATACAAGTTTAATTATTTCAATAAGTTTATTTTCGTCTTCTTTATCGTCTGACATACAATATTCATCGTATGCGAAATCTAAAACAGTATGACTATCTTCAATGCTGATTAAATTGGGATTTGCTCCATGCTCAAATAAACATTTCATGGAAGAATATGATCTTTCGTAAATAGCCATGTGCAAACAAGTACTACCGTACCAGTCTTGATAATTTACGTCTGCGCCTTTATTTATGAGCATGGTTAATAAATTTGTTATATCACGTTCATAACTACAAGAGAAAACTATTTCTTCCATTAGGCTTTTACCATCTGAATCTTCAATTATATTTACATTCGGTAATTTGGAAACATAGTCTTCCAGCTTGGAAAGGTGAGGTTTGTCAAAAAAATCATTTATAAGGTCATTAAATTCTTTGGCGAACATATTTTATTCCTTAATATTTTTATGATAACAATTCATTAAAGAAGTCTTTTGCCTTTTCTATATTTTTATTCAAATAATAATTGTCAGGTTCACCTTTTTGAGCTCTATTTTTTAATTGATAATTTGGCATATTTGGATTGGTATTATCAAATAATACTAGCCCAATCCCGAATAAAAAGCACAAGGAATCTAATCGGGATATTTCTTCTGCATTAGATTGCTGTGGTATAACTAAATATACCTTATGGCTAAATATTTTATATGAACAAGCCTGACCAAAAGCTGTAATTAATTCATTTTGTGAAAATTTTATTTCAACAGATGTAATTTCAATATCTTTTTTCACAATATCTGTAGGTAATGATTTTGATACTCCTATTACGTCAGGGGTTCCCCATTTATTACCAAAAATATTCCTTCCTAATTCCTTTGCTATTGTACATTCTTCACGATCATCAACAAGCCATGCGGCAAAACTGTCATAAAAGTCTTCTTCTTTAATTGATGGTATTTGATTGTTAGGCTGAAAATTATTATTTGGTACTGAAGATATATTTTGAGAATTAGTATCTTGATATTTTATCAGCTTATAAAGCCCCTTATCAGGTTTATAAACAGAAGATATATTTTTATTATAAAATTTCCGTAAACTGCCAACGATGGTTCAGCTTTTCATATTTGGGTATTCTATCTTAATCATAGAATATAAATCAGCCCACCTTAATCCATTTTCATTTTCATCAAGTTTTTTAAGAACCAATTTAGTTATATCATCTAAAGCAGACATATTTTCTCCTTTTGTTATTCTTTTGCTAAAGCCTTCTTCTGTTTCTCCACATACGCTGTTTGCGCGGTAGACATATTAGCTAAACGCTGTTTTAACAATGCCTTTTCGATAGGGTCTAGCCCTGGGGCTTTGAGTATGTTTTTTAGCCTAGTCTGATGTTTGCCACATGCAACGTGAAATGAATCTTTTGGATAGTCTTTTATACGGTATTCTTTATCGTGGAGAAAGAAATTATCAACTAATTTATAATCTAATTCATTAAGAGCCTTCACCGCAAGAAAAGCATCATCAAAGAATTTTACGGCTTTAGATAAACTGCTTATGCTGTCTTTATCTGTTTTTTCTAAAAATTCAAGCTCTTGCGATAAGAAGGTATATTCGGCAAGAATAAGGGTTTGAGGGTCAGCGGAGGTTTGGGCTTGTTTAAATAATGACATGGCATCAGCGATACCTGTTTCATAAGAAATTCGCCCTTCCTCGGCTTTTCCTTTGGTGGCAAACCCCTTACGCCCTGCGTCGATATTTGACGCTGCTTCATATAATACTATTGACGAGTAAAATCTGGTCCAAATTCCGCCTCTGCTTCTGATAAGTTCCACCCGCTCTCTATCAATGGCTTCAAACCAACTTTTTCTTTGTACATTTTTGCCAGATATGGCGGCATGGGGATTGATCTTGTAAGGCGGCTATACCCTTCTCTGTCTCCGGCTTGTAATAATAAGCAAGCCTTGTTTGAAATGGCTAGTTTTTCGTCAAGGGTCATGGTTTGCGCTTGTGGCATATATTTCTCCTTATTATCATTTTACTTGCTTTTGGAAGTTTCAGGCAAGGGGAAAATTGCACGTTTTACCTTTTTATTACTTTGATAATACGGTCTTACTTTTGAATACAAGATGACAAGGGTTTGCTTGCTGATACCCTATGTTAATCAAATAAACATTCAAGGAGTGATTATGAAAGAATCTATCGGTGATGAAAGCGTTTATCTTAGGATTAGCGAATTGAAAAATGGGAGTATTCAATTTACTGATTCAACTAACGCCGAAAGGCTGTTAAAGGAGCATAAGCGGAATATCCGGTATTTTACCGCTTGGAAAAAATGGCTTGTCTGGAACGGAACGAATTGGAAAACTGACGAGGGCGGCGCTTTGATTCATGAAAAAGGGCTTGAGACCGTGCGGAACATTTATGATGAATTATCAAGGACTAACGATTATCGGGAACGGATCGATATTGAGAATTTTGCGAGGATCAGCGAAAGCATAAGAAGGCGGGAGGCTATGATTAAAACGGCGCAATATATCCAGGAGTTGAATATTACCGCTGACGATCTTGACGGTAATCCGTGGCTGTTGAATGTGCGTAACGGCACTATTGACGTGGTAACAGGGGAATTCAGGGAACACAGGCAGGAGGATATGATCACAAAACTTGCCAATGTTGAATATGATCCTAACGCCGATTGCCCACTTTGGAAGCAGTTTATCCGTGAGATTATGGATTATAAGCCGGATTTAATTAAATTTTTGCAGACCGCTATGGGGTGGGCTTTGACGGGTGATAATACGGAACAAACTATGTTTATTTTGTATGGGAGCGGCGCTAACGGAAAAACCACTTTTTTGAATACGATTCAATATTTGTTGGGCGATTACGCCACTTCCACGCCTACCGAAAGTTTTATGAAAAAGAACACGGATCAATACACTAACGATATAGCCCGGTTGAGGGGCACACGTTTTGTTTCCACTACGGAAGCGGAACAGGGGCGGCGGCTGTCCGAACCGCTTATAAAAAAGATTACAGGCAATGACCAGATTACCGCACGTTTTCTGTACGGCGAATATTTTAATTTTACCCCTAGTTTTAAAATTTTTATGGCGACTAACCACAAGCCTTTGATTAAAGGAACGGATCACGGCATTTGGCGGAGGATTAAATTAATTCCTTTTACCACTACTATCGCACAGGAAAAACAGGATAAGAACTTGGAAGCTAAATTGAAACAGGAGACAAGCGGTATTCTTAATTGGCTTTTGGAAGGTACGGCAAATTGGAAGCGTGAGGGGTTAATAGCCCCTGCTGATATTCTTGACGCTACTGACGAGTATCGGGGTGAAATGGACGTTATAGGAAATTTTATTAAGGAGCGGTGCGTAAAGGACGGCGGTATTACGATTCGGATTAGGGATTTGTACAGGGCTTATGCCGATTGGTGCGAGGAAAATAAGGAACACGCCGTAAGCGAAAGGTTTTTTACTATGAGGCTTAAAGAAATGGGTTTTGTGCAGGGTAGGACGGCTGAAATGCGGTTTTGGACGGGGATTGGATTAGCGAAATAAATGCTAAAAAGCCTACGGCTTTTTAGCTAAGGAGTTTTGCCAACGAGAAATATTAAGTTTTTAATTATTTTTTCTAATATGATAAGAGACATTGCTTTTTTTATAATGTTTTGTATTTGGCAAAACTCCAGAATTTTAAAATACGAAATGAACAAAAAGCCATAGGATTTTGTCGTTGATAAGGGCAATCCTGTGGTTTTTTATTTTTAAATAGGGACGCTAATAATTATTTTTTTACAAAGTTTTTAAGTACCTCGCTATGACCGCGGCTCATTTTATTCATCTTGTTAAGCTGTACGGCGCCGGAACGTGTAGCATTTTTCATCTACACCCTGCGGGTGCGGTTATCGGTTCCCCCGTGCGCCCCTTTAATTGGGTAAACAAACAGGTGAATAATCGACGTTTTTTGACAGAAAAAAAATTTGCTATTAACAAAATATGGCATTTTTTGGGGGCGCACGCTCCCCCCTGTAAAAAAAATCCCTTGCCGCATAAAAGAAAAAAAATGCTAAATAAAGATAAAATTGCCCTGTTATTAGGGATATTGACGGAATTCAATGTCATAAATGACTGTGATTTTGTCAGAAAATTTGTCTCTTTTTTTTCATCATAATTACGCTTTATTATTCTTTATATATATTATTTATATATATATTTTTTTTATGACTTAATGACTAATAATAAAATAATATATTTATATTATAAGAGGTTATAGGGAGATGTTGAAACTGAGTTAATGTGGCGGTCATCGGGTCATTCAGTCATTGGGTAGCGGTTATTATCAGCCATTGCCCCTGCGGAAAAACCGCCTTGTTTAATGATTTAAATTTCAATTATTTTTTATGGCGGTTTTTTCGCATAGGGGTCTTAGCGACAAAATTTTCAAGTTGGGATTTCAAGAGGGAGTACAACTCTCGCTTTTTTTTTATCAAACGAGAGCGGTTTGTTTCGACCATTTTTACAAGTGGGGATTTTATTGTGCGCCACGCCATGCCGATTTTTTCATCTACGCCCCTTGACGGGGCGCGGTTATCGGTTCACCCCTGCCCCCTTAATTTTCGGTAGTGAAAACACGAATTATAATTTGATTGATTTTTGTATTACTCCCTGTTGCTACTGGTTGCTCTGTATTGCTATCTGTTAGCGATAAAAAACAAAAAACAAAGCGAGAAAATCTTTTACTACATTGTTAAAATTTCCAATTACAAAATTATGGCTTTTTTAGGGGACGCGCACGCCCCCCGCAATAAAAATGGCCTCCATGCCAGTTTTATTGCATGAAGTTTTTACGATGTAAAAACTTCACCAAGCATTGGTAACAGCAGCATCCATGCTGCCAAGAGAAAAAATTCGTGTATCATGGTGTATGGTTATGTAGGATTAACAAAGGATTATGCTACACTTTTTTTGTTGCTCCCTGTTGCTCCTTTTTACTCCCAATTATCACCTATTACTATATTTTTTTTTATTTGTGTATCTTAAATAAAAAAAAAGGAAACTTATAAATATATATAATATATATATAGAAGTGGCAAATTCGTCTTTTATGCTACATTTGCTACACTTTCAATGATTCATTTTCTGGCGATTTTTTAGCACGGCGCACTGGCTCACCTAAAGGTTCGCCGCATTTTTACAAGTGGGGATTTTATTGTGCGCCACACCATGAAGAATTATTTATCAACACGGCTTAACGCCGTGCATTATCGGGCGGGGGTTTCATCGATTAAAATTAACAGGTTGTAATTCCAAGAGGGAGTAAAACACTCGCTTTTTTATTTATCAAACGAGAGCGGTTTATTTAGAAAATTGCCCCCTGCGAAAAAGCCGCCTTTTATAAAGATTTAATTTTCGATAATTTTCTATGGCGGTTTTTTCGCAGGGGGTCATCGGCGATTTATTTTTTTTAGTTACGGAATTTGGGAAGGCTGTTTTATTTACGTTAGCCGTGTGCGTATTCCGCTCCGCCTGTTGTTATGCGACACGCCGGGTGGGGCAAACTACGCCTTTCTGCGGCGGAGTTGAGGCGGTTGCGGGCATGGACGCCGCTGTATCTGAAAAAAAAGGCAAACATGGATGTTTGCCTTTTTTTCTTCCTTACAGCACACGACCAACGGGAGTGGGCTGCTCCCCCCCTTTGAGCCGGTTAATAGTTAGTTTTGCGCCTGTAGCCTGACCATATAATTTAGCGTTTTATGCTTAATCGTTTTTTAATTTAAATGAGGTCGGGCAAATTTGATTTTTACGGGTCTTTTGTTATATGGGCAGGCGTAAGGCGCAAAAGTTTCCTTATTAAAATTAGGGGGGGTAGCACGGCGGCAGGGGGGGGTACGATAATTTTAACCGCCTCGACGTAGCCGCCGTATTTCGCCGTGCTTGTAGGTCGCGCTGGCGGGTGGGGCGTACTGCGACTTGCCCACACGGGTTTTATAATGCGTGTTTTGCGGCATTTTGTGATGGGCGGGTTGCCGGGGTTTTTTGTGCCTTTTGTTTATTTTCTTTTTGCCTATAATTTTAGACAAAAAAGTATGGCGTTTTATTTTGTTGTTGTGTTAAAACACGTCCGGCGGTACGCCGTTGTTTAATGCCCTTTTGGAATTATCTTAGAAAAAAAAAGCGTGAGGATTAGCTTTTTTTTTCATGCCCATGCCCAACACGATGTTGGGCATGGGTGCGAAGTTTGCCTGTTGTTATTATGCCGTGTTTTCATTTTTATTAAATTTTACAGTTTGCCCTTGCCATACTTTTTTGTTCCTGTTTATCCAGATTTTTAGGATAGCATATCGAATGTCCGCACAAAAAAGGGCGGTCTCTGCCGGAAAAATTGCGGAGTGGAGCGCAGCGGAACGGAGCAATTTTAACCTTTAGGCTTTAAGGGGGTGGCGACTCTGGAGCGGGGATAATGTTGCGTGTCTGAACTAATGTTATTGGGAGCGAATAAGTACTGAGGGCGAATATTTACTTTTCACAAATTTATGGGTTCGGGCGGTTGCCGTATTGCCCTTAGCCCGGTGTGCGCGTAGAGAGGGAAATATTTATTATGTTTGTTGTTCTGTAATTGGGAGCGCGACAAATAGGGAATGTGTTTTTTTGTTTGTTTTAATCTTATGGATAGTTCAACACTACGAAGCCAATACTGAATTATTACCCCCTGCCCCGCGCGCCGGGTGGGTGGGTCTACTCTCGCTTTGCTCTCGGACTGCGCTGCGATGGGCAGGGCGCGCGGGGCGGGGGGTATTGGCGAATAATATTAACAAATCGGGTGTTCTTCCTTTCGTTTTCAATTAGGGCGCAGCCCTACCGCCGTAGGCGGTCCTCTTTTTGGAGAAAACTTGCAAAGCGTTATGCGACATTCAAAAGAGCAAAAAACGGCATTGGAAGGGGTTTTATTGGGTGTAAAGGTTAAATATGATACGGTAATGGGGATTAAAGCTGTTTTGTGGGTTTTTTATGGGCGTTATAAAGGGTGTTTTGAACGGGGTTTGCGGTAATAATTATTCAGGTTTGTTAAATGCGGTAATGTAAAGTGCGCTTATGTTACACCAGAAAAGACATCATATTTGTTGAATAACGGTGGGTAATTATAAGCAATTAAAAATAATTATGAGGAAAGTAGTTGACGTAATTCGTTATCTGATATAGACTTATGAGTAATAAAGCGTACTTGTGAGTAAGCATTAGAAAACTGTAACACTGTACCTAACAGCGTTACCAGTATCGGACAAGCCGCTTTTATTGAATGCAGAAACCTTGCCAGCTTAACCATAGGGAGCGGAGTTACCACAATTAGTGATTACGCCCTTGACAGTTGCATTAACCTTACCAGCGTAACGTTTGTAGGCACTATTCCTTCAAACGGGTTAAGCGCTAATGCGTTTGGTGATATTTCAGATGGCATTAGCGGCGGTTATATCGGCGACTTGCGTGACAAATATCTTGCAGGGGGGCCAGGAACATATAAAAGACCGAATGGTGAAAATACAACATGGGAGAAATCATAAAATATTAACAAGGAGGAAAATATGGTTAAAATATGTAAAACACCAGCAGTGCTGTGGTTTTAATAACAATTCGTTGAATTGTAAAATGAAAAATCCGCAATGATTAAAAACTAAGGAAGGAGAATTGTATGAAGAAGTTGTTATTAGGTATTTCGTTAATCGTTTTTTTTGTTTTCGCCGGATGCGCGACAAGTTCGTTGACGTATGTTTTTGATCCGGAAATTCATGGAGGAAATTTATGAACAATTTATTTTTAAATCCAATTTTTTGGATACTTTATATAGTTTTCTTTATTATTTGTATCCTTATAGGGATATTTTATAGAAGAAATAAAAAGAAGTTAGAACAAGAAAAATTGGACAAAGAAAAGTTAGACAAAGAGCAATATGAAAAACAATTAAAAGAAATAAAAGAAAAGCCGATAAGCGATTTTCTAAAAGAAAATAAATTGGAACAATATTGTGAAATATTTGAAAAAAATAAAATTGAAAATGTTGAATCAGCTATAAGTTTATCTGATACAGATTTATCGAATATTGGTATTTCAATGCTGGGTGACAGGAAAAAAATTCTGTCATTATTAAAGGATGTATCATCACCCGCGACAAAAGAAGGAACATTATCATCCGTAAACGCAGACGGTGTAAAATGTCCAAAATGCGGTTCAAGTGACATTCAGGCAATTAGTGAAGTAGAAGGAAAAACAAAAGGATTTGGTTGTTGTTCAGGCGCGATAGGAGCTATACTTCTTGGTCCAATTGGCTGGTTATGCGGTTTATGCGGAATGAATAAGGGAAAAATTACTTCTAAAACTATGTGGGTATGTAAAAACTGTGGAAATAAATTCCATTAAAATATGGATTTTTCTAATGAAATTGGGGGCAAAAACAGGCTGCCATCAATTGCATGAACGTAGTTTTTCTATAAAGGGTTATCAATTTCCTCTATGTGCCAGATGTACCGGTTTATTTATTGGTCAAACCTGTGGATTGATATTTTCCTTCTTTTATATTAAATATGATATAAAATATTTATTTCTTTTTGCATTAATATTTTTTGTATTGTTAGGAATTGATGGTTTTGGGCAATATATAAATTTATGGGTTTCAACAAATTTAAGAAGATTTTTAACAGGGATAACATGCGGTTATTTTGTTACAATATTTATTATAAACATAATTATAAAAGCAATTGAAATAATAAAAACAAAAATAAATATATAATTAAAATAAAGAAAACGCAAAAGTAGAGGAGCAGAAAAGAGAAGGTTTGAAAGGGACTGTCCAAAAAGTAACATTTTTGAGCAGTCTATTTTTATTGACCCTGAAAGTGAAGGACACGCGAAGTGCTTTTCTCATACTGATTGTTTTACTGTGTTTGCCGTTCATTACAGCATTTTGAATAAAGCCGTTTTTTTTTAAATTCTATAACGCTTTCGTTATGTTAAATATCCGCATCTGAAAAAGGAAAAAGGAAATATAATTTAAGCCGACATAAAAATTTTAGTCGTCCAATATGTTTACCAAACTTTTGGTTCACCCTCCGGTTTTATAACTTTAACATCATCGCCTGACGGTTCAATAACAAAAAGCCCTTTTTTTAGAGCGTAGTTTCTGGTAGAATCATCTGTAATTGTAGAAGCCATCGCTCCCATGAATTGGCGTTTGTCGCCGTGTTCATCGGCGTATTTGCGTATTTTTTCCATGCGTAGAAGGTGGTCGTCTATATCCGCGTTACGAAGGGTGGCTTTTACTTCTACCGCTATCGCGAGTTCGCCATTTTCAAGCATACCGTCAATTTGGGCGTAAACGCCTTCCGCGAATTTATATGTGGCTATGCGGTTAAAGGAATAGCCGAGCTTTTTAAATTTTTGAGGAAGGCCTGGAGTCAATATATGTTCGGCAATAGAACCTAATGTTTTGTTAAGACCGCCGATGTTTTTTTGGGTCTCTTTTATAGCTTTTTCTGTTCTTAAATTAGATTCTCTTATGGTTTTTTCGGTTTCTTTATGAGCTTGTTGGGTTTCCCGTATTGCTGCCCATGCTTCGTTTTGGGATTTTAATAAATCGTCCAATGTTATTTTTTGAGACGATTTATTTGCTGGCTTTTTGGCGGTTTTAGGACTTACAGTCCGTGGACTTTTAGTCCGTGAATTTTTCCGTACTGTTTTTTTTACTGCTGTTTTAGTCGGCATTTTTTCCCCCTGTTTTAAATATACCCGAAAGTTTGATTACAGGCAAGAGAGCAAAATAGCAATGAGTAGAGGTCACGCATTGTACACCATCATAGTGTACCTTGAAACCCGAACACTGCTATATATTGAGTGACACAATTTAAGCCGACATTCTCGCGGAATAATACCGATGTAATTCTTTACGCCTCTCTGGTGTTGTTCATAAAGGATTTTCCGGATTATTATTACGTTTGTTTTTATCCTTATTCCGGCAGCGTCTTTAAAAGACACTAAAAAACTAGGCCGGTCATGCCTTTTGAAGACGGAAAACGGATAAGGTTTCTTGAATATAGCGTTCATAACACACCTCATTAAACCAACATTTAAAACGACTTTATATGTCGTTTTATGTGTCGATAAAATTAGTTAATCGTTATGAACGCCCAATGAATGGGTAGTTCATCGGCTAATTCCTTATGACATAAGGAATTAGCTTACTTTGGGGAGTGGAGGATTCGAACCTTCGAAGGCTGAGCCAACAGATTTACAGTCTGCCCCATTTGACCGCTCTGGAAACTCCCCAATACAACTTCTATAATACTTATACAAAAAAAAAAGAATCTTGGCAAGAGGGTTATTTCTTTTTTCTTATTCCGTCTATTGCCCAGGAATTAATGACATTTAGGCGTTTGGAAATAGCGGAATCAATGTCGATCTTTGAAGCGATAAAATCAGAAATGTCAGTGCCGGCGACGCTGTATATTAATACGCCTTCCTGAATCGGTTCAAAATAGAGCTGGGCTATAAATTTTTCTTCTTTAATTACCGGAATAAACAAATAACTCATATTGCGAAAATTAGTCAGAGTATAGCGAAGTCCGTTTTGAATTAACGCCATCTCCGCGCGATAATAAGTGTTTCCAAAATTAACGTCTTTAAGCCTGATATAAACAGTCTCTTTTGCGGGCAGCATTTTTGCCGGAGGCGGATCGGGAATTGCGGTTGTTTGCTTTTCACTGACTATTCTGTTTGCTTCTTCAAAAAGAGGGACAGACTTTTTTTTAGTAAAGGAACTGTACAGCCTCCCTTTAAGAGCGCCTATATTTCCCAACGCGTTGTATATATTAAGAAGGCTTACAGAACCGGAAGTTCCCTCAAGAACCAGTATTGATTCTACAAAGAAGCCGGGATTTTTTTGTAATACATTATTAACAATTTGAGGATCCAATCTTGATGTTTGCGCGTTTCCAATAATGATAAAACCGCTTGTTTTTTGACTTGATTTCACATAACCGGATTCTTTAAAGGCTAAAATTCTAATATCCTGATTTAGATTTGGAAAAATATCATTAAACGTGCGCAGTTGGGCAAAGACGTTATCTGCAAAAAATAAAAATAAAAGGAAAGAAAATATTTTTTTCATTTAATATGCGCCCTTGCCTATAATTACCACGCCAAAAGTTCTAAAAATTATCCAGAGATCCAGCCATACCGACCAGCTCTGCTGATAATATATGTCATAAGCGACCCTGTCGAGGTAATTGGAATCCGATCTTCCCGACACCTGCCAAAGGCCGGTTAATCCGGGTTTTACGGAAAATACGCTGTTAAAGTCCTCTCCGTATTTTTCTATTTCGCTGTCAACAATAGGACGCGGGCCTACAAGGGACATTTCACCTTTAATAATATTGATAAGCTGTGGAAATTCGTCAATGCTTGTACGGCGTAAAAATTTGCCAATTTTAGTTATTCTTGGATCTTTATACAGTTTATGGTTTTCATCCCATTCTTTTTTTAATTCAGGATCTGATTCCAATAAATGCTGCAATATTATATCCGCGTCATTTACCATTGTTCGGAATTTATAAGCGTAAAAATGTTTGCCGTTTATGCCAAGTCTTTCCTGTTTATAAAGTATGCAGCCAGGCGAATCTAACTTAATTATTAATGCAATAATAAGAAGAAACGGCAAGACTATAATGCCGCCAAAAATAACAACGCAAATATCCATAAACCTCTTAATAAGAATATTAACGGTCATATTGAGTTTATTGCTTGTATCAATTCCAAGGACTCCGCTAAAATCGCGCACTGACATCCAAATGCTTGATATATTGTAAAAATTCGGGATAAGCACGTTATAACGAAAAGCCCGAACGGACGTATTTTGAAGATGTTTTAATTTTTGGGAGTCAAGAGACGGCATGGCGACAATTGCCATTTTTATATTGTACCGTTTTACAATTTCAGGACCTGCGGCAGTATCGTGAATTATCGGGACGCCTTTATATTCGTCATCTCCAAGGGGATTATCGTCTAAAATAAGAACGGGCGAATAACCTGTCCTGATGCTGCCAAAAAGGCAATCGGCAACTAATTTTCCTGTTTTTCCCGAACCGTAAATTACAGTCGGGATTCCTCCAAGTTTTGTTTTATGCAAAAACCAGTGAGTCGCGCTTCTGCCCGTCAGAAGGATAATTGTTGAAAATACGCCGCTAATAAGGAATGCGGTATTAATTGAGTCCCACTTGTCGTTTTCAATAAACCGGGACATTGTTATGCCGCCATAAGCAATTAATGAACCGATAAAAAATCTTCTCATTTCTTCGGAAGGGGCAAGGGAGACTCCGGGATACAGTTTGTGAAGTTGGAAAATCAAAATGAAGACTGGAAGATACGGCCAATATGTAATAAACGACTTTGCGTTAATACTGCTATAATGATTAATAAACCCGTAAATTCTTACCCAAAAGAACCCCCAAGCGAAGGATAACATAACCGCCAAAAGGTCAGAAAAGACAAATGCCGATGCCGTGAGAGCGGAACTGGTGCGGCGGTATCTTGTCCTGTACCAAATGTCAAATTCGGCGAGAGTCATTTGTATTCAATATAACTTAATTTATAATGTCTTTCAAGATACATTAGACTTGTTCTTGAATGCGGTCGGTTTTCAAACAAACCTGTTAATTAATAATAAAAATTGACTGAAAGGCCAGCCTGACCGCCAAAAGTTTTTGCATCATTAATGTGGGCGTTATTTAAAGAATAAATACCGGAAATTTCACCTTTTATTGTTATATATGAATATATCTTCCATTGGGCGGCAAATGACAGTATATATTTATTTTCAACAATACCTGAAGGAGTTTTTTCTAAATTATAAGGAGGGCCATATTCAAAATCCCATTTTACGCCGTCCTTATTGTGTTGTCCGCCGGATATCCATGCGAATAAAGCGCTTAGTTTAATAATGTCATTTTTAAAGAAATCCGCCCCCGCATAAATCGCGATTGTGTCTCTTGGATATCCGATATAATTATAATAGTAACGGTCCGGCGCCCACGCCAAATACCTCATGTGGATGTAACTCGCGAATGGAGACGCTAAGATATGAAGATACGGATCAGTGTAAAAGAATTCAACGTAAAATAAGGAACCCCATGAGTTAAATGAATGGGTGTAACGCAAACCGGCCATGTAACCAAGGGCGTTTGGTGGCTGGCCATCAGGGTTTATACTGAGTTCATGTTCAGTGGCAAAGTCATTCATAATAAACTGGCAATAAAAAGCAAGTGAGCTAAGAATATTCCAATTAATTTCCGCGCTTAAAATAGATCCTACCATATGCTCATAATTTTTTTGCCATTCATCATAATTCCACCAAGAAAAAAATGAATGATATATGCTCATAGGATTTAAATAACGTAATTCAAGACTTGAATTGCCTACTAACGCGCCTTCCATTATCCCAAATGAAACTTTATTAAAAAAAGAAATATCGATACGATGCAGGTATAAATAACGTTGTGTCGTTCTTTTTAAATAATCATCTTCAAAGTTTTCATTAGAGAACGCTATATCGTCGGAAAGCGCAAGAGGCAGATGGCTTACAAGAAACGAATATTTGAAAAATTTAGAAAATAAAGACAGTCTCATAAAATCATGATAATCAGGGTTATCCATTATGGCGAGATTTCCGTTTTGACCCGTACCGTAAGACAAACGATCTCTTCCAATTTGGAAATTCCAAAAAGGGCCGCCGACGGCAAGGAATGCACGTAACGGGATATTTAAATCACAGGGATAATAAGTACCAATGGGAATATTAACGCCGAAATAATCTAATTTTTTATAATCTTCCGGATCCATAGCGTACATCGGTTCAAGATAGAGCGTTACAAATTCAGAGAAAAAAAATCTTAACGGCAATGAAAGTACGGCGGGAGTTTTTGTATTTTGGGGATACCACGATATGTCGGAGTTAAATCTTGTTCTAGCTTCCAGCGTGGAATTGATGTTAATAAAAAAAGAGAATAAATCGCTTGATAAGCTTAGCGGAGCGTTTGGATTAAGGCGTTTTTCCACGCGGTAATATGCCTGTAGCGCGGGGGGGGAGAGGAGTGAAGTGTCAAGCGAATTTAAGAAGGTTTGAATTTCATGAGGGGCGAATGGCGGGATAAATGAAAGGATGGAATTTCCTGATTCTGCGGAGAGGTAGCGAAGGTCGTCCAATACCGGATCGCCTGTTAGAATCATGTCATAGGGGAGGGAAAAAAGATTAAAAGATGATAAGAAAAAAAGTGAAATGAAAAAACAGCGAACCGCCCTCATAAAGGCAGTTTAGCACAATGTTTAAATTATGTAAACGCGAATAAAAACAATTACCAGCTCCACATTATGCCGATATTCCAGAAATGGTCAAAACCGTTGTTTCCTTCTATAATTTCACTTTTAATATTTTCTTTGGTACTATTAATACTTCTGTTCCAGCCGTATTGGATGCCGTATCCGCCCATTAATTTGAAAGTTCCAAACGACGTGGGAATTGACCATGTTACGCCTATTGTTCCTCCCAATTTTGTTTCTATCACGCTTTGAGTTAAGAATTCCATATCGCTATCGTAGTAATTCTGTATTGATGTTTTACCGGGCTGTTCATCTTTATTATGCCACGGATCGGTACCGCCCGAGTCAAAAATAGTGCCATCATGATAATCCTGATCAAATAATGGTTTATCAGCCGAAGCGTTAGCGTGACGGATTAAATAAGCTGATAAATTTATATCCAAATTACGGATAATTTTCCAATTGCTTCGTAAAGAAAACCTGTCCGAATTTGGCTCAAGATCGGGGCCAATGTTTCTTCCCCTGTGGGTATAATCATAATAATTCGCGACCGGATCACCATTTTTTCCAAGAGGAGAATTAGTTTGATCGTTGTCCTCATACCCGTTATAACGCAAACGTGAAGGTACAACCCAATGCGTGTAAGTATATGGCATAACGGCCGTATAATCAAAATCAAGTTTAGAAAGTATGCTTCTTGCGGGAGACCATGAAACGCCAATTTCTCCCGCCGCTTTAAAATTAGGTTTTCCGTCTAAAATTCCGTTAAACGAAAAATCATCAATATAAATCTGAGTGTTTACAAGAAAAGTGTTAATAGGCCGCCAGCGAAAATTAAGCCCCATAAAAGCGTTGTCATTAAAGCCATTTATAGATTGAGAACCAAACAAATAACTAAAAGGTAAAAGATATAAAAGCTCAATACGTTCGCCATAAGTTAAGGATTGTACTAATCCAAATTCAATGTTTTGTATTGGACGAAAATTTAAAGTATGCACGACATTATATTTTGCTGGAAACCATTCTTTAAAATAATAATCAGTTGCTACAATGGATTGAAAAAGAATTTCAAAAGAAAATAAAGTATCCCAATAAACAAAAGAAAAATGCCCGGCTCTTGGAGCCTGAGGACCGACTACAACGCCATTATCGTAAAAAGGCCCGTAAGAAGAGCGGCTTAAGCCTCCCTGAAAATAGATATCGCTGTTTCCTAAGGCGAGAAGGCTTGTCCAATTCTGCAGAACGCGAAATGGCCCTATATCCGCGCGATCATTTTCAAGATCCGGGTATGGAGAATAATTGCCGGGAATAATAAATTGTTCTCCGTCAAATCTATTAATTTTATTGTTATATTTATCCGTATCCGCATGAACCGTATAATTATAACTTACACTTAACAAATTACGAATATGTAATAAACCTTCGGCAAACGGAGATATTACAAAACCATAATCCTCAGCATTACCTTGGGCATATGTTTTTAATCCTACATGTAAAAATCTTTTTCCTGGGAGTAACATGTCAAGATATTTTTGAGCCAATTCAACGGCCTTTTCATCGCCGTTATCAATTACCTGTTCAAGGATTTTATAAATAAGTTTTACAGGGTACGGGCGAATCATAGGAGGAAATTCTTTAACATATCCTTTAACAAGCCAAATATCTATATCTTTGTAAATTTCACTATTTGGATCATGGACGGTTTGAGCGCCAAGAATTATTGATAGAAATAAAAAAAAGATTATAAAAAATTTAAATTTCATAAAGAAACTCCGGCTATCATAATATAAATTATACTTATTTTTGTCCAGTAAATATTTTATTATTTTCTAATTTTTGATATATGGGGAACAGATGAACCTTGCCATGTAATAAATACAGGTTTGTGTGAAATTTCCACAATAGCTTCGTCTAATAAAGAAAAATTGTCCACCGATGATATATCATGAATTGTTATTGTTGTTGGAATTGAAACCTTTATTTTCTGCTTAATGTTTACGTCATTCCAGATAATCAGAGTATTAGCATTTGATTCATTTCCAATAAAACATAAAGTAACAATATTTGATTTTACGTCCTCTTTTATAGGAAGTTCAGGATAATATCGCGAGCCGGGAAGGTAACGGGCGCATAATTCATAAGCCCATGCGCCGTCTTTTCTTATGAAATCTGAATATACAAGACCAAAATAATATTCCGAATTGATTGTGTTAATATATTCATCAAATTTATACGAATCTTTAAAATGATACCATATAAGGGCTCGAGTTCCACGGGCGGCGGCAGGAGCGATAGTTTTTATTACATAAGACGGCAGATCTTTTAAAGACGCTCTTGACGGATACCAACCTGATGTAGGATAACCAATTTCCGTAATCCAAATGTCGCCGTTAAAATTAATTTTTGAAGCTATTTTAAAAAAGTTATCCAAGAGTCTTATTGCGCCCTTTGGATTTATGGCATAAGGATGAAATGAAATAGCGCTCAGATTTTCCATAGCTCCGGCCTTTTTCATGTTTAAAATAAAATTATAGGGAAGGCGTTGAAAATTTCCGCCAATAATATAGGCGTCAGGATCTATTTCCTTTATTTTAACAGCAGTAAGCTTTGATAACTCAAAAAATTCTTTATCTGTTCCTTTCCAAAATAACCAATTTGGCTCGTTCCATATTCGCCATGCGTCAATTTTTCCTTTATAGCGGTTGACTGTAACTTCTACATAATTTATAAAATATTGAAGATTTTCTTTGGAGATATAGTCTTTATTTTTACCGTCATTAATCCATGACGTGGAATAAGCAAGGCAGGCGACTATTTTTTTCCCATGCGCTTTTGCGTTATTAACAAAATTATCATAAAAAGAAAAATCAAAATTATCTTTTTCTTTTTCTATTTGGTGCCAATTAAATACCTTAGAAACCCATACCGGACACATTTCATTTAAAACTTGATATTCTTCAACCGCCATTCCGCCCGCTATCCCTAAAAAATCAGGCGGAACAGCAACTTGATTTAATGACGTTTTAGGAGTCGTTGAACATGATATTGAAACTATAAAGAAAAAAAATCCTATAAAAATAAATTTGATGATATGTGTTTGTATTTTAATTTTTATACTCTCTTTTTTTCAGTAACGATGCGCGTTATTTTTTCTTTAAATGCCTCGCGTGAGAATTTCCGCACATGCGCGTTAAAGGTTTCGCGGTTGCGGAATTGTTCCTGACAAGCTTCAAAATGATCCATCGCTTTAATCAGCGATTGTGGAGTTTGTTCATCAAAGAAAATGCCCGTTACGCCGTCTTTTACCGTATCAAGCGCTCCGCCCGCGCGGTACGCTATTACAGGGCAGCCCGCCGCGTTAGCTTCTACTGGAATAATACCGAAATCTTCAATGCCGGGAAAAATCAGCGCGAGCGCCGATGAATAGAGTTTCAACGCTTCTTCATCAGAAACTCTGCCCTTGAAGGTAACAAGACCTGTTTTCTCATACTTGCGCCATTTTCTGTTTATTTTTCCAGCTCCCGCGGCTATAAGGCGCCTTCCGGAAGTGACACAGGCTTCTATTGCGAGGTCAGCGCGTTTATAACCGGTAAGCTGTCCAAAAAAAAGATAATAATCTTCAGGTTGCCGTTTTACGGAGAAGTATTTTTCTATGTCAACAGGCGGATAAACTACCGCCGCCTCACGGTTGTAACAGTGCCTAACGCGTTTGGCGACATAATTTGAATTAGCAATGAAGAAATCAACCTGATTGGCGGAAATCGCGTCCCAGAGCCTGAGTTTTGGCACGATGCGCTTCATGAAAAAGCGTACTAAAAAGCTAGTTCCTTTGAAATATTCGTGGTACATATCCCACAAGTAGCGCATGGGACTGTGGCAATAACATATATGATAGGCGTTAGGGTTGGGTATTACTCCCTTGGCAGGACCGGACTCGCTTGAGATGACAAGATCGTATGATTGCAAGTCGAAGTCATTAAGGGCGTTAGGCATAAGAGGCATATAAAGCTGGTAGAGTTTTTTTGCAAAGGGCAGGCGGTTTATATATGAAGTGATAATTCGCTTGCTTTTTATCAAAGAAGAAACGGCGTTAGGATTATATACATGAGTAAAAATATCCGCATAGGGAAAGATTTCAAGCAGAGACTCTATTACCTTTTCTCCGCCACGCATATTGACAAGCCAATAGTGGACAATTGCGACTCTCATTTAAATTCCTTAATAATAATTGAAAAAGTTTTTTCAAAAGTATATTTGTTTTTTAACTTATCGCTAAGACATATCGTATGTTGATTTCTACCTGATAAAATTTCCTGTAATTTATCATGCAAGTCGCGGCTGTCTCCCGCGTGAAAAAAAACAACTGGGAAGTCTGAAAAACTTTCCTTAAAAACGCTTATATCTGAAATGAGAACTTGGGTTCCACATAGCATCGCTTCAAGAGGAGGGTAGCCAAAGCCTTCATACAGGGAAGGCTGTACCAAAAGAGCGCTTTGTGCAAGGAGTTTCCATTTTTCATCATCGCTTAAAAAACCTGTAAAAGTAACTCCCTGATCTTTAAGACTGTTAAGGCGTTTTGAAATTTTCTTATCTCCAGATCGAAAGTTGCTCTGTGAGCCTACAATAATAAGTTCATAATTCAAGCCTTCTTTCCTACACTTCAAGAAAGCGTCAAGCAGTATGCTAAGCCCTTTATGTTTCTTAATATTCCCAATAAATAAAATATAATTCTTTTTTACAGTTTGATTTTCAAGATTTATGTGAGGCGCAATTACCGCGTTTGAAGCGTTAATTACATTTAATGATTCGCCAAGAAAGTGTTTAATTCTGGATTTTGAAAATTCTGAAACTGTAAATATTGCTTTAGAAAGACGCGCAGCCCTTTTATAAAAATACATACGCGCCCAAAGTCCCGGTATAGAAACAAGGTCAGGCATATCAGGAAAAAGTATATCATGAATTGTGGAATATACAGATATTTTTATGCCGTTTGGAACATTAAAATAGGGAGTGTAATAAATATCGCATGAATTTATTTTTTTTAGGATTGATTTTGGAAAAGCGAAAGTATCGCGAAGGGAAAAAGGTTTTATAGTACAATGCGCTATTTCAACGGTTTTATTTTGCGCTGATTGTCTTAAAATATTCTCATCGCCCAGAAGGGAAATTGAAGCGCCTGATGCGAGAAAAAAGGGAAGAAGCCCCTTAAAATAAACTCCTATTCCTCCGCTTGCATTGAGATGTCTGCAATCAAGAATTATTTTCATGGCAATGTATAATTTTCCCAGTTTGACGCTTCATAAATTGAATCATGAAGATACATCCATTGATTTTTTCTGATGTTAAAAACATATTTTCCATGATTAGCGGCCATTGGCGCGTGATATGTCGTAATTAATATTCCGTCATTTTTAGACAGCGTGGTAATAGGATTGCCGGTAAACGGGTTTGCGGGATTTTCCAATAAACCGTTAATCGTAAAAAAGGGAACGTCGGCATTTGTCATAAAATCATTGTTAATGGATAAAACGCCATGAGAATCAAAGTCTTTATATAGAAAAATAGGATTATATGATTCTCGAGTTTCACCTTTTATGGGTAACGGATCATCCGATATTAAGTTATAAGCGCCACTTCCATGATCGGCAATAATAATTATTCTTGTATTATCATAAACGCCATTATTGCGCAAGTAATCAAACCATTCGCCTAATTTTAATAAAAGGGCGGTATTTGAATGATACCTTCCAAAGGACGCGTATTTTCCATTTCCGATTGTTGACGGGATTTCAGAAGGCTTTAAGTCTTGTCCATGCAGCCATACTGAATCGTGAGTAGTTTCATTTGTTATTAGAAGCGCCGTATTTTCAGAGGCGTCAAAGGAAGTAAGGTTTGGCAAGAAATCCATGATTGCGTACGAATTTATAAAGTTAATAATTGATCTGCCCATATTATCCGTATTCCAATACCAGCCAGCGTCATAAATAATAAGGCGTAAAAGCGGATTATTCATTTTTAAAATGGAAAACCATATAATATTGCGCTTTATTCTTGGATATGTATATTCCTTTTTGTCAGGTTCGTTTTTTTCATACCATAAACTTGTATAGCGCCGGATAATATTAAAAGCTTTTATTTTATCATATTTTTCATATATGGAGATATCAGGTATCCATGAATAATTTGCCCAAGAAGGATCGGTCACTGTGACGTTAAAACCCGCCTTTACAAGCAGTAATGGAGTTGTCAAAAGCGCCTGATTATGTTTCTCGACAAGGGGAACGTCGCTTTTACTGTTCATTTCAAACGGAGTATACTCATATCCTCCCCAAATGGGAGGCGCTCCCATTAATGTATGGCCTGAAAATGAAGCTGTGTTCTTATAAAGAGTGAAACCGTCAAATTGTTTTTCAAGTTGCGGATGTTCGTCGAAAATAAGAGGCACAAATCCATTAATCGCGGCGTCAGCCATAAAAACAATTACATTTTTATTTTCTTTTGAAAGGCTGAAAACAGGTTCAAGCGACGTTTTTTCCGGAGTATTAGCCATTTTTACGCTCAACAGGGTATATGCTTTTTTAATTTTTACAATATTGGATATGGAAATAACGGCAAGCGAAAATATTAATATAGATAAAAAAGAATTTAAATATGTAATTTTACATTTATTGATAATAAAAAATAAAATAAATAGTAATAGAAGAGGGGTAATTATTGAAAGAACGGCCTGAATAATGCTGACCCCAAATACGCCGGTAGTATTAAAATTAAAAAGGGTATTTATTGTGCCATAGTCCCCGCTGAAAGCGACAGTATAGATTGAAAAGATTAACGCGAGAAAAACAAGAATAAAACTCAAAAAAGCTTTTATTTTATCAGAAAACAGCAAAAAGACGCTAATAGGCCAAATAATGAAAAATCCAAAATAAAATAAATTTGAATGAATAATGTAGTTAAATGGGGAAGCGTGATTTTCTATATAGCAAAATTCATCAGGCGAAGACGCGATAACGGATGATGGAATATAAAGACCGGCAAGCAAAAACAGCGTAAAACATGAAAGTATTAGGAGGATAATCATGTTATTTTTATTTTGAAATAATTTTATTAAAATATGTTTATATAGATAATCAAAACCTTTTAGAAATAACGGTAAAAAATAGAAAAGCGAAATAATTATCGCGGTAAGAAGCCTTAGTTTAAACACGCGTGTTTTCATGCGAAATAACAAATAAAAAATAAAAAGCGAAGAAACAACGCAGAAAATAATATATAAAACTTTTAACGGATTTTTTATTTTATAAAAAATATTCTTGATAAGAGAAAAAATATTATTAAGCGTCCAATATATAACAAGAGCCGCAGGCGAATTATAAAGCAATATCAGGAAGAGGGCGGCCATTCCATAAACTTGTATTTTATCGCGGGCTGGAAGGTTATGAGTGTAAACGACTCCCGCCGCGCAGTTAATAAGAGTCATCGCTATAGGGAGAATATTTACGGAAAGATTGCCAATATGAAAAAGAGAATCAGGAAGGCTTATGTCTTTTATGGAAAAAAAACGTACCCCTTGCAAGGCCTCAAGATTTGAAAGAAATGAATACGCGGCGATGAAAAACGGAATCTGAACTATAAGCCCGATAGAGCTTCTAAGAGAATAAAGAGGATGATAATGATTCTGACGGTAAAATGTGGAAAGAATCATAAATTGCTCGTCGCCTGAAAAAACGGATTTTATCTTTTTTATAGCGGGTTTTAACCGTTTGATTGTATCGCGTTCAATAATCTGCCATCGTTCCGCCATTATATACAATGGAAGCGATAAAAAAGAAACAATCATGCTGACTCCCAAGACGGAAAATGCCGCGTTTTTAAAAACTTTAAAAAAGAAGACATAAACAAATTCTATTATTTGAACAATAGGAGTAATGATAACCGTATAAAGAATATCAGCCATTTGCAATTCCCCTCATGAATTCAAAAATCCGTTTTCCTGCCTCGCCGGGATACTGCCATGCCGTTTCTCGGGCATTCTTACGGGCAGATTTTAAACCTTCGCTGTCTCCCGCTTTTTTAATAATTTCAGCAATATTTGAAAAATGTTCCTCTCTCAACTCAATACCCGCTTCCTTGATTGTTTTAAACTGCCACAACTCGTGGTCAAGATCATCCGCGTCATAGGGGCGCATGTCAAAATCCTGACTAACATACAATACCGGCTTGTCGCAAAGGAACATATAATCAAAAATAATACCGGAAAAATCGGAAATCATTATATCGGCTTTATTAAGGGAATAAATATTTTCACGTTCATAATCCCATTCAATGTTACTCAATTCTTTGTAACGCGCTTGCAATCGTTCAAGCATCGCGGCTTCCGATTTTTGTGATTGGGGATGAGGACGGATAATGACGCGCCACTCTGATGCGGAAAGAGGATCGAGCAATTTTTCACCGTAACGGGTCAAAAGCGCCGAGGGACCCCATGAAGGGGAAACAAGCGCGGTAAATGGATGATTTTCTTCAGATGGAATGTTTTTAATTTTTTCAGCGTATACGTCAAGATATGTACATCCTACAGTGAGGAGTTTCTTTTCAGGAATGTTACGCTGACGCTCAAGAGTTCTTATATCCTCAGCCTGATAATCGCCTGTTAAAAGTACGGAATCAAAATAATCAATTCCAAAAAGACGGTACATAGTCGCGTCGCTTGGAGCGTGAAGAATATGCGAGTAATGTTTGACCATTTTTGAACGCTTTAGCTGGTATACGTCAAGACATGGAGTAGTCATAAGACAGACTCCGGCGCGAAGCATATTAAGGCGTGCGAAAGCGCGGTTACCTTCGCCGATAAATTCAGTTTTGACAAAGTTCCATGTGGCATTAAATACAGGATCATCCTGCGCCGAAGTCAGGTACAGAAGAGAAGTTTTCTGACTTTCAAATTCGTCAAGGACAGGCTTAAAAACATTCCAATACTGTTTACCTTCGTTATAGATGACAAAAGGATGCTCGGAAGACGTGGCACTTACGGTTTTTCCGCCTGAAAAAAACACTTTCAGTTTTATTATTAACGCGCGGCCTAGAAAATAAACCGTCGCCGCTGCCCCTATTAAAATTGAGAATAACGCGCTTCCCGTTCCAGGGTCAATATACAGAAGAGGAATATTCATTTTTTCTCCTTTTTCCAATTGTTTGGATCAAATATATTATCATGGATGCTTAACCATTGATCATCAGCAATTTTAAATTGCAAGGCATTTGCGCTTGTGATGATGACGCCATTTTTTTTATTTATTGTAACAGGATTGTTAGAGAAAGGATTTTTTGGATTATCAATTAATTCATTCATCGCGATAACCGGAACATCCCCATGCGTCATAAATGCCACATCCGTAAAAATGCCTCCATGTGAATTAAAATCTTTTACCATAAGAAGCGCATGATAACTTGAAAGCCAGTTATTATTAGGTAAAAGAAAATTACCAGTATACTTTACTTTTACGGAAACTCCATGATCAGAAACAATAATAATCCGGGTATTATCATAAATATTCTGTTCCTGTAAAAACTTGAACCATTTTCCCAAAAGAATAAATGAAGCCATTATAGAGTGATAAGTTTTTTCTTCTGCAAAAGGCCCATAACCTCGGTTAGTAACATCCATTTTAGGAATATAATCGGGATATTGAAATATGGCGCTATCATGCGTTAGCTGGTTCACAATTGCCATATAAGTATTAACCGTATCATCTGAAATATCAGTGATCAAAGGTAAATAATCAAGAGTAGTGTAACTGTCAATCGTATCCAACGAGATCTGTTCGGAAGAGTTTTTTTGCACTTTAAGCCAGTCTGCCCTGTCATAAATAAATATTCTAAACGCCGGTAGGGAAATTTTTAAAAAAGAAAAACGAATTAACAGTTCCTGTAAAATTTCAGGAACAGATAAAATTTTAAGTTCAGGGTGAGAACGCAGCCACATTCCGGTATAATTACCTAAGATATTCATGGCAGTAATTTCGGGATAAGGGGCAAAAACGCTTAAATCGGGCTTCCAGCTATAATTTGCAAAAACAGGTTCTATAACGGTAACGCGGAAACCGTTATTCAGAAAAATACGCGGCATCATTAAAAGTGCTTCGTTATGTTTTTGCATCGCATAGGAACGGTCTTTCTGAATAAAACGCGGTTCATATTCATAGCCGCCAAACAGTACCGGAGCGCCAATTCTGGTATGGCGACCGAAACTGATACAGTTGGGATAATAGGTAAAACCTGAATAATCTTTTACAAGTTCCGGTTTTTCATCGAATATATAAGGAACGTAGCCTGAAATAGCCGCGTCAAGCATAATGACGATAACATTTTTTCCGTTTTTGGAAAAACGATAAACTGTATCAGGCTTTTGTGAATAAGCCGCGTTAATGCCTGATTTTCGTCTTTGATTATCATAATTTAAAAAATCACGGTTAATTTTGAAAACATTGTAGACGCCGAAAAAAACAAGAGCTGTAAGAATAATTAATTGAAAAGAATAAAAAATAAATTTTCTTTTGGTTAAAAGAAGGTAAGTAAATCCGCATAACAGGCAGATTGTGGCAAGACCGCTTAAAATAATGATTTTGTATTTTGATTCAAATGTATCGGGATTGGAAAACCTGAATGAAGTGGTAAGAAAACCGTAATCGCCAGGGAAAATAAATGTATCAATAAGAGCCGTAACAGAAATGAGCGAAAAGATCAGGGTAAGGCCGTATTTAACTTTTTTTGGAAAAAGATAAAAAACGCAAAGAGGCCATAAAAGAAAAAGCCCCGCAGACTGAATAAAAACTGAAAATATAAAAGGGAGCGGGGTAGTATAGGGATCATGAAAAGAAAATTCCTGTACCGAAGACGCTATAAGTGAGCCGGGAATAACAAGACCGCAAAGGATAAAAAGTATGCACGCCGAAAGAATAAAAGTTTTGTTGTTAGATAGAGAATTCTGTTCCGGTTGAATTAATGTCGAAAACTTTTTTGTACAGTACTTATAAAATCTGATGAAGAGCGGAACAAAGAAAATCAAAGAACATAAGCCTGCGACAAATAAACGCTTGGGGGAGAAACCGAGATGGATAAAACGTATATCAATAATCAAGACGCAAAGGCAGAGAAAACAGTATACTATTTTTTTCGCGTGTTTTGTCTTAGCCAGAATGTTTCTAATAAGTGATAATATATTATTCATGGTCCAGTAAAGAACCATGCCGGACGGCGAATTGTAAAGTAAAACAAGAAAAACTAAAGCCATGCCGTAAACTTGAATTTTTTCACGGACGGCTAATCCCTTTGTATATACCGCTCCTGAAACGCAGTTAATAAGCGTCATAACAACGGGAAGCAAGTTAAGATAAAAGCCGCCGAAAGACAAAAGCCTGTCAGGAGCGCCTAAATCCTTTATGAAAATAAAAGACGCTCCTTTTATAAATTCCAGATTTGAAAGATACGCGTATGCCGCGATGAAAAAGGGAACCTGTATAAAAACCCCAAGAGAACTTCTGAGGGCGTAAATCGGATGGTAATGATTCTGCCTGTAATAGGCTGAAAGAACCATATACTGTTCATCGCCTTTAAAAACAGATTTTATTTTTTTTACTTTAGGATATAACTTTGCCTGCAATTCTCTTTCAATTTGCTGCCATTTTTCCGCTATAAAATAAAGAGGCATAGTGCATGCCGTAATGGTGGCGCTTACTCCGAATATGGCAAGCGCTTTATCTTTAAATATTCGGTAAACAATTACAAATGATATTTCAACAATTTGTACCAGAGGAAAGATAAAAAGGTTGTACAAAAAATCAATCATTTAATATTTATTCATAAAAATATTTTTAAAGCAATCAGCAAGTTTATTATTATCGTCTTTATTCCGTATGGCGATTCTGATAAAAGAATCATCGGTAATTCCGGTTTTACCGGTAAGATCTTTGATAAAAATATCATGTTCAACAAGCAGACGTTCAGTCAATGCGGGAGCGGAAATTCCATGCAATTTACACAAAAAATAATTTGCCTGGGAAGGATAGACACGCAAAGGTTTAATTTCATCAAGCAAACCCTTAAAATTAATTCGCTCTGTGGCGATATTTTCACAGGACTTTTTATATTCTTTTTGATACTTGCCGATGATTTGTAAAAAATATTCACCAAAAGAGTTAATGTTCCATATTGAAAGATTTTTTCTTATTTGCATGATTAAATTTTCATCGCCGCAGGCTAACGCGCCTAAACGGATTCCGGGAATGCCGTAACTTTTGCTTAACGATTTTATTATGATAACATTTGGATAATCATTTAAAATATCCTGACATAGCAATGACGGGTTTTTTTCAATATCCGCGAAATCAATAAACGATTCGTCAAGTATCAACATTTTTCCATGCTGTTTAAGTTCTGCGGCAAGATTTATTAAATCGTCCCGTGGAATAAAATTGCCTGACGGATTATCAGGATTGATAAGAAGAATAACATCGCAATTTTTTGAAAAAGTTTTTAGATCATCCGCAGTATATGAAAAATCGCGGGGAATAAATTGTACGATTTCATTTTTACCGCGCCCGATAGAATTGGCGGCTATAAAACTTTCCGCGTATTCGTTAAAAGTAGGATATGTTATTCCTATTTTTCCATTTACTGCCGACACAAGAGCGCGAATTAATTCCGCCGCCCCGTTGCCTATAAGTATTTGAGTTTCTTCAATATTATAGAGTTTTGCTCCCAGCAAATTTTGAGTGTTTTGCCCCGATGGATATGAAGAAAGAAGATCGGAAAAATACGCTTTTAATTCAGATAACATTTGCGATGAAGGAAAATATGGGTTTACAAGATAGCAAAAATCAAGCATTGAAGGATAACGCCAATATCCGCCATAAGCGTTTTGAATCCGTTTGAGTTTTTCTTTTGGAGAATCGCAAAAAATAGTTTCAGCGATATTTTTATCTTGTATATCGTCAATTTCATACCATTTTTGGCCTGTTAAAACAAACGCTTTTAACTCGCTCTTGTCAAGAGTAGCGATAACGCGCAAAACCTGCTCATAATATTCATTATTGCCCATTGTGCGCGAATAAGCCTCAAGGAACGGAACATAGGTATTTTGCGAAAAATTACGTGAAAATTTGTAAATATTGACGGTCTTGTAATATGAGTCTTTCTCGTTAAATGTAAAAAGTTTCTTGGGAATGAACGCCGCAATTTCACTGTTTTCGGTAATCTGTACGACAGTCCCGTCCATCCACGACTCAAAACGCGCGACTGCGGCAATTGTCGGGTTGGAATTGGAAAGCATATCGGAAATTAAGCGGCTCTCAAAAATCAAATCACTTTCTAAAAGAAGCGTATCGTCATGAAGCAAGTAATCTTTCGCCAAATAAAGCGAATAAATATTATTGGTTTTGTCATAAATATCATTTGACACATAAATAATTTCGATATTTTTATAACTGTTTCCTAAAAAAGCGATAACATTTTCTTTCTTATATCCGACAACAAAAATACATTTACGAATCCCCGCCTTGTCTAAAGCGTCAAGAGCTCGTTCGGCAAGTGTTTTTCCGTTTATTGGAAGCATGCACTTAGTGTTGTTCTTTGTGTATTTACCGAGCCTGTTTCCCATGCCCGCGGCAAGAATAATCGCCTGCATTACAACTCCTTTATAAGATATTATTGCGTGTTAATCGACTTCAATCTTCAAATAACGATTAAAAATCTCATCAAGTTTCTTTAACCGGTTTTCATACATTTGCGGAATAAGAAACTTCATTGTCTCATTTGACGCTTTTCTATCAAAACCATTATATCTAAATAATGACGCGAGTATTTTAAGCGTAGTTAACGCCTCTTTATGAGATTTATATACATAAAGTTTTTTATCATAATCTTTATTTTGAATGTCGCCATACGCTTTAATAAGTATTGGTATGCCTAATTGCATTGGAAGTAAAATTTTAGCGGAAAATGACGTTTGTCTTAACAGGTATGTAAAATGTTTTGAATAAGGAATAATAACAACAAAAGAAGATAAAATAATTTTTTGATATTCATTAAAATCAAGATAACCTTTAAAAATAATATTTTTCTGGTGAATTCTTATCCTTTGAATTCCTATTACATAAAAAATATAATCAGGATGATTTATTGCCATTTTTTTTAATAATTTCAGGTCGATTCCTCCGCCAATAATTACAAACTGTTTTTTAGGATATATAGGATTTGATTCCTGATATGGAATGAAACCTGAATGAAAGTATGTAATTTTATCTTTATATTTAACTGGAAAATATTGTTCTTTAAGCGCGCTTGTAACAAAGACTGACTTTTTTATAACATTTTCTTCGAGTAATTTATAAAAACGCCTGTTTGAATTAAAACATATAAAAATTGGATCAGACTGGCGATAAATTATTTTATTGGAAATTTCAAGAGAAAAATATATAGGCAGACCGGATTCAAGAACGACATAATCATACTGGGAGAAATCAACAGGAGTTTGTTTCCTAATTAAAAAGCGGAAATAAGCAAGAAGAATAAATGAAGGGAAAATAAATTGTATTATCTTATAATAAAGCCTGATAGGGTCGTAAGTATAAAGCTGGCGTATATTCACGCTGACTTGCTTGGGGGAATATTTTTTTCGGGTAAAAAAAACAAGGTGATCTACCGAATGTTTATTTTCAGCAAGATAAAAAGTTATCATATCAATACCGCGGTTGGTTTTTTTATATTCACGGTCGCTGACAACAAGAAATTTCACAACTTAAAAACCTTATCCGTTTCTATAGAAATATTTTTAACGGCGTTTCTGGTGTCTACAACTAACTGCGCTTTTTTTACGATATAATCGACATTAAAGCAGGAATGGTTAGTTGTAAACACGACGCAATCGGCGGAGCTAAGAAGTTCGTCGGTGGGCAAAACGCCTGTGTAATGATTTCCATGCTCATCTGTAACGTCTAATATATAAGGATCATGATAAAAAACTTTCGCTCCTTTTTTTGCGACTTGTTCCATTACCAACAGGGCTGGGCTTTCTCGCGCGTCGTCAATATCGGGTTTATAGGCAATGCCAAGAAATAAAACAGTAGAACCGTTTAACGCTTTCTTATGCCGGTTTAAGGCAAAAGAAATTTTGTTCATAATGCGGTAAGGCATGAAATCATTGATAGCTCCGGCGGTATGGATCATGGAAAGTTCAAAATTAAAGTTTTTAGCTATATGCTCAAGATAAAAAGGATCGAGCGGGATGCAATGTCCGCCTATGCCGGGACCTGGATAAAAAGCCTGAAAACCGTAAGGCTTTGTCTTTGCCGCTTCTATAGCTTCCCAAATGTCAATATCCATTTTGCCGGCGAGAAGTGCAAGTTCGTTAATAAGGGAAATGTTTACAAGCCGGTATGTATTCTCAAGAATTTTTACCATCTCGGCAATTCGCGGCGAGGACACGATATGCAGGTGTTGTATCGCAAGACCGTAAAGGGCGGCGGCTATTTGTTTTGCTTCTTCTCCAAGGGCGCCTACAACTTTTGGAGTGTTATCTGTTTTATAGTCTTTGTTTCCGGGATCAATCCGTTCCGGGCTGAAACATAACCAAAAGTTTTTTCCTTCAAGTAATCCCGATTCATTCTCAATAATCGGTTTCATAAAATTCTCTGTCGTTGTAGGATAAGTGGTGCTTTCAAGGCTGATAAAAGTGCCCGTTTTCATATTCCTGCCAATATCAATGCAAGATTGTTCAATGCAGCTCATATCCGGTTTTTTAAATTTATCCAGCGGCGTAGGCACGCAAATTATTACCGCGTCACACTCTTTTATACGCGAAAAATCAACCGTCGCTGAAAACATTTTTGTTTCAGAAACAACTTTTTCTAAATCCGAATCATCCACATCGCTGATATAATTTTGCGCCTTATTCACAGCGTCAGTTTTTTGGGAACTTTTTTCAAAACCAAGCACAGATACGCCATTACGGGCAAATGTAACCGCAAGTGGAAGCCCCACATACCCAAGACCTATTATTCCGATTTTAACTTTTTTTTCGGAGATTTTTTTTAGTATTTCCGCGTTTGCCATTATTGTCCTCCTTTGCCATAAATTTCCATGCGGGAATCACATCAATATTTTTTCCTTTAGTTTTAATTATATCCTCAGTATCGAATGTAATGATAGTACCATAATCCAAATCAAAAAAATCCATAGCCGCAATCAAACCGTTAATTTCCCGATCCTGATTATCATGCGTCAGTTCCCAACAAACCTGAAAACAGGAAGGGTTATTACGCGATGAAAATATAAAATCACATTCACCGCCGCTTTTGCCGGTAAAATAGTAAATTCCCATCTCCGACGGTAAAGCGGAACTGCCGGCTTTGGCCCGTAAGACGTTATATACGCAATTTTCAAGCAGGGCGCCCAAATTGCCGCTAAATGAAACGGCGCTTGTTTTTATAAGTCCCGTATCCGCTATATACGCCTTTTTAGGCGCAAGATTCTGAGCCTTGACAGACCAAGCGAAACGGGGCAAAAGGCTTATAAGGTAAGACGCCTCAAAAAAGGAGATATACTCCAAAACCGTAGTAGGCGATTTGACGCCCGCAACGCTTGTCAGTTTGCTTGGCGAAAAAAGCTGGGCCGGATTTGACACAAGATAAACAAACAAACGCTGTAATGACGAGGCATCGCGAATTCCGTACCGCACCGCAATATCTCGGTACAAAATATCCGACTGCAACTGGGTCAGAATATTTGTATTGCCGGTTTTTAAATATTCAGGAAAGCCGCCTTTTTCAATATAATTTGACAGGGACTGCGAGCCGGGATTAACTTCCGTAAACTTGCAAAATTCCATGTAAGAAAAAGGAAAAAGCTCTTTTGACAGATGCCGCCCCGTCAAACGGCTTCCAAGTTCCCGGCTTAAAAGTGAAGCGTTTGAACCTGTAATGACAACCTGAAAACCTTCGTCAAGTTTTTGCCGGACGTATAATTCCCACCGTTGCGCCGATTGAATTTCATCAAAAAAAATCAATTTTGCGCCTGATTCGGCAATAACTTTATCTATAAGCCCGAAATCCGCATGGGAAAAAGCCGCAAGGCGGATATCGTCAAAATTTAAGTAATAGTAAGGCCTTTTTAATTTATGTACAAATTGCCGGAGCAGAGTACTTTTCCCGCACCGCCTTATGCCGCATACGACCAGCGCGTGGCTTTTTATGTCCGGAAGTTCAGACAATGATTTGCGTATAAGTCCCTGTTCCTGCTCCTCCAACTTTACTCTTTGAGTGGCGCTTATATCCTGTATTTCTAATAACTTCATAGTATTAGTATACACTAATACAAGACAATATTCCAGTAGTAATGGAGTAAATATTCCAGTTAAAATGTATTAATTATTGCAGTAGTAATGGAATATTTATTTCAGTAGTAATGGAATAAATATTTCAATAGTAATGGAATATATTTCTTCATAAAATCATTTATCTTTTTTTGAGTACGGTTTCCATTGGAATATGGCTATTTTCTAATATATTCCAAAACAGCGTTATACAATTTTTCCTGATAATTCAAACCTATAAATTCAGTGTTATGCCACAATAATACAAGTTCCCCATTATGTTTATAGACTTGATCAATTATTTCTTTACATGTGCTTAAAGCATTTTCATAATCAAAATTCATGTACTTTTTAAGGCTAAGAGTACATTCCATAATTTCCAGTGGATGAATCATTACATTAGTTAATTCTTTTATCTTGGGATTGATGAACCTGTATGGACGACAAGTCCCAACCCTGAACCCCGCGCTGTCTGCGTAAGATAAGGTAAAATCATCAGTAATTCCCGCCTGTTCCATAAATATTACGTCTTCCGGTTCTCGCCATTGCAGATAATGATGACGGCTGACAACATTGGCGTCACTCAATATTTTTTTTAACTTTTTTACTTCATATTTTATTCTTTTTGGGTTTTTACCGGCTTCGTAACTTATATGCAGTCCTAATTTTGCGCCTTCTTTAATTAGCGTGTTAATTAAGCGGTTCATTTTTTTTGAAAAAAAATTATAGTATTTTGAATTAAAGAATGAGCCTGCTGTTAGAAAAAAATATACGCTCTCTACCGTTACATCAGGCAATGATTCACGCAAAATTTTATCATAGTTAATAATTTTTGGAAACGTATAATACTCATCATACCGTTCATTTAAATATTTTTTAAAAGGAGAAGATGAATAATTGTATTTTAACAGATTCTTAAGGTATTGTTTGCATACTGTTTGAAGGCGGCTAAAATGGAACGGTTCGTCAACGTCATGGGTAAGGCGTATTTTACCAAATCCTTTATTTTCGGCAGTAACATTCACTCCGATTTCACGTAACCATTTGCGGAGCAGTATACCGTATTCATCAACCAGCGGCCTATTTCCGTAACCTTGTTGAAAAACAATGGAATCTTTCGCTAAAAACCTGCCATGCTCATCACGGCATTCAGGTTTTAATATCTCTTCATAACGGGAAAGCAAGAAAAAAGAAGAAGCGATAATATCGGCGTATATTATTAATTTTCCGTTTTGTCTTTCTATTTTTGAACTGCCAAAAAGCACAGGGATACTATCAACTTGAAAAAAAGGAGTTTCAGGCAAGTTTTTTATTTCAAAGTTAAAAAAAGCCGGAACAATAATAATTTTCGCGTTAGCGGAAACATCTTCAATTTTTCCATAATGGACAACGCTTGATTCTGATACGTGAAAACGGGCGAGGAAATCAATAATATATGCCGTTATTTTATCCAAATAATATTCTCATAATAAAACAAATCAAACTTTTTACGTTATTATCTTCCAATACCCGCCTTTATCCGGCCCCACGCGCTCAATTAACCTTTTTTCTTTTAATTTGGAAAGATTATATTCTATGCCGCGCCTTGTTAATCCTGTAATTTCCGACAATTCAACCTGTGTTATTTGTGGATTATTTGTAATGGCTTCCATGATTTTCTCCACAGTTTTCTCCACAGTTTTCTCCACAGTTTTCTCCACAGTTTTTGTCGAATTAGCGTTTTGTTTTATTCCTATTTCATTTCTTTGATGTTTCTGGGTTGTTTTTATACCGTTTTCATCAACTTTTTCATTTAGAAAAAACGTAGCTTCCGAATAATCAATATTCGTATCAAATTCCACTTTATACTTCCATGCAAGCATTTTATCATATCCGAAACCGGCGTTTTCAGCCAGTTTTGCCCAACGAAACATTCTTGCAATCACAGGATTTCGAGGTTTGGAAATGGCGGTTTTATGCCACTCTAAAATATTAATATCAAATCTTCCGGGATTTTGAAAAACAATTCTATTACTGAAAACTCTTATTGTTGAATGAATTACGCTAAAATAATCAGCGTGCATTAACATGTTTACAAATCCTTCCCGCAAGGCATCCAACTGGATATTATCTTCATACGCAAATCCGTTATCACCCATTTTAAAAGGATTGTCGGCATAGTTTCTAAGCCTTTGAATAAGTACATTATAATATTCCCATAAATTTTCTTGCTCTTGAATACGAAACGTATATCTCGTTTGAGCATCCGAGTAGGAAGTACCGGGGATTTCAATATAATCAACCCAAAAATCACTGAATTTCCGACGTATAGAATCTGCTTTTCCAAGAACCAATAAACCGCCGTAAGTTGGCACTCCATTTTTTGTAACGCCTAATTTCTCGCAAAATTCCGCGTCAGAAAGATCATTATAGAGCATCTGCGGGTTCTGATTTTTAACTCTGTTTCTGTAAGTATTCAGTGATCCATTATTTAGATCATTAAAATTGAACCCGTCAACAATCAAATCGGAACGTATGCCGAATGATTGCTCGCGAAACAACGCGTTAATTTCTGAATCTGTCGCGCGTTGGTCACCGCTTGCGGTGCGAACAAATGTATTTGACAGTGAATTGAAATATACCGGTTTTTGTTCAGAAGACGAAATGAAAAACGCCAAAACTATTTTTTCGTCTATGTTGTACTTTTTACATATAGGATTAATCAAGACATTAAATTTACTGCGACTGCGCAGTACAGTAGTAAAACTTTGTTCTATTTTTTCCGGTTTTTCAACTCCGCATATTTCAAACTTTTTCCCTGTTTGTGATACGCCTAAAACAATCCAGCCCCCTGAAGAATTGGCAAACGCGGAAACTGTTTCCCAAATATTCTTTGGAAGCTCGGAATGAGCTTCCTTAACTTCAAAGTCATCCCATTCAATATCAGCTAAACGTAATAGCAGTTCGGATTTATTCATTTTTAATTATTTTTAATTGTTCGTAACACTCTTAAAATAAGATTATCGCATTTTGATATACTGTAATATTCCGTCTGATGAGAACCAAAATATCGATATGACGCTTCTACTCCTTTTATCATACTGCCTTCAAAATCAAATCTGTTTACAAATTGTGATACATATTTAATTATTTCATAAATTAAAAATTCATTACCGCCGGATGTATTAAAATTTTTTTCCCTCATACCCATAATGGAGTAAGCACATTCTTTATCCCATAAAATTAACTTAATTGCATGAATATCGTCATTACTGTCAGTACAATAAAAAGCACGTCCTGTCTGATGCGTATATACGGCATTATATATTCGTTGAAATAATTCTTTAGAGAAAGAAACCTTTTCACCTCGTTTATGTATAACATCAGAGAAATAATCGTAGAAAGCTTCAGGTGATAAATCAAATTTTAATTTCAAAGATTGTTTTGCTTTTTTTATTTTTTCTCTTTTTGTTCTTTCAAAATTTTTAAAAATATAATCATGATTGTTTATTTGATTAAGAATATAAGTATATCTTGTGGTTTGTTTGAATCCCTTCCAATAAAATGGGAGCCAATTCTTATACTTCCAGTCAAAATTAATTTTTAAACTGTCACATTTAGGCAGTTTATCAATTATTTCATAGTAAATTTCATGTTCATATTCAATGATTTTATTTTCTGTTTTTTTATTAGAATCATATACAATATAAGGACCAAGTTTTTGCGTAAGCGGCGGCATTCCTATATGGCTAAATATTTTCTTTATTTTAGTTTTATAGTATGGAAAAGACGCGATTATTTTATTATTTCGTTCAATAAGGATAACATCCCAACTGTCGGGACAAACCGCGTCCAACCACCACGGTTGGCTGAAAATTGGAATATCGGAGTGTTCAGTACAAAATTCAATATATTTATCTTTATTTAACATGGGTATTAATTTCGATAAAATCCCAACTGTAATTATTGCTAAGAGGACATATTAAATAATATCTTTCTTCATTTAAGTCTTTATCAAAATATTTATCTACAGGTCTAAACCCTAGATTAATGTTCGACTTCAATGATGGATAATTATTTAGAGAAACTCTTGAAGAAATACCATTCATACCGTTTCTCTTAAAATGATTTATTGCATGAAGTCTCAATATTGTACCTATCTTCTTTCCCTGCCATTCAGGTAATATTCCTGTAAATCCTTCATGAATAGTATTTTCAATGATATCTCTTTTATTTTTATAATACAATCCAATTCCAATTATCATAGATGTATTAATATCTCTGACAGTAAAAACACATTTTTTATATAGAAAATGATAAGTAATCCGTTTTGAAATGTCTATTTTTTTATTATTATGGAAAAGCGAGTATATATTTAATACATCTTTTAAATCCTTTATTGATCGTGCTCCACAAATAAAAAAATTATCATCAATAGCTTCTGTAATGTTTTTTAAATATAATAAATAAAATATATTTCTAATTATAAATATAAAATAATAAAATAAATTGATTATATTATGAAAAGCTGTCATTATTTAAGTTCTTTATTATTCTCCAGAATCTTATTATTCAAAATATTTTGCGCTATTAAAAAAGTTAAAAAATATATAAAAGACATGGAAATTGCGTATAAAATTATAAAAATATTTATTTCTAATAATAAATATTTTGATATATAGTAAACCGCTAAAACAAGAATGACTCTTAAAAGATCAATTATAAACGCTTCTTTTTGTTTTTCAAAGATTGAATACAGCCTGCTTATAGGCATAAAAATTAATCTTGAAAAAATAATTATTGCCATAATTCTGGCGAAATATCCTGATTCTATCCATGATTTTCCGAATATAAGACCAAACAAAAACGGCCCTCCGGCTAATAAAATTATTAATGGAATTAATCCCATTATAAATAATTTTTTAAAAAGCTTATTTGACAGTTCTTTTAAACGTTTTGGATCATTCCTGCCAAAACTGGCAGCTTCAGTGTAAAAAACATCACCTATTGAATTCCCAATTAAGATCATCGGTAAATTTAACACGGTATTGGCCAGTCCGTAGAAACCTGCTGTCTTGCCGTCATATAACGAAAGAATTAATAATGAGGGTAATAACAAACCCGCTTGATTAAATAATTGGCTAATAGATGTAAATAAGGGAAAATTTATATATCGTTTAGCGCAATATTTTATTTTATGCCATTTTATTTCTTTTAATAAATGGTAATCATCACGAAAAAATGGAATAGAAAGCGTTGATAAACCGGCGCTTTCTCCGGCAATAGTTCCTAATATTAATCCTGTCGCTTTAAATTTTCCAAAACCTAAGAATATCTTAATAACATTATTAAATAACGCTTGAGTAAATTTTGTTTTAGAAATGCTTTTAATATTTTTTCTTCTATAGGCCCATTGTGAAAAAATATTATATAAACCAAGTAAAAATACGCCAAGCGGTATAAAATATTTGTACTGTATAATTAAATCATATTTTAATTTTATTAATATTATACTTCCGGCAAAAAATAAAATTATTATTATTATTGATATTATACATAATAATACAGCAAGGCATAGTCCGACAATATTTATTGCCGTTTCGTCATTATCGGCTATTACAATTGCAAATTCATATTTTAATGAACTAATAATAACCAGTAGTCCTAGAATGGAACTATAAACAGAAAGAATGCCATAATCTTCCGGCGTATATAATCTTGTAATAACCGGTGATAATAAAAAATTTATTACTTGGGCTAAAACAGCCCCGCCGGTCAGCATTAATACGTTTTTTAAGAAGATGTTCTTAATATTTAAATTAAAAAGTTTTAACACTATTAAAAATTTAAGATTATTACTCAGTATTAAGTCTTTTTAATAAATATTCATCAAACCATTGCGGGACAAAATCAGAATTTGATAAATAAATATTATTTCCGTTTTTTTCTACAAAGAAGTCAAATGAACCGTTTAATTTTTCGGAACTGTTTTCAAAAATATATGCCCTGTCAGACAATTTAAACGCGGAATATAAATTATTCATAGTTCTATAATACCGATCATTAATTTTTACATTTGGAACGTCATGACCGCCTGTTTCGACTCTGTTTTTAATGCGTTGAAGATTTATGGATGGATCTGATGTTGATATAAAATAAAAATAAATTTTAAAATTAGCTTTTTTCGCAATTTCAATCTCTTTAATTTTAGAATCATGTGAAAATACTGATTCAAAAGAAAATGATGAATCGGATTGTATCATTTTATAACGAAGAAAATCTGAGATGGCGGCGGCAAGGTAACTGTCATTGAAAGACGGGTCTTTTAACGCTATACGTCGCTCTTTGAAATACAAAAGATCAGAAATATTATAATTAACTAATGCTTGAAAAGGTGATAATTTTAGATAACTGACTAATTCATTAAAAGAAAAATCTATAGGCCAATTATCAAGATTAAGCGATACAGATAAATCTTTGGCGATAAGATCAGGATTTATGTGATAATAAGAATTAAAAGCGTTAATTTGAATTAAATATTTATATAACGTAGATTTTCCTGATCTATTAGGCCCCGCAAATATTCTAAGCCTTTTTATACGATTAGTCATTTTATCGTATATACCTTTTTAGTTACTTTAACTTTAGGCTTAATTTTTCCAAGAACTTCTATTCTTCCGTCAGAGTATTCCTTAATAATTTCATCATTTTCAACATAGGTAATCGGAAGACCTCTGTCTTTTGCCTCTTTTATCGCGAAAAGTCCGGCTTCTCTGCACATCTGTTGGAATGCTTCATATCTTGGAGTGCCTATTATTTGTTCGTCTTCATCAAATTTTCTTAAGTCTTTCATAATATACCTTGTTATTTATACCTTCTCCCCATTCTCATCTACTTTTCCCATAACGCGCGCGGGGTTCCCATAGACAAGCGCGTAAGCCGGAACGTCTTTCGTTACAACGCTTCCCGCCCCGATAAGCGCGTACTCGCCGATTGTCACTCCGCAGACAATTGTCGCGTTCGCGCCGATACTCGCGCCTTTTTTTACAACGGTCTTTTTGTACTCATGTTTGCGCTCAACAAAAGCGCGAGGGTTTATTACATTTGTAAACACGCAGGACGGGCCGCAAAATACGTTGTCCTCAATAATTACGTCATCGTATACGGAAACATTGTTCTGTATTTTTACTCCGTCTCCGATAATAGCGCGCGAGCTTATGTTTACATTTTGACCGATAGAACATTTTTTCCCTATTTTTGCGCCGGGCATGATGTGGCAAAAATGCCAAATTTTTGTGCCATCGCCAATCTCAGCGCCTTCGTCCACATAACTGGATTCATGGACAAAATAGGGTTTATCGCTCATTTTTTATAAAACTCTTTTACGCTATCACAAACAAAACTTACTTCGTCTTCCGTCAGTTCGGGAAACATAGGAAGCGCTAATACAGTTTCACATAACTTTTCCGCTATTGGAAAATCGCCTTTTTTGTAACCTAAGTATTCAAAACATTTTTGCAAGTGAAGCGGGATAGGGTAGTATACCGAAGTTCCGATGTTTTTTGACTTTAAATGCTCTTCCAACGCGTCGCGTTTTTCCGCTTTTACGCAAAAAACATAATACGCTTCTTTACAGCCGTTTTTAACTATGGGCAGTTTAATTTCTGAAATGTCTATTAACATTTCACGGTAATGCGCTGCGTGATTCGCCCTTTTTTGAACAGCGTTTTCTATGTGGGATAATTTTACGTTTAATATAGCCGCCTGTAACGTGTCTAAACGCGAATTGTAACCGATATAATCATGTTGATATTTTTTTGTCGAACCGTGCGTCCTGTAACTTTTCGCTTTTTGATAAAGCTCTTCGTTATTTGTAACAATCATTCCGCTGTCGCCGTATCCGCCCAGCGTCTTTGTCGGAAAGAATGAAAAAACGCCAAAATCACCAACCGTTCCTGAGTGTTTATATTCACCGTTATAAAGCGACTTCATTCCAAAAGCTTCCGCGGCGTCTTCAAGTACCGTTAGGCGATGTTTTTTTGCAAGCTCCATACATGCGTTCATATCAGCGGTTTGTAAAAACAAATGAACAGGCAGTATCCCTTTTGTTTTTTCTGAAACGCGATTTTCCGCGTCATTCATGTCAATGCAAAAAGTGTCTTCGTCAACGTCGCAAAATACAGGTTTTCCGTTTAAACGGGCTATGCAGGACGCTGACGCGAAAAAAGTAAAAACAGGAGTAAGAACCTCAGCTTCGTTTTTATATCCCATTATATCGCTGGCTATTAAAAGAGCGTCGCTTCCGTTTGCTGTTCCTACCGCGTATTTCGCGCCTGTGTACTTGCATACTGCCTCTTCTAATTCCTGAACTTGTTTTCCAAGAATAAACGCGCCGCTGGCAATAACTTCAGAAATAGCGTTGTCAAATTCCGATTTGTAAAGTATATATTCGCGGGTAGAGTCGTAAAAAGGCACTTTCACCTGTTAAAGTATCCTTTCATTTTTAGGGTAGTAAAATTACAGGGAAGATTAACAGGTTTGCCTGTTTTTTGGGATTTATAAATAGCCAGAATTATCTCAAGCGCTTTCTTGCCTCTCTCACCGGAAATAAGCGGCTCCCTGTCAGTTTCAACAGCTTCAACAAAATCTTTAAATAGGGCGGAGTGCCCAAAGCCGTAAACTGTAGGAGGGTCTTTTTCATTTGGATTTAAAACTTTTTCTTCTATGTCACCTATTTTTTCAGAATCAGAAAAACGCCATGTTTCCAGTTTATTAACCGCAAGCCCCCCGATTACAACAGAACCTTTTTCGCCAAAAATAGAAAGCGTCTCATTTATATTTTTAGGGTAAATATCAGCGCTTCCTTCGATTATTCCGACAGCGCCGTTTTTAAATTCGATTATCGCGGCTCCAAAATCTTCCGCTTCAATAGGGCGCATAAAGCGTCTGGTTTGCGCCTGCACGCGGACGGCGTTTTCTCCCATAATCCATTGCAAGAGGTCAATGCCGTGAGTGCACTGGTTCATCAATGTGCCGCCGTCCTGTTCCCATGTGCCGCGCCAAGGCGCTTCGGCATAGTAGGCCTCATTACGGTTCCAGCGGATTTGTATGCAGCCGTGAAGAATTTTTCCAAAACGTCCCGTTTCCAAAGCGGCGCGGAGTTTTTGTACGGGGGAGTTAAATCTGTTTTGAAAACATACTGCAAGTTTAAGATTTTTTCTTTTAGCGGTTGAAATCATTAAATCCGCGTCTTTTGTTGAAAGAGCCATCGGTTTTTCGCAGATAACGTGTTTCCCCGCTTCAAGGCAATCTACCGCTATTTGGCAGTGTTTTCCCGATTCCGTCGCTATTGTTACAATATCGGGCTTTTGTTTAACAAGCATTTCCCTATAATCCGTAAAAACGGAAATCTTCGCGTTAGGCAAACTTTTTATATATTCGTATTCTTTTTCCCGAGCGCGGGATAATACTGGATCACATATCGCTATTAATGTTAATTTGTCAGAGTTATTAACAAACGCTTCTATGTGCTTAAAACTGATTCTGCCGCATCCAATTAACGCTATTTTTTTCATTAAATATTCCCAATCCCCTATTTGAAATTCACAATCCACTATTTACTATCTACTATCTACTATCCACTATTTTAATAATGATGTTCCATGCCTAAGAATAATTCAATCGGAGTTCTTTTTGAAATATTGGAAAAATCCCAGCATGTTGATATGCGGAAGAACATGCTGCGGAATTGATGCGGATAAATAATAATATCAAATCCCGCTCCAAGAAGAAAATTTTCAGAATCAAACGATACGTCTTTTAACGGTTGTTTGTAAAATCCGCCGTCAATAACGGGATTTATATGCAAATCAAAACCTAATGAGCGTAAAAACTTGTTTTTGGGAAACCATTCATACGCGTCTATTTTAAATACTTTTATATGTATATCCAAATTTAAAGAAACAATAAATTCGGCGTTTACGTCTTTATCATAAACGCCGCGTAATAAATCTCCCGCGTATTCATAATTTGAATTTATCCAATGCCGGTGGGTCAAACGCGCGGAAAGGCCAAAGCGATCTTTAAAAAAAATAAAAAATCCTTTTGTATCTATGCTGTAATTATATTCCCATGGTTCCATGTTGATTTTTGGGTAATAAAAATTATAACTGTTCGCGTTGTTAATTTGAACATAAAAGCCTTCACGAAAATTATCAATCCAATTTATACGCCCAAAATAAAGAGAATGATTAAAATGTATTATCGGCCCTATTCTGTTATCTGAAAGCGGCCATGAAGGGAGTTCATGATTAAATACGGCGTAAATGTTAGGAGTATAAGTCAGTTCCCCGTATTCGCCGATTTCAAGGCCGGTTGGTATCTTCCACGATATATTCGGCTGGCTTGACAAATAAAGCCCTTCCTGGAAATCTCCATAAACAGGTTTGTCAGTATCGTCATTTTCTTCATTTAATAAAAAAGATTCGGAAAACAGCAAATTAAGAGTTGTGCGTTTAATAGGAATGTCCATCGAAATCGCGGTCTTGTTTTTAAAATAAAATGGCAGCGACATATCGGGGCGGTAATCAAAATAATTGTCAAAATCAAAAAACCAGTCAAAACCAAAAATCTGGAATGGCGTTCCGGAATCAAGCATTAACGAAAAGTAAGATTGTCCGTCTTGGTCGTATTTATAACCTATATCGATCCTTAAAGGCTGCATTGAACCCAAAAAATTGTAATCACGGGCTTTAATCGTCAGTTCAAAACCGTAATTTGTACTGTATTTAGGATACGGAAGCGCGATTATGTTTTTCGTGTCTTCAACGTATATTTGCAAGTCAACAGGATATTTGCCGTCTTCATCCGCTTCCGCGATAGTATATTCTATCCTGACATTTTTTTTTAATACCCTTTCATTGATAAGCAGCTGCCTCTTATCATTTATAAATTTAATAAAATTTGTTTTTCCTGTTATTTCTTCTCCTTTTTTTAATTCAGTTTTGTTGTTTAACGCGAAAGGAAGAGTCCTGCCTATAACGTTGTAGTTAAAAGAATTAATTATAAATATTGACTCTTCGCCATATTTATCGTTTTGTGAAATATCATCAAGTATTAATTCTTCTTCTGAAATTATTTCACTAGGTTCATCCCTATTTTCTTCGCAATAGACGGAAAAACATATAATAGGAAACATAAGAAGCAATATTGTTTTTCGCAAATTCAAACCGCATACCTGCCCTGTAATATGTTTTCTAATATTTCCGTTTCTTTTGTTTCAAGCGCTATAATACGGGCGCTTTTATCGTCGGGAACAATAAATGTAAGCCGTCCGTTTTTTTTCTTTTTATCGCTTTTCATCGCGTTTAAAAACACGCCTATGTCTGCCGCGGCAGGATGGGGGCATGAACATTCATAACCAAATGATTTAATAAGAGCGATAATTTTTTTTGCCCTTTCGCGCGGCGTAACGCCTAACGCCAATCCAAGTTCGCAGGCGCGTACCATACCCCACGCGACCGCTTCTCCGTGCGTAATATTTCCCAATCCCGCCGCGCTTTCAAGCGCATGCCCGAAAGTATGCCCCAAATTTAAAAGCATCCGCTTTCCCGATTCAAGGAAGTCTTCGCTTACGATGCCGCCCTTGTACAAAACGGCTCTTTCTATACATTTATGCAGCGTGCCGTCTTCTAAAAATTTATTTAAATTATTTATATTTTCCGCTAATGGCGTTAGCTGTTCAAGAAAGTCTCCGCCGCAGAGGACGGCAGTTTTTATTAGTTCCGCCATGCCGCTTTTTATTTCAGCCTGAGGCAATGTTAAAAGAGCGTCTGTCGGCATATAAACGCTCGATGCGGGATAAAAACTGCCCGCAAGGTTCTTTATGCCAAAAAGATCAAAACCGGTTTTGCCGCCGACGGAAGCGTCAACCATGCCGAGCAGGGTAGTGGAAACAAGGACGAAACGGCAGCCGCGCATATAAATGGAGGCGGCAAAACCCGCAAGGTCGCCAATTACTCCGCCGCCGACCGCGATAAAAACGCCGTCTCTGCCAAGGGAGGCTTTGGAAGCGGCGGCAAGTATTGTTTCCACGGACTGCCATGTTTTATTATCTTCGCCGCTTTTTAAAAAAAGATAAGGATACTTAGCGCCGTCTGATATTTTGGCGGCGATATAGGCCGTGTTTTCATCAGCTATGATTAACGGTTTAAAAGAGCCGCTATCAGCTTCAAATCCTAATTTTTGCGCAATTATGCGAATTGCGGGAATTTCACGGCTGATTTCTACGAATGTGTGATAATTGTTAAATGTAAAATACAAAAAAAATACCTTTCCGGGGAAAAAACCGGAAAAAAGAAAAACAAAAACTGCCTATCCGCTGAAGATGAGGGTAAAAATTGATAACGGTCAGACAGACGACATGTCAATTGGCAGCCGAAACATACTCAAAATAAATGCCGATTTCTACCTTATAATATCAATATTTTGTATGTTTTTCAAGTCATTACAAGTCTTTATATAGTAGGAAATATTACTCTGACAGATCCATAATACATTCTTCAATGCTATTTAAGAGCGAATTTTTTGAGAATTTGCTTATTTCATGCTTTTTATCAAGATATTCAAGCCAATTAATAAGAAATTCATTGGCTGATTTCCTGTTCAGGGGTAAATATTTGCCGTTCAAGATGTCTTCTCCCTCTTTATTTCGGAAAATAGCCTTCCCTTTATAAATTACTCTAATATCAGAAAGTAAATTTTTTCGGGTTTTCGCGAGTAAAACAAGCGTTTCGCTGTTAAAATAATCTTCGCAAAAAAACTTTTTGTATACGGTATAATCCCATTGATGAAGCGGAAGCCTTATTCTTGTAAGTAATTCATGTTTTTCCAGCGCCGTATGTTCCTCCGAATGAAAACGGGCGGCGGAAACCCATCTTGTCATGTTTGACGCGTTTCGGAATTCATATTGCGCGTCTAGCGCGGTAAGGGGAGCGGGTAAATCGAGGAGGCGGGAAGTGCTGCAAATATTGCCTCCGATAGTGGCGATATTTCTTAATTGGACTCCGGCGATTTTTTTTAAGCATGAGCATAATACATCCGGAACGATTTTTCCAAGCATTAATAATTTGTTTAATTTTACCATAGAGCCGATTTCAAGATACTGTTCCGTTCTTGTGATACGCTGCAGTTCTTCAATTTTATCAAGTGAAAGAAATACAGGCGGAAGGTAGAGTATATTATTCCCCTGTTTGCCAATAACATTAGTTCCTCCCGCGAATAAGACTGCGTCTGGGAAGCGCTCCCATGCCGCGAATAATTCCTGAAATGAAGAGGGAATAACTACCTGATTAAGAGGCGTCTGCATTCAGCCTCCTATGCCGCTGCGCGGCAATGATATTCACAGCTTTTACGAGCCTTTCAACATTAGTACATCTGCACTTAATTCCTGAAAACCCCGTTAATATTTCTTCTTTGGTGGGGAAGGGGATATGTTCTATAAGCGCTTCGGCGCACAGGATTTTTCCCGCCTCGCAATAGCCGCAATTTCCAAGATGCTCCTGTTCAAAGCCGTTTCTTATTTCCTGACATTCAATTGTTTGTGAAAAACCTTCAATGGTGATTATTTCGGCTCCGCGTATTCTAAAAGCGGGTATTAAGCAGGCGGGACTGACCTGTCCGTTAATAATAATCGTGCAAGCGCCGCATTGACCTGCGAGACAGCCTGGTTTTGATCCAAACAAACCAAAACTGCCGCGTAAAATATCGATAAGCCGCACTCCGGCCTCGCCGTCAAAAACAACGTCTTCGCCGTTTAAAATAAATTCAATTTTCATCTTGCCCCCTGTATGGAAGTATCAAGATTTCTCGCGCGTACAATTTCCCAAATTTCATTTCTTTTTAGAGGAATTGTTTTAAAGCCGTAATCCATAGCTTGGGAGACGGCCTGAAGAAACGCGGCGGGTATGCATGTAAACGGAAGATCGCTTATACCCTTAGGCTCGTTTGAATCTCCCGTGATAAAATCTATGTGAATAGGAGGAATTTCCACGGGGGAAAATATTGTAAAATTATCGTATTGGGCTCTTGGAATAACGCCGTTTACATACTCGATATTTTCAGTAAACGCCCATCCAAGAGACTGCGCCGCCCCCCGCGTCAGCGCTCTTTTAGCTCTGTTAGCTGAAATAATTTTTCCGCCGTCAACTCCAAGCCAGACGCCGCGCACGACGGGAACGCATTCCACAAGATCGATTGACACTTCCACTACGGCGCACGCCAATCCCAATTTTGAAAAACTGTTAATATCAAGAATTTTTCCGGGGGGAGGGGCAAAACGGCCGCCTAAAAGAGTTCCGTTAGAAGGTTTTATTGAGCGGCGCACCGTAATAGGCAGAGGATCGTGGAAACGCTGTTTGCGGATCGCGAGGCAGCATTTTTCCACTAATTTGGTGACAACGGTAATATTTCTGGACTCGCATGAAGGGCCGCAATCGGGCGCGTTGGTTGAAATAATACTGACCATATTATGTTCTATGGACATGGTTTCCATGGCGATTCTCGCCCATATTCTGGAATAATCTTCGGGACTTGTAATGCTTGATTTTATTTCAAGGCGGCTTTCTTTTGTCAACGTTACTTCTACGCCGTAGAAGCCGTTATCCTCGCCATGATAAAGAAGCCCGTTTCCTTGAAATCCAATCGCAATTCCAATTCCGCGTGGTTTTTCGCCTATATCAGTTTTTTTCCCTTTACGCGTTTTACGCAGTAATTCATAAGACGCCCATTTATGATTATAATCGCTCATTTTAGCCGTAGTCTTGATCAGATTTTCGCCTGAAGCGCTGTTTTTAGCTTTTGACGAAGGCGTTAAAAGCTGCGTATCTAAATATTTTTCCCTCCATTCGGCAGGGTCTTGATTGACCATGTCGGCAATCAATGAAACATGGCGCTCAATGGCAAAAAGCCCCTGCGCTAAACCAAAACCGGTAAATGATCCTTGAGGTGGAATATTTGAGCAATATGCCTTTGCCGTGAGTTTTAATTTGTCAAAATTATATAAACCAAGCGTTCCAAGGCAAATTTTATCAAGAATCTCATCTCCGTTAACCTCATAAGCGCCAAGGTTTACGGAAATATCGATGTTTATTGCGTTTATGCCGCCTTTATCATCAATCGCAGATACGATATTAATGTTTGAACCGCAGCGTTTTGGAGTATAAAGAAAATCTTCTTCCCTGCTCAGGATAAGGCGCACCGGTTTTCCAGTAATGAACGTCCCCAACGCTGCATGGCAAGCTATTAACGACGGATACCATAATTTTCCGTCCATGTGAAGGTTAAGGCAGGTTGGCTCTACCAAAACTAATGACGCGTCAATATTCAATACGCTTGTCACGGCTCTTTTTACATGGTACGGCCATTGCGTGGCGGTTTTTATAGTGATAGGATTTATGCCGCTCTTTAAACTATTCTCTTCCTGTCCGGTATTTAACCATGAAATCGCGCCTATAGGCTCCGCGTACCAATGCTCCTGAATGCCTGTTTTATAACTGCTTGTTACTATACGCCCTGTCTCATTAAACGATTCAAAAGTGTTTCCCGTGTCAATTTCCCTTTTTAATATAAGGGGATTTTCATTGCCATAAGAAAAAATGGCGTTTTCTTCATCGTCAAGCACTATGCATCTGGATGAAAATTCTTCCAGTTTTGTTTTATCCGGTCCCAATAAAATGCCTATAGGTTCGCCGATATAATTTAAATATTCTTCCGCTAGAATTGGGATTTTAGTGTTTTCAAGCGTGTTTTTACCCGGGATGTCTTTTGCGGTAATGAACGTGAAATCATCGGGGAGCAATGGAACATCTACGCTTATCAATTTGCCCTTGGCTACAGGCGACCTTATTGTTACCGCATACAAGAAATTGGGAGGGTAAATATCTTCCAGAAAAGGGAGAGTTTCCATTAATGGTATTTTATTGGTATTTTAATGAAATTACAATATCGCTCGTCAGCCTTGAAATTTTAGAACAACAAATTCCCACAAATATTGATGAGAGAATTTTATTGCCGCCAATGGTATTTTTTATTATTTTTTATTATATAAAGGGAAAAAATTATGAGTAATGATTTGACGCCTCGGCAGCAAGAATTATTTAATATGCTCCTCAAAGGCATTTCGCCAAAGGAAATCGCCTTTAACTTGAATATCGCTTATAATACGCTATTGTATCATCAAAAGAAATTATACCGTAAACTGGGAGTACATAATATTCAAGAATTAATGGCCAAATATTCGCAAGAAGTTAAAGATAAGACATCCGCTGAGACGGTTGTAGGATCAGGAACAGTAACCATCCGTAAAAGCGTACTGCTGGGAACATTTGGAGCCCTTATAGGCCTGCTAATAGTTACGATTGTTCTTTTGTTTAATTAACTTTTTAAATTCTTTGATAGATCGGCTTACGCTGCTTTTTTCGCTGTTTTTTCGTTATCAAGAATACCGTAATCATCAAGTACGATTCGTAAGGTTTCAGTACTGCGGTAGGCTTTTGGTTTGGCGGGATCAAATCTGCAAACGGGGCGCAATTCATCAAGGAGTTTTTTAGTGTCTAAAACAAAGGGATTTTTTTTGCTCACCTTTAAAATGCGGCTGTACTCCGTTTCGGTTTGCGTTTCATCTTTGCCGATTAGAGTCTCGTCAAGCCTTTCGCCTGGGCGCAGGCCTATGTATTCGATCTTTATTTCCGAATCTGGTTCGTAACCGTGGAAACGGATCAACTGTTCGGCTAAATCGCGGATACGCACGGGTTCGCCCATGTCTAACAAGTACAGGCAGCCGTTTTCGCCGACTCCGCCAGTTTTTAAAACAAGCGAACACGCTTCACTGATGGTCATAAAATAGCGTCTCGCGTCCGGGTGGGTGACTGTCACCGGGCCGCCTTTTTCGATTTGCTGTTGGAAGAGCGGGACAATCGAGCCGCGGGAGCCTAGCACGTTTCCAAAACGGACTACTACAAAGTTTGTACCGTTTTTCTGGGAGTCCGCGCTCGCGGAAATAACCAACTGTTCGCAGATGCGTTTGGACGCTCCGTAGACGGATACGGGATCGACCGCCTTGTCGGTGGATATGTGGACGAAACGTTTAACGCCGTATTTTACGGCGGCATTGATCAGGTTTTCAGTCCCAAGAACATTGTTCTCAATCGCGGCGACGGGGTTTTCTTCCATCATGGGGACGTGCTTGTATGCCGCCGCGTGAAAAATAGCGTCGGCTTTTAAGTGGCTTAAAATGTAATCGACAAAATCAGCGTCTTTTAAGTCCCCAATTACAGGCACAATCGCCGCTTTTTCCCCGACCCCTTCGTCCTGTAAAAGCCGCAGTTCCTTGTCTATCAGGTAAATTGAGTTCTCTCCATGCCCTAACAGGTACAGACGGGACACTCCGCCCGACAGCAACTGGCGGCATAATTCGCTGCCAATGGAACCGCCCGCGCCAGTGACTAGAACGCGCTTGCCGCGCACATAGGAAAGGCTCTGTTTAAGTTTGATTGTTACTGGGTTTCGCCCCAATAAGTCCTGTAAATGTATGGAGCGCGTCTGTATAAAGTGGGCGTCCCCTTCGACTATTTGGGAAATTCCGGGAAGAATACGGATTTTCTGGAAGTTGGCTTTTTTAAGGATTGAGTAGAGTTCTTTAAGGTACTCTTTACTCGCGCTTGGAATCGCGATAATCGCTTCGTCTGCGGGGTTTGTCTTTAATAGAAGAGCTACATCGCGGATTGGTCCCAAAACCGGGATGCCGTCGATTTTTTTGCCTATTTTTTCAGGATCGTCGTCTAAAAACGCTACTACTTCGCCAAAAATCGCCTTTGTCGTTATTTCGCTTGCAAGGGTACGTCCGGCAAATCCAGCCCCGATAATGTACAGACGTTTTGATTTTTCCATTATCTCCCCTTATCATTATCCAGCGACCCTATCACCTCAAAAGCCAGATCGATAGAAAATGAATCATTGTAAAGGTCGAGCTTTATTTTTGCCCTCCCCTTTCTTCTATCGACCTTTATTATCCTTCCCTCAAGCCCTATTAACGGGCCTTCCACGACGACAATGCGGGAATTTTCGTTAAAGTACACTTTGGAGCGCCCGGCTACGGAGCCGGAATTATTTATAAAATGGAGGACAAGTTCCAAATCCCTGTCCGCAAGCGGGGTAATGTCGCGGTTTGATTTTAAAAACCTGTAAAACCCCTCAGTCCGCCTGAATTCCCACTGGCAGGATATGATTTCTTCATCGCTGCCGGCTTCTATGAACAAATACCCGGGAAAAACCGCCGGAGTGGAAGCTCTTATCTTCCCGCCCTTCCTTATATCAAGAAGCCTTTTTGGAAAATGGATGGGCAAGTTGATTTGCGGGTGGCTGGCTTTAAAAAGTTTAATGAATTTATCTTCTGACCGGGTTTTTACCTGTATGGCGTAATAATTCATTTTATCCAGTATGATTCTTATTTTGTGTTTTGAAAAGAGTGCCGATATTAGTTATAGAGGACTAATGTTAAAGCGTATCGCTATTGCCGTAATTATTGGAATTTCCCTGACTTTAAGCGTTGCCGCCGCGACAGTCTCATTTTATGTGATTGAAACGGGCATAAATGAAGATTTTGACATAAAGCAGTCGCAATCAATACAATGGGAAAACGCGTTCATGGACGTTTTCTTTGACGCAGGGTATATAATCAGTAACGCTCCAATTATGCGTCTTGAAAAAATCCCGTCCGACGTTCTGCAAGTTATTGATATAAACGAAGCCGTTGTTTACGGAATTGATTATATGCTGATTGTTTTGCTAGATTATAAAAAGGAGTTGAATGATTCGAGTGAAGTGTCATTTTTTATTTACAAGGTTACAAGGAAGGAAAAAGTGTTTGAAAAAAAAATCCTTATAAAGAGGGAATCTTCACAGGATGATTATAACAATATGAAATCAATTGCAAAAGGGTTTGTCCCCTACATAGGAGAATAGAGTAATGAAAAAACGCCTTACGTTAGTAATTATCGCGTCGCTTTTATTGTTTCAGGGCGCGTCCCCGTGGGAAGGCTCAGCCGCAGTCGCGCCTAACGGAGACTTGCCTTCAACCGGTTTTTATATCGCCACTAACGCGTTTCCAAAAAACACTGTAGTTGACATTACCAATATTGAAAACGGAAAAAAAACGCGAGTAATCGTCTCTGATACTTTATCCAGTCCCGGTCTTCTCGCGGTAGTTTCCCGCGAAGCCGCCGAATTAATTGGAATGAGGGCAGGTTCGATAAGCAGAATCAGAATGATACAGCCCGCGGATCCTATGGCCTATATGCGTTTTACGGAGAGTATGGCTACCGGAACTCCTGAGTATGATTCCGGAAATGTAATTGACGAAGATAAACTGGTTGAGGATGTGTATAGAGAAGACACATACACTCCGCCTGCCGCACAAAGCCAGCCAACTGAAACGCCCGCCAGACCACCGTCGGCGCCCGGTTATATTGTTGATGAGCCAGAATGGGGCGGCAGCGGCAGATTGCAAATTGTCGATGTTCCCGGTTATGTGGTTGAACCGTCTGAACAGCCTACTGTAACGCAAACGCCGCCTGTTAATCAACCTGAAAGAGAAACTGAATTGGTACAAGAAACTCAACAGCCCGCGCAGCAAACAGCTGAAAGTACTGAAAAGCCTCCTAGAGAAGTGATAAAAGACGTGCCGGAATTTATAACGGAAACTCCCCGTGAAGATGTTGTAAAAGATACGCTGGATTCAGTTGAAGTCGCTACAGCTCCACAGCGGACTGAACCAGAGCCGCAAAGGCAACCCGAACAAGAAGCGCAAAGGCAGGAGCAGCAGGTTTTGGTACCTGTGGAAACAAATCCAAATCCGCCGCCTTCCGGCGTTTACGGAATTGATCCCAATGATATTATTCCTAGCATAACGTCTACCGCGCCTGAAAAAACTGACGAGCGCGTAAGTGAAAACGCGCCTTCAACAGCGAATCAAAATCCTTCAATTAGAACGATAGACAGGCTTGACAGAGGGAAATACTATGTGGAAGTTGCAACTCTTACCGCTGATCTTGTTGAAGGCGTATTAAGTCAAATTGACCGCAGTTTTTCTCCGGTAGTGTTTAAAGGCGCGGATAACGTGTACCGCATTTTAATTGGCCCGTTGAATCAGGGCGAAAGCGCCGCCGTCCTTGTACGGTTTAAAAGCATCGGGTATAAAGACGCGTTTGTGCGTATTGGCGGATAAAAACCGCGCCTGAAGCTGTCTAAAAAGAAAATTTTTTACCACGAACCAACACGAACAACGACAAGATATGCGCGAAAAGTTCGTGCATGTACCGTAGGTACAGTTCGTGTGGTTCGTGGTAAATTCCTTGTATATTTCTTGATAATATAATAAAGTAATAAGGATACACTTTAATTCATAAGGAGGATACAAATATGACACATGATAAATTTATTGCCGAATACTACAATGTTTCTGCCAGGGCGACAGCATGCTCAGAGAAGGCCAGAAGAGAGGGTTTATTGTCATTAGAAGATCAAATTGATATTGAAAAAGTGAAACAGCGGGATATTCTTGAATATGGCTTAAGATTTGTAGTTGATGGTGTTGATGCCGCAGTAATAAGTGATTTATTTGAAAATATCATTAACCAGGAAGAAGACAAGTATACCCGTCGATTAATGGAACTTAAACTGGCAGCCGTACTATCAATACAAGCAGGCGATAATACGCGAATTCTGGCTTATAAATTAAATGCTTTTACGAACTTTTCTCTCACAGATGATCCAATTACTCTAAAAATTATTAAAGAAGACTTCGATTACAATGGGGAATCTACTGAAGCAGATGAAACAGACAAGGGGAAAACTACTGAAGATGAAGACGACAAGGGGAAATTTACTGAAGAGGAATTAGACGAACTTATAGGAGGAAAAAAATAACATGGGTACTAGCATTGTAATAACCACGTATGGAACAGGAAAAACCGTTAATGATTTTACTGTAACTCTCTTTGAAAATGAACGTGATTATGGAGCAGACAAATCAGATGACTATTGCTCTATCATCAACGGACTTGAACTTAAAGATGATAAATGGATTTACGCGTTTAAGGTAAAGGAAAACCAAAAATTCAAAATTGCAGACTTGAGGGAAAGCAATTTTGATATCCTCAGCACTCTTGACAACAGGTCAATGCAAAAAGTGCTTCGAGAGGTTGACAGTCAAGAATTAGCAAAGGCGTTAAAATCAGCCGAAAAGGAAACAATCAAAGCCGTACTAAGAAACATGAGCAAAAGAGCCGCCAGA